>NZ_JAVRBS010000004.1:188675-362209 GCF_034531155.1 Nostoc sp. ChiVER01 | reverse complement strand
TCAACTCAGACAACATCTGTAACCTCAACTGAAAAATCACCCAACACTTCAACTCAGACAACATCTGTAACCTCAACTGAAAAATCACCCAACACTTCAACTCAGACAACATCTGTAACCTCAACTCCTACAACACCCGTAACCCCAACTCTTACAACACCCTTAACCCCAACTCTTACAACACCTCCAACACCCATAATCCCAACTGAGCCAACACCCATAACCCAGACTGAGCCAACACCTGTAACCCCAACTCCTCCAACACCCGTAACACCAACTCTTCCAACGCCCGTAACCCCAACTGAGCCAACACCTGTAACCCCAACTCTTCCAACACCCGTAACCCCAACTACTCCAACACCCATAACCCCAACTACTCCAACACCCATAACCCCAACTGAGCCAACACCTGTAACCCCAACTGAGCCAACACCCGTAACACCAACTCTTCCAACGCCCGTAACCCCAACTGAGCCAACACCCGTAACCCCAACTCCTCCAACACCTGTAACCCCAACTCAGCTTCCAAGCACATAAAAACTGCTAATGGGGGTACAAAATGTTCTGCAAATGCCGAAGGCGGTTGGTTTTGTGATAATTTTAATTTTGCGTAATTACTGTGGGACTTAGCTGCTCCAAGGCAGTAGCACAAACTTATGCCCAAAACCAGAGACAGAACCATGACAAACAATTTTAGTTACTGCCTTTACAGCAACCAAGGCAAAAAGTGATATTCCCTACGACGAGAGAACATCTGCTAACGCTAGATTAAATCAAGGAAAGGACTTACACAGGGTTCACCGGATATCCTTATATAGTTCAATGACGTTTTCTGTGTAAGTTACCAGGAACTGATTTATTGCTAAAGAGAACATAAATTTATGACTTTTGATTACGACCTGTTTGTAATTGGTGCGGGTTCTGGAGGTTTAGCGGCTTCCAAACGGGCAGCTAGCTATGGGGCAAAAGTGGCGATCGCTGAATATGATTTAGTTGGTGGCACTTGTGTGATTCGCGGTTGTGTTCCTAAAAAATTCATGGTCTATGGCTCTCACTTTCCCGCACTATTCAGTGAAGCTTCAGGCTATGGCTGGAAAGTAGGTAATGCCGAGTTAGACTGGGAACATTTCATTACATCTATAGATAAGGAAGTTCGGCGACTGTCGCAACTACATATTAGCTTTTTAGAAAAAGCGGGAGTAGAACTAATTTCTGGTCGCGCCACATTGCTAGACCTCCATACAGTAGAAGTTGATGGACGCAAAGTTACAGCAGATAAAATTTTAATTGCTGTTGGTGGGCGTCCCATTAAACCAGATTTACCAGGCATGGAATATGGCATTACCTCCAACGAAATCTTTCATCTAAAAGAACAACCAAAACACATCGTCATTCTTGGCGCTGGTTATATTGGCACAGAATTTGCCTGTATCATGCGTGGTTTAGGTTCTGAAGTTACACAAATTACCAGAGGTGAAAAAATTTTGAAGGGGTTTGATGAGGACATCCGTACAGAAATTGAAGAGGGGATGACAAACCACGGAATTCGGTTGATTAAGAATAATGTGGTAAAAACAGTTGAACGTGTGTCGGAAGGTTTTAAACTGACTTTATCAGACAAAGACCAAGAACCAGTTATTGCCGACGTGTTTTTAGTAGCAACTGGTCGAACTCCCAATGTAGATGGATTAGGTTTAGAAAACGCTGGAGTTGATGTTGTTGATAGTTCTATAGAAGGGCCTGGATACAGTACCACAAATGCGATCGCAGTCAATGAATATAGTCAAACTAATCAACCAAATATCTTTGCCGTTGGCGATGTTACAGACCGAATCAATTTAACTCCCGTCGCCATTGGCGAGGGACGAGCCTTTGCAGATAGTGAATTCGGAAATAACCGCCGCGAATTCAGTCACGAAACTGTTCCCACTGCCATATTTTCTACCCCAGAAGCCGCTACTGTCGGCTGGACAGAAGCCGCAGCACGGGAAAAACTCGGTGATGCCGTCAAAATTTTTCACACTCGCTTTCGCGCCATGTACTATAGTTTGACTGGTAAGCAAGAGAAAACAATGATGAAGTTGGTGGTTGACAGCAACACTGACAAAGTGTTAGGCGCACACATGGTGGGTGAACATGCTGCTGAGATCATTCAAGGTGTAGCAATTGCTGTGAAGATGGGCGCAACTAAAAAAGACTTTGACGCCACCATTGGTATTCATCCCTCAGTAGCGGAAGAATTTGTCACAATGCGGTAATAAGATTTAGAAGTTAGGAGTTAAGAGTTATGAGTTGAAGAAAGAAACTTAAAACTTAAAACTCTTAACTTCTCACTCCCAACTATCTACAACTTTGCAATATATATATCTTCACGGTTTCGCTTCCAGTCCTAATTCTGCCAAAGCGCAGGATATAGGCGATCGCTTTGCTCAAATTCATACAAAGCTAAAAATTCCCGATCTAAATGCTGGCGATTTTTCGCACTTGACAATCACTCGTCAAATTACTCAAGTTGGCGCAGAATTCACTAATAATTCCACGCCAGTAACGCTCATTGGCTCAAGTTTAGGCGGCTTGACCTCTGCCCACTTGGGACAGCAATATTTACAAGTACAACGTCTCGTGCTGCTAGCACCAGCTTTTGAGTTTTTATCCCATTGGTTACCCAAGCTAGGCAATGAAGAAGTACAGCGTTGGCAGCAAGAAAAATATATCATGGTCTACCACTATAGGGAGCAGCGAAAGCTTCCCTTAAGTTACGATTTTGTTACAGATGCTACCCAATACCAAGAGAAGTTTTTGCAACGTCCTATTCCCACCCTGATTTTGCATGGAAAAAACGATGAAGTCATCCCCATCGAAGCCAGTCGTAACTTTGGGCGTTCGCGTCCTTGGGTGGAGTTAGTCGAACTCGACAGCGATCACGCCTTGGGTAATGTTATGGAAGAAATTTGGCAGGCAATTCGCCTCTTTTGCCAATTACCTTGAAGCTGTAAAATATTAAACTCTTACATAAATAATGTCCTTAGTCATTTGTCCTTTCTTTAGTTACTAATGACAAATGACAAATGACCAATGACCAATGATTAATTACTAAAATTATGCTTCCCTTTATCCGGTCAGATTTAGCCAAATTTACCGCGTACAAACCTCACCCCAGCAGCGATACAGCCGAATCTGTCCCCATGCAATTTGATCGGCTAGATACAAATGAAAGCCCTTATGATTTACCACCTGAGTTAAAAGAGAAGCTGGCTTGGACATATCAGCAAGTAATTGAAACAAATCGTTATCCTGATGGCGGACATGAGACACTTAAGGATGCGATCGCCCAATATGTCAATGAATCAGCCGCCATCTCGCTATCTAATACTGCTGCCAATATTTCTGTTGGAAATGGTTCCGATGAACTAATCCGTTCTTTATTAATTGCCACCTGTTTAGGAGGAGAAGGTTCAGTTCTAGTTGCCAATCCCACTTTCTCCATGTACGGAATTTTGGCGCAAACTTTGGGTATTCCTGTAGTCGCAGTGGGTAGAAATGAAACAAATTTTGAAATTGACTTAAAAGCAGCACAGGCTGCGATCAAAAATACTCAAAATCCTCCGATTCGCGTAGTTTTTGTAGTGCATCCCAATTCACCGACAGCCAATAGCTTAACTGCGGCAGAGTTGGCATGGTTAAGAAGTTTGAGTGAGCATATTTTGGTAGTAATTGATGAAGCTTACTTTGAATTCAGTCAAACTACCCTAGTAGGTGAATTAACACAGCGTCCTAATTGGGTAATATTACGCACTTTTTCTAAAGCTTTCCGGTTGGCAGCTCTCCGTGTTGGCTATTGCGTCGCTCATCCCGAAGTGATCGCCATTTTAGAAAAAGTTCGCCTACCCTACAATCTTCCTAGCTTTTCTATAGCAGCAGCATTAGTTGCTTTACAAAATCGCATACTCTTATTAGAGTCAATTTCCCAAATCCTGAGTGAACGAGCTAAACTCATCGAAATTTTATCGCAGCAACCAGAACTACAAATTACTGCAAGCGCTGCTAACTTTATTTACCTACGTCTTAAACCAAATAGCTTTAAGTCACCAGATGCTGCGTTAAAAACCTTTCACCAGAAACTTAGAACACTTGGTACTGTTGTGCGACATATTAGCGGAGGATTGCGAATTACTGTAGGAACAATTGAGGAAAACGCCCGTACCATTAATCGAGTCCAAGCTGTTTTGGCAAATTTGGAATTTTAGCAATTCACTCAGTAATTAAATCGGCTATTTACCTCACTGCCCAAACGGCGTACTATTCCCACTGTTTGTGGCAGCACACCTACTAAAAGAGCAAAAGCAACATCCGGCAGAAGAGCCACAATATCTGGTGGAAAGTATTGTTCAAATTGATCGAGAATTTTCTGAACTCGTTGCCCAGGCACCGGGTTTTCTGTAATTTGTTTGATCAATCGAATCCATTGTCGTCTAATTAAGTAAGCCTTCTGGCGTTCTTCATTAGATTCGGGAGTTAATAAAGACAAATTCCCTATGGGCAATGCCCTTTGGCAATCACAATCGTAATCCCCACCTACAGCAGCCCCAGGCCCAGCAAACTCTGCGTGATAGCGTTTAAAGAGGATTAATCCATTTCGTCTACGACTATTGACGATGAAAACTTCCCCACTGTGTAAACGTGTAAGGATATCCGAGCCTTGCGATTGCTCAGTTCCATCTGGCATGACAAGAGAGTCAAGGAAACTAGCTTCAGGGTAATAAGTTGATACCATAGAGGTCTGATAGCGTCGATGCTGTTCGCTATCCATGTTTTTTAAACTTTCAATGAATTTGGTAGTAGTATGCACTTCAAAACAAAATTAGCTTTTATGTCAAATCAGCTTTTTGAATTCTTTATATTATCAAGAGTCTTTGTGCCAATTTTCCTAAGATACTAATAAATAGGCAGTGTTTAGTAATTGAGTGATCATATTTTATGAGATATAACTACATTTGTCTTCTAATTATGAGAGAGTTTTCTTAAAGTTTTTATAAAGATGAATATCTTAATTAAAAAGTTATTATGAGCTATTGCTAGTTTTCTCAGGGCAATTCTACAGCTATTTTCATTATAATTAATTTATTTATCTATATAAAATATTCTAAAATAATTGTCGTTTAATAGCAAACAGAAAAGACAAACTTTAATAAGTTAATCATTTAAGATAATTTTTCCAAAGTTATATATTTCTTAATATTACGAATAAACAGCTTTATAAAAACGATAAACAGAATATACTTAAAAAATTATTTAAAGCTATATAGTAGTCCTAAATGATTCGTAAGCTTTTTTGCTTTTTTTTCTTCTTTCTTTACGACACGCTACGCATCGGTGGAAGCCTCTCATAGAGGTAGTGGTTCATAAGTTTTTCAAAAATATCAGTATATGTAGGGTGCATCAGAACGGAGTCTGTAACAACGTCTTTGGACAGTGCTGTACTCTCGTCTGACACACCTTGCATATATTTCAAAAATAAAATATCAATCCTATAGCTAATAGTAACTTAGTTTTAATTAAGTTAGTTTGTGTTTTAATTATTTATATTAGTGAAAATTTTCCCAAAAATAATTAGAACATCAAAACTAAATTATTATCTGCCAAAATAAAATTCAAATAGTGGAATCGGGACTCAAATGCTTGTGTAATAACATTTGGCTTGAGCGTCTTAGGAAAAATTTATTCCAATTCGATTCAACTTTATGCACCCGATACCCCAACTTGAAATAAAGTTGCCTTGCTTGATGGTTATTTTCCAAAACGTGGAGATATAAGTCTTGAAATCCCCAATCACGAGAAACTTTCTCACAACTAGTGAGTAACCCTGAAGCAACACCGTGTCTACGGTATTGTGGGTGAACTGCTAAATTAGATAAGTAAGGAAAACCCATGCCAATCTGGCTCCACGAATCACTATAACGTACACCCAGTTCTACACTTCCCACTAAGTTATTAACCTCACCTGTAGTAGCTTCAAAGGCGACTAAACAAACATGACGCGATGGAGGTGATGCCATGCGATGCCTTAAGTCTTCGTAAATACCGAGACGTAGCAATGGAAATGCCCATCCCCATATCCCCTGTTGGGAGTGAAAGCTTTCAGCAATAATTTGAGAAACACTGATCAAATCAGCAGGTGCTGCTGTACGAATTTGAAATTGGCAGCAAGCTGGATTGATTGGTTGTTCCTGGCATGGATGAAAAAACCGATAATTCAAGGCTAGTTTAGTATTGATTTTATTCAACGAAAATTTTCTCAAATCTCCTCAAATACCATTTCAACTGGAGAAAAACTTTATATCTGCCCAGGATATTGAACTAACCTAAGATTGCTAATTCGCTTTTGCTTGTGAAGCATACAAAGTTTTCCACTTTAGTTTGGGGTTTTATAGTCTGTATTTTTGGAAAAGTCAAAGTCTTAGAAGTTACAGCTTCATCAAGCTACAATTTTAAGTCCAGTAGGTTCAAGTGTATCCCTTGCTTTAGGTAGGGAGGATATCAGTTTGTTTACCACAAAAACATTTGTAAAGTGGAACAGGTTTAGGTGAATGGGTAGATAAATAGCATAACCTGTCCGTAAACATTACCTACAAAATTGTTAAGTAAGTACACTACCAACAAATTCTGCTTGCAAATCACCTTTAGTTACAGTACTGAACTCGCTTAGGCAATTGCCGCTACACTAACAGGACTTTACTCCTAGTATAGGTCGGCGTAAATAAACCTACCCTTCGGGTTCGGCAGTTCCTCATGGGGGGAACCCCCAAGATCGGACTGCCTCACCATTTCATTACAGCCAAAAAGCTCAAAATTATAGACTTTTCACTTGTAGAGCCAGTTGCTTCTCTTCTCTTCTCTTCGAGAGGCTACGCCAACGAGACGCTGCACGTAGCTTGCTTCCCCGGAGGGGTACAAGTAGGTAGAGCCACAAGGGCGCACTGGCTTCTTTTGAATTCTGCTTTGCAGTAATAGCTCATAGCGACGGTTTGCAGGTATAGGGGAAGAATCTCTAAGATCCAAGATCCCTAACTTCTTAACCCTACCTTGTCTTAATGATAGTTCTGATTGCTAAATTAGAAGGAGGTATTTGTCTAATAGTATACTTTGGCTTTAAATGTTCATGTTTTAATATTTTTGACTCTACCATGACTACCATAAATAAAATTTACCTGCAAGTGTTAGTACAACTGCTGCAAAGGGCAAACTTAATATGCAGCTTCATCTGGATTTGTCAGCTAGCTATGAGCGCTGTATGTAGTATCAGACATTACTCACAGGAGGTGAAGGGAGATTTGGCAAGCAAGCAGCGACTCTGTAACCATAAAACTGATTATGAAAACAATTACATTGCACCAACGCAAACGGTAATAAGTATAAGCCATTGAGACGAATTACTGTGCGTAAACACTCCTACACCTACACTCAGCAGTCATGTAGCCAAAAAGCCTTATTGGTCGAAATGCTCTGCTCTTACCTGACTCAGAAAAATCCTTACCTGATCAGATTATTCTTTATCCGACTGCCGTTGCAGCAGGAAAGCGGTGCATGAAATCCCAAGCAAACAGTAAGCCTAAAATTTTGGTTGTCGATGATGAACCAGACAACCTTGACTTGCTTTACCGCACTTTCTATCGCGACTATAAGGTGCTAAGGGCAAACTCTGGCCCTGCGGCACTCGATCTGCTGGCTCAAGAGGGGGAGGTCGCGGTGATCATCTCCGATCAGCGGATGCCGATGATGAGCGGTACAGAATTTTTGAGCCTGACAGCAACTCAATATCCAGATATTATTCGGATTATTTTAACTGGCTACACCGATGTCGAAGACCTGGTGGAAGCAATTAACGCTGGTAAGGTATTTAAATACGTTACGAAACCGTGGGAAGCTGAGGAACTCAAAGCAGTGGTGCGCCAAGCTTTGGATACTCACAATGTTCTCAAAGCCCGTACGCGCGAGCTTACCCGTACACTCCGACAAGAATCACTGCTGAATACTGTCACAAATACGATTCGCAGTGCTTTAGACTATCGCCAAATTTTGCAGGCAATTGTAGATACAGTGGGTCACATGTTGGAGGTGGATGTTTGTCTGTTGCGTCCCTTCCAAGATGAGCAGTTAGCGGATAAAGGATTTATTTATCAGAAGCCTCTTTCTGAAGAAGCAGGGGTGCAGGCAAATAATTCTTCTGCTGTGCCGTCAACCTCTGCCCCTCTGGCTCTTTTGGCTCAAACGGTGTGGGAAACTCGTGAAGTCCAGGTGATTCACGATGTAACTGATGATGAGCGGATTCATGGTAATACTCCCGAACTGCGCCAACGTGAGGAAGCTTTTTCTGCCGCTAACATTTGCTCTAGTTTAGTTGTGCCATTAATCTGCCAACAAGAACTGATGGCTGTGCTGGCACTGCATCAGTGTTCTGTGCCTCGCTTGTGGGAGGAGGATGAGGTGCAGCTAGTGTTGATGGTGGCGGATCAGGCAGCTTTAGCTTTGTCTCAAGCTTATGCTTACGAACAAGTACGTGCCCTTGCCAAGCGAGAAGCCCTAATTAATACAATTACTAGCGCGATTCGTTCTAGTTTAGATCCTCAAGATATTTTTGCGGCGATTACCCAGCAATTGGGACAAGCTTTACAAGTTGATGGCTGCGTCCTGTCTTTGTGGACAGAGGAAGATGAGTTTGTCCAGTGTGTGGGCTTATATGACAGTTTTCAACATTCGGAAAATTTGCGTAGGGATAGCCCAACCCAAGCATCGCTAGCTACAGACAATAATAAAGGTAGTCAAAATCACCTAGTTGCTCCGAAATTACCTTATTCTCAAGCATCTATACAGGAGAATCCAATCCTCCAACAAATGCTACAGACACATGAACCTGTGGTAATTGGTAATGTGAGCCATTCTCTCTCAGATGTGCAGGGTTTTGATTTGCCGTTAAACATGCCAGCGCGATCGCTAATGTTTGTGCCATTATTGGCTGATGGTAAATGTATCGGTAGTATTACGTTACATGAAGGTAAAAAAGTACGCCGATGGCTTTCATCTGATATTGATTTAGCTAAAGCAGTAGCAGCTCAAGCAGCGATCGCTGTACAGCAGTCATACTTATATCAAAAAACTCGCCAACAAGCTGAACGCTTACTGGAATTAGATAAACAAAAAACCGAATTTTTCCAAAATATTTCCCATGAGTTTCGTACACCCATCACCCTGATTCAAGGGCCTTTAGAGTCGGCGGTGGCGGCTGGTGAAGGATTATCTTACTCCCAAAGTGCGATCGCCCTGCGTAACTCTCGCCGTCTGCTGCGACTGGTAAATCAACTCCTAGATTTACAACGCCTGAACGCAGGGAGAATGCAACCTAGTTTCCATCCCTGCGATTTAGCAGAGTTTATCACCCAAATTGTGGAATCTTTTCGTCCCTACTGCGAGAAAAAGAGATTGCATCTCGTCACCCAGTTAGACGAATGTTTGCCGGTGTACTTGGACATGGAAAAATTTGACAAGGTGGTTTATAACCTCCTGTCAAATGCCATGAAGTTTACTCCCGAAGGTGGGACGATTAGTGTCAGACTAAAATCTGAGCGCGATCGCTGCATATTGCAAGTACAAGATACTGGAATTGGTATTGTTAAAGAACAAATTCCCCACCTCTTTGAGCGCTTCCGCCAAGCTGAAGGTTCAGCAAACCGCTCCTATGAAGGTAGTGGTTTAGGTTTAGCTTTAGTTAAAGAATTGGTCGAATTACACGGTGGTCAAGTTACTGTGGAATCAGTTTATGGTCAAGGCACTACCTTTAGTTTATGGCTTGTGACTGGAAATGCTCATTTACCCACACAACAAGTACTAGAAACGCCTACCGAACTGAATACAAGCCGCGCTAGTGTAGAATTGGCTGATTTAGAACTTGTATCAACAACAGACAATATTGAAAATATTACAATAAACCTCTCACCTAGTATTGATACTCAAGACTCAGCACTTAAGACTCAGCACTCAATTTTAGTTGTAGATGATAACCCGGATTTACGAACCTATGTATCTGAGATTTTCCGCCGTAATGGCTATCATGTGCGGACAGCTCGTAACGGTTCTGAAGGGCACCGTCTAGCTCAGGAAATTATACCCAGCTTGATTGTGACTGACTTAATGATGCCCTTGGTGAGCGGACTTGAGATGATTCAAATGATCCGCAAAGAGGAGAAGTTGAAAGGAATACCAATCATTCTGCTGACAGCAAAAGCTGACGAGGAAACCCGCATCGAAGGTACAGAACATGGTGCAGATGCTTATTTAGCAAAACCATTCAATGATCGGGAACTTTTGGCGGAAGTTCGGAATCTTTTGGCATTGAAGGAAAATGAACGGCGAATTGTGGAGTTAAATACTTATCTAACAGAATCGGTGCTAAAGCGCTTTTTACCGGCTGTATTGGTACAAAAAGCTGCAACCGGAGATTTAACGTTAGATTTGCGCCCAGAACCACGCTTAATTACAGTTTTGTTTAGTGATATCGTGGGTTTTACACAGCTATCAAATACTCTCAGATCCCGACGAGTCGCAGAGTTGCTAAATGAATATTTAGAAGCTATGACCAAGGTTGTATTTAGCAATGGCGGCACTGTAGATAAATTTATGGGAGATGCTATTTTAGCTTTATATGGAGCGCCGGAAGAGTTAACCCCCAATGAACAAGTGCGTCGTGCCATAAATACAGCAAGAGCAATGCACCGCTCACTGGCTGAGTTGAATCAGCGCTGGCGAAACCAAGGTGTATTTGATGGTGACAGACTTACTAGCGTCCAGTTTCGGTGCGGTATCCATCAAGGTACTGCCGTTGTGGGGATGTTTGGTAGTGCTGAACGGGCTGATTATACTGCCATTGGCCCAAGTGTAAATATTGCTGCAAGGTTGCAAGCTGCTGCTGTTCCCGGTACGATCCTAGTTTCTGCTGCCGTAGCAGATTATTTGCAGGAAGAAGAAATTACTAAAGGTAGCCCGCTAGAACTTAAAGGAGTAGATGAAACAGTTTTGACTTTTGCTGTTACACCAGAGGTAATGGTTAATCGCTAAAATTTAGACTGGTATTTTAAAGCATTAGTAATGAGTAAGAGTGCCTAATCATATCCAGTTTATATAATATGCCACCATCAGTTGCAGACAAATCTCCAATTCCAACCAAAGTCTGGAGGCGACACAGCGATCCACCAGCTTTGTGGATTTCTGTCGTTATAGGTTCAGTCTCTCTGCACTTGCTAGCGTTCTGGCTGATGCGCTCATCTAATGCATTTAGTCTTTGGTTTCCCCAACAAAGTCAATCTGCTGTTCCTATTGAATTGATAGACATTGCTCCCAAATCAAAATCAACAGCCAAAACAGTTTCGGCAAAGCCAGCATCCGCAACTCAAAAGTCTGTACCAGCACGTTCACCACAAACAGCACGAACTACGCCCAGAGATCAAAATTTTGGCGCAATAAATCCTGCTGATAATCCCCAGCAGAAGAAGCAAACTTACGCCTCTCAACCCAATAGCCAACCCTTTAGACAACAAAGAGTTGCTACGGCGACACTGACGCCGAAATCTACATCGACACCGACGCCGACACCGATACCGATACCGAAATCTATACCGAAACCAACACCTACAGTTCCAGTCGGTAATTTACCTTGGAACCGTCGTCAAGAAATCAAACTGGGAAAGGGAACACTACTACCAACAGGTGTTCCATCAAATTCATCAGGTTCGGAAGCTGAAAACAGAAAAACGCCACCTACCTCTACTCAGAAAACTCCAGTAACTCCGACTAAGGAAACTCCACGCGCCCCTACTCAGGAAACGCCAGTAACTCCGACTGGAGAAACTCCACGTACCTCTACTCAGGAAACGCCAGCAACTCCGACTGGAGAAACTCCACGCGCCCCTGTCCCAACTCAGGAAACTCCAGCAACACCGACTCAGGAAACTCCACGTACCCCCGCCCAAGGAGCATCAGTAGCAATAGTAGCTCCTTTGCTCAGAGATGAAGTCAGTAGCTTGATACAATCAGGAAGATTACGACAAGATGCTTTACCCGACGTTATCGCTTTATATAAGGGAAGCAACACAAAAGAATTAGATTCAAGTTTTCTTATTCAGAATTCTGGACTTGAACCAGCACAACTCTTAGCTAGCTTAATAATTGATAACAATGGCAATTTTCAACAGGCCGTAGTTTTAGAAATAGAACCAGCAACACTGCAAAGTGAAAAAAGCACATACCAGCAAGTCCTGAGCGAAGTTTTCAAAACAGAAAACTTTATTGCTGCTCACAATAACGATGGCACAAAACCAGAATTGAGCAATCTGTATGTCAGGATCAATATCCAACCTGCTAATTCCAACTAAATGCTTGAATTTTTCCAAGACCTGTGTTAAATTTATAGGGTTGGAATTTTGCGGGCGTAGTTTAGTGGTAAAACTATAGCCTTCCAAGCTATTAATGCGGGTTCGATTCCCGCCGCCCGCTTAGAAAAGTATGAAATGCACTAGTGCAGCACCGTATAAATCCACCTTGTATTTTCAAAATAAGGGGCAAAATTGCATTACACTATATGTTGGACTATTTTGGAGTGGGTATCTTACCCTGCACAGTAAATCTAAATCTTAATATTAAACAGCTTAATTATTGCTTTTCTTGACTAAGAAACAGGTATTATTCATCAAACTATGCCTGCTGTGGGCCACTCCTACGCTAATCTTGGAAAATAAATAAAAACTAGAGGAATATCGTGCAGCTTTAGTTTTCGAGTATCCCTCTATTTTTTAACATTAACAATGTGTAATATTTATCTATTTATCCAAATCTGCCGCTAACGTAATCTCTGGTATCTTGCTGCTGAGGATTGTTGAAAATTAGTTCTGTGGCGTCGTACTCTACCATGTAGCCGTTACGACCTCCGCTTTCTGTAGTTTTAACATTAAAAAAGGCTGTTTTATCAGAAACCCGTGCTGCTTGCTGCATATTATGGGTAACGATAACAATGGTATATTGCTCTTTAAGTTGGTGAATTAATTCTTCAACCCGTAACGTGGAAATAGGATCAAGGGCAGAGCAAGGTTCATCCATTAATATAATTTCAGGTTGGACTGCGATCGCACGAGCAATACATAATCTCTGTTGTTGTCCACCAGATAAAGACGAACCACTTTGCCTGAGTTTATCTTTGACTTCATCCCACAAAGCTGCTTGTCGCAAACTCCGTTCTACCAATTCATCCATATTACCTTTGTAGCCGTTGATTTTGGCTCCAAAAGCAATATTGTCATAAATCGATTTTGGAAACGGGTTTGGTCTTTGAAACACCATCCCAATCCGACGACGCACCTCTACAGGATCAATGTCGGATGCATACAAGTTTTTATCATAAAAAAGTATTTTACCATCTGCCCGAAATGATTCAATCAGATCATTGAGGCGGTTATAGCATCGCAACAAAGTACTTTTACCACAACCAGAAGGCCCGATAAAAGCTGTAACCTGATTTTTTGGAATATCTAACCAGATATCCTTCAAGGCTAAAAATTTGCCGTAGTAAACGTTGAGGTTTTCGGTGCGTAAAACGGTTTGAGTATCGTTGACTGTGCTAATGTTGTTAGCCATAAATTAAATGTAGTATTAGTTTTAGCGATACAAATCCGCTATGTAGTATTTGACTAAACTTTCTTGCGAGTTGCCCAGCGAGCAATGATACTTGTGATTAGAACCATCAATACCAAAATCAAAGATGCTGCCCAAGCTAGTGATTGCCAATTTTTAAATGGAGAAATTGCGTATTTATAAACCAAAACAGCAAGGGAAGCTGTGGGTTCAAATAAGCTACCAGGCCAAAAATTAGAAAATAGCGCGGTAAATAGTAAAGGTGCGGTTTCTCCAGATGCTCTGGCGATCGCTAACGTTGCCCCAGTTACAATTGCAGGTAAAGCTGCTGGTAAGACTACTTGACTTACTGTTTGAAAGTTAGTTGCTCCTAACCCTACAGATGCTTGTCGCAGATCTTGCGATACTAACTGCAAGGCTTCATCAGTGGTTCGGACAATAATTGGCAACATCAAAATTGCCAGTGCAAACCCTCCACCGAGAGCAGAGTATGATCCTAAGTTTAACTTTACGAGTGTCAAAACTACAATGCCATAGGCAAATACTCCAGCAATAATTGACGGGACTCCACTCAGGACGTTAGCCGCAAAACGTACCCATCTCGCTACTCGGGCCGAGCTAAATTCTGTGATATAAATCGCCGCCAAAACACCAAATGGGATACTAATTAGGGCAGCAATTCCTACCATTAATAGTGTACCCAAAATTGCATTACCAAAACCTCCTCCTTTTTGTAAAGCTTTCGGTGGCAGTTCAAAAAATATGTTGGGACTCAAACTGCTAAAGCCTTGAATAATGACGTAAGAAAGTACTGCTAGCAATGGCACAAGTGCCAATACCCCACAGATAAATGCGATTACAGTCATTACTGTATTAAACAATGTCCTTTGAGACATAGGAGCGCGAGTTAGACTGCGCTCTGGAAAGCTAGAAGTCATAATTCAACCCAAAACTAAGCTACAGTCGCTTGACTCTCAGAACGATAAACTCGGCCATGATATTGACTACCAAGGTCAAGAAGAATAGCACTAAAGCAGCATACATTAAAGCCGAAACTTGCAAACCACTAGCTTCTGAAAATTGATTTGCTAGTAGAGAAGAAATCGTATTGCCTGGTGCTAACAGTGAGATACTAATGTTGTTGGAATTACCAATCAACATTGTCACAGCCATTGTTTCTCCCATTGCTCGACCCAGTGCCAACATCACAGCACTAACTATCCCCGAAAAGGCTGCTGGAATTAGAACTTGTAAAATTGTTTCCCATCTGGTTGCTCCTAGTCCTATGGAGGCTTGGCGCAAACTGGAGGGTATAGAAATCAAAGCATCACGCGATAGAGCTGTGATGATGGGCAAAGTCATAATTGCTAATATGACTCCCGCCGGTAACATTCCTGGCCCTGTAGGGGAGGTGCTAAAAAATGGTATCCAGCCAAAGTAACTATTGAGCCATTTTCCCAAGTTAGTTAAAATAGGCACTAAAACAAAAATACCCCACACGCCGTAGACAACGCTGGGAATAGCTGCGAGTAGTTCTACCGCAAAAACCAGTACCAACTTCACTTTTGCGGGTAAAAAATCCTCGCTTAGTACAACAGCAGTACCAACTCCAATCGGTACAGCTATCAGTAAACCGATAAAAGAACTCAAGAGAGTTCCATAAATTTGAGGTAGCACTCCGTAGCTATCATTAACTGGGTTCCAAGTGGTGTTAGCTAAAAAGCTAGCACCAAACTTTTGGATGGCTGGGCCAGAAGCAACTGCAACTTGGAAGCCGATCCATAATAAAGTGGCAGCAACCCCAAAAGCGAAAATTTTAGTAAGCCAAATAAAACCCCGATCTAGGGATTTTTCTACATCAGAGCGATTTTTTGTCGCTGATGAAAGGTTTTGAGAATTTGTAGTCATGACTACCGACTTTCACAATTAAATCAGAGGAAGATATGGGAGGCAACCATATCAACAAATTTGTTGCCTCATCGTCTTTTGAAACTGAGACATTGGTAAAACAGAGTTCCAAATTACGAATGCCTATAGTTTAGTAAGCAGCCTAAAAATTATTGTCTAGGAATGCTTCATGTCTTGACTGTAGCTATTTGCTAGCACTAGTACCACTACCAACAGCGATTTTATAATCTGGACTGATTTGATCGGCAGCAGCAGCCACTTTTGTAATAACGTTTTGGGGTAAAGGAACATACCCTAGTGCAACAGCCTGCTTTTGACCATCATTTAAAGCATATTCGATCGCAGCTTCAACTGCCTTAGCTTTCGCCGCATTGGGATATTTTTTGTAAGCCAAAATCCAGGTGTAAGTGACGATGGGATAAGAATCAGCGCCTTCTGGATCGGAAATGAAAACACGAAGATCGGGTGGTAAAGTTGCTGATGCCAAAGTTTTGGAGGCTGACTCCTCACTAGGTACAATAAACTTACCGCCTTTGTTTTCTAAAGCAGCAAACTTAAGACTATTTTGTTTGGCATAGCCGTACTCGACATAACCAATAGAGCCTTGTGTTTGTTGAATTTGGGCGGTAACACCTTCATTCCCTTTCGCACCAACTCCCGTAGGCCAGTTGACAGTTTTGCCTTCACCAACTTTAGTCTTCCATTCTGGGCTAATAGCGCTGAGGTGTTTTGTAAACACACCTGTTGTTCCGCTACCATCTGAACGATAAACGACTGTGATTTTTTCTTTAGGAAGTTTTGCACCTGGGTTAGCCTTGGCAATTTGGGGATCATCCCAAGACGTGATTTTGCCTAGTAGAATATCAGCGTAAACGGCTCGTGGTAGCTTTAGTTCTGCAACATCTGGCAAGTTGTAAGCTAGCACGATGCTACCAGCAGTTACAGGCAGTAAAATAACGCCCTTATCGGCTGGTACCTTCTTGATTTCTTCATCCTTCATGGCAACATCGCTAGCACCAAAGTCTACAGTCCCTTTGATAAATTGCTCAACTCCAGCACCGCTACCAACTGAGGCATAGTCAACTTGCAGATTTGGATATTTTTTATTTAAATCCGTAAACCATGTATCATATAGTGGTGCTGGGAAAGACGCACCGGCCCCGCTTAACTTGAGATTTCCACCCAAATCTAATTTGGTTGTGCTAGAAGCTGTGGTATCTGTAGCAGTACTAGAAGGAGCATCCTTGGTAGCTGTGTTATCTGAATTTTGCTGTCCGCCACATGCAGCTAGGCTGATTGTCAGTGCTAACACTGAAATTGAAGCTGTGAGGCGATGGATTTTTGTTACACTAAAATTTGAGGGCATCGCTATCAATGTTTGGGTAACTTTTCAGGTGAGCGCTTCTCAGGATACCCCTAAAGGATGAATATTAAGGTAAAGGATAGGTTAACAAAGCAAAAAATGCTTGTTTTTTTTGATGAAGAACAAACACTCGTTTCTACTTTTATTGATAAAATTTATACTGCTATAGTTAGTCACACCTTACAAATACTACTACAGAAATTTAGTTAAATAATATTTACAAACATTTTAGTACTAGTGTAAATTTATTGGTCAAATCATAAAAATGTATAAAAACATGGCAGCCTATGATAAGATATAAACTTTATAAATTTGGGTGTTTAAGATGAAAATTGTTTTGTTTAGTTTACCAGTTTAAGCAGACTTCAAGCATAACTAAACAATTTAAGTTCAGTAAGTGAAACTATTGTTGAGAGAAAACAGAAGAAAAGCGATAAATTGCCTATTTTATGAGAGTAGGTAGTGCGATCGCTAAAAAAGAGTAAATTAATAAACTATCTTTAACGCTTTGTAGAAAAAGCTGGTATTGAATCTAAAATTTATAAATCCTATATTTTATTTACTACTATTATTAACATGTATTAGGTCAAATACTATAATTACACTCCGCTTCAGCCAATAAAATTACAGCTATAGACACCTAAGCTATAATTTGCAGAACTGAAAAGTTACATACCAAAAAGGCAAAAAAAACATGCTAATTCTTAGAGGTGTCAACACAAATCTCGTTTTAACAGTAATGAATATACTAGTGCGACAGGCGCAACAATAAACATACCATTTCAATTGCACAAAAGCCTGCAATATAATCCTTTTGACTTTTGACTTCCGCCTTGTTGTACTAGTTGCAGTTGGTTTTCCCTTTTGCCTTTCCCTGGTTGACTGAATAAATGTTTGCTGCTTCCAATCAATTACTATGGTCAATGATTGGCTTACTCCTAACAATGGGTGGCACTTTCCTAGAAGTTTATGGCATCACCTTACCTTGGAATTGGAGTAAGCACGGAATTCAGACAATTTCATTAGGTGTCACTTTTCAAGTTGGCGCAGTATTGTTGGTAGGTTGTTTAGGAGGCAAAAATGCTGGTGCGCTCTCACAAATTGCCTATTTAGTCATGGGGTTGACCTTATTACCTGTATTTGCGGATGGAGGCGGTATTGGTTATGTTAAGTTATCTCAATTTGGCTATTTATTAGGCTTTATTCCTGGAGCTTGGATTTGTGGGTTGTTCGCTTTTAAAGCTAGACCTAGAATAGAAACTCTGGCCTTTAGTTGCATTTGTGGCTTGTTAACTATCCACCTATGCGGTATTACTTATTTGATTATTAGCTATATTTTTCAATGGAAAGGCACAGAAAATCTCCCCTTGATGCAAGCAATCCTTAGATACTCCTGGTTTGCACTACCAGGGCAACTAAATGTGGTCTGTGCCGTTACTGTAATAGCATATATATTGCGTCACTTAATGTTTTATTAGTCATGAAGGGGCTAGAGACTAGGGGCTAGAAATTCAAATTCTTCTAATCCTTAGTCCTTAGTCCCTAGTCCCTAATCCTAGCCCCTAGTTTCATGCGTTTAAAAAATCGCCTTTTCTGGATAGCTGCCTTCATAGCTTTTTTCTTAGATCAAATAACAAAATACTGGGTAGTGCAAACCTTTAGCTTGGGGCAAACACTACCACTCTTACCTGGAATATTTCACTTCACCTATGTCACTAATACTGGTGCGGCTTTTAGTCTGTTAAGTGGGAAAGTAGAATGGTTACGCTGGTTATCTTTAGGGGTGAGTTTAGTATTGATAGCCTTGGCCTTGTTTGGCCCGACATTAAATTTATGGGATCAGTTGGGCTATGGCTTGATTTTAGGTGGAGCTATCGGCAACGGTATTGATCGCTTTGTTTTAGGGTATGTCGTTGATTTTCTTGATTTTCGGCTGATTAACTTTGCTGTATTTAATGTGGCAGATTCATTTATTAGTATCGGTATTGTTTGCCTATTAATTGCTTCCTTTCAAAAAACACCGACTTCAACTGACAGGTCGCATTAAACTATTAAGCCTGGGATGACTAATCACCCCAGGCCATTAAGCTCACTTTTTTATGCGAAAACTTGCTCATTAGATTGAGCGATTTCGAGTTGTTATTTTACACCAGTTATGCAAACTGGTGTAATAAGTCAAGATGCACTGGCGATCGCTGATGGCAAACTATTATTCAGATTATGCCTCAGCTTTTAATTAATTGCCTGTTGTACCAGGAGTTTTTGGTGAACTAGAGCCTGGAGTATTATTGGGAGAACCAGTACTTGGTACGGGATTGCTATCAGTAGTACCAGACTCAGGTGTAGTTGGGTTTCCTGGTACGGTAATGCTGCCAGGAGCGCCAGACTCAGGTGTAGTTGAGCTACTTGGTTCGGTACTGCTGCCAGGAGTGCTAGGAGTGCCAGGAGTGCCAGGTTGAACTGGGGTAACGCTTCCTGGTGGAGTTAAGTTGCCAGGAGTGCCAGAATCAGGCGGGGTAACGCTTCCTGGTGCTGGAGTTAACTTGTTAGGAGCGCTAGGATCAGATGGGGTAACGGCTCCTGGTGCTGGAGTAGTTTCGGGAGTGGCAGATCCAGCTCCAGGTTCAGTTGTACTACCTGGTGCAGTTGTGCTATCTGGTGTGGTGGTGCTACCTGGTGCAGTTGTGCTATCTGGTGTGGTGGTGCCACTAGGCGTGGTTTCTGCGGGTGCCGTAGTGCTACCAGGAGCGCTAGTAGGGGTGAGTGCTGTGCCGCCAGGACAACGGGAGTTGAGCGGAAAATACTCGCACAGAATTTTCATTCCTTCTGGCGACATCTTAATTTCTGCTGGTGCACTAGTTGAGCCACTACTGGACTGGGCTATAGAGGATTTACTAGATTCGGCTACAGCAATATTAGCTGTGAATGCTAAAGATAAAGCTGCACCAATCAGAGTCAGAGATTTTCCCATCATTACTTGTAATTAACCTCAACGGAACACTCGGCCCATTAAAACAGACAATAGGATTTAGAAAATCTTCCTAAATGAATATATTTAAGTTTGTATCAGAATATGTGGATATGTAAAATTGGTAAAAATTAAATCTGTTGTCTATTGATGGTTTGTGTATAAAAATACATAGCTTAAAACCATGTTCGTAGTTATATAACAAACCACATTGATAGAGTAAGCCTTTAAGAATGAATATTTTTTTGTACTTACATACAAAGGCAACAAAAACTACAAACAAAGTTTAGTAGAAATATAATATAGAGTATAAATTAAGTCAAAAAATACCGTATAGATAATTTATGCTTTGGCTTATGAGTAAAATGATGAAAGACTAACATCTAAAATTGATTGTAATTCGCCCGATTCTTCACTAAAAAGTGTGATGTAAATAGCCGATGAGTTCTCCCCAACCCCCTCAAAAGCCACAAACTTTACTTGGTCAACTGACTCAAGCGGTACATACTATCCAAGCTAGGGTCGATTTTTCTAAATTGGCGCTCAAGCCTAATGCCAAAGTACCGGAACTCTGGGTGCAGGATGCGGGGGCGGATAAAGCAGAGGTATATCCACTGTTGGGCGATCGCTATATTCTAGGTCGTAGCTCCAAATCCAGCGATATCGTCATCCGTAACCCTGTTGTCAGCCAAATTCATTTGTCGCTATCGCGGAATTCTAGCCAACGCACGCCAGTTTTCGTCATCAAAGATGAAAACTCCACTAATGGCATTTATCGTGGCAAGCGTCGTGTCAATTCTCTAGAACTGCGTCACGGCGATATTCTTACTTTAGGGCCTCCAGAACTTGCCGCTTCTGTGCGGTTGCAGTACGTCGATCCTCCGGCCTGGTATGTGAAAGCTGCAAGTTGGACAGCTTGTGGTGTCGGCGGTGCTAGTGCCCTGTTAGCGTTAGTGATTGGCGTCGAATGGCTAAAATTTCAAGTTAAACCCCTACCCACAGCTACACGCGCCCCAGTAGTTGTTTACGCTCGTGATGGAGCCACTCCCCTGAGAGAGCCTCGGACTACCTCCCACGTAGACATGAAGCGATTAGACGAATTTGGCCCTTATTTACCTGCTGCGGTGGTGGCTTCAGAGGATAGTCGTTATTACTGGCACTTTGGGGTTGATCCTGTAGGAATTTTACGAGCCGTATTGATTAATAGCCGTAGTGGAGATGTGCAACAAGGAGCCAGCACTGTTACCCAGCAAGTTGCCCGCAGTTTGTTCCGCGAGTATGTAGGCAGACAAGATACCCTTGGACGCAAATTGCGAGAAGCAGTTGTTGCCTTGAAGCTCGAAACCTTTTACAGCAAAGATGATATTTTGCTGATGTATTTAAATCGGGTTTTTTTGGGGGGAGATACCTCTGGCTTTGAGGATGCAGCCCGGTATTATTTTGAGAAGCCCGCTAAAGAATTAACTTTGGCAGAAGCAGCAACATTGGTAGGAATTTTACCTGCTCCCAACGCTTTCGATTTTTGTGGGGATAGTCCAAATAAGCTAGAAGCAGCTGAATACCGAAATCGCGTGATTAAGCGGTTGCTGGAGATGGGCAAAATTAAACCTGAGGATGCGAACCGAGCTAGACGCTCCACTGTCCAAATTAGTCCTAAAGTCTGCGAACAGCAAGCTAAGACGATCGCTCCTTACTTTTACAATTACGTCTTCTCCGAACTTGAATCAATCTTGGGGGAGGGAGCTGCAAGAGAAGGTAATTATATCATTGAAACCAAGCTCGATCCAGCGATACAAAGCCAAGCAGAAGCGGCGTTAAATAATTCAGTGAACAACGGCGGTAGGAATTTTAATTTTTCCCAAGGGGCAATAGTCACTCTTGACTCTAGTACAGGCAGTATCTTGGCAATGGTGGGCGGAACTGATTACAGAAAAAGTCAGTTCAATCGTGCTGTTCAAGCCAAAAGACAACCAGGTTCCACCTTCAAAATCTTTGCTTACACAGCTGCTATTCAACAGGGATTTTCAGAATCAAAAAGTTATTCTTGCGCTCCTTTAACTTGGCAAGGCTTTACTTATAAGCCATGTCGTGCTGGTGCTGGTGCTACTTTAGATATTGCCACGGGGCTGGCTCTTTCAGAAAATCCTATCGCTCTACGAGTTGCCAGAGAAATCGGGCTAAATAAAGTCGTGGCAATGGCGCAGAATTTGGGAATCAAGTCAACCCTTGATCCAGTTCCTGGCTTAGTACTAGGTCAAAGTGTAGTTAATGTTTTGGAAATGACTGGTGCTTTTGGCGCTATTGGTAATGGTGGTGTACGCAATCCTCCCCATGCGATTAACCGAATTTTAGATAGTGGTGATTGCCGCGATCGCAATGATATCAAAACCTGCCGTGTAATCTACTCCTTCGACCAAGATCCAGATGCCAACAAAAGAGTTCTCTCAAAAGGTGTAGCTGATGAGATGACTAGTTTGATGCGTGGTGTAGTCGCCAGAGGGACTGGTCGTAGTGCTGCAATTGGATTAGGAGAAGCTGGGAAAACAGGCACGACGGATAAAAACGTTGACTTATGGTTCATCGGCTTTATCCCCAGTCGGCGGCTTGTAACTGGTGTCTGGTTGGGAAACGACAATAATTCCCCAACATCTGGTAGCAGCGCTCAAGCAGCTCAGTTGTGGGGGAATTATATGCGGCGGATTACGAGGTAAAGAATGGGGAGTAGGGAATTTTACCACTCCCCAATTTATTATTAATATCCTTGCCAAGGAGTAACTTCCAGTGTGCCACTAGGCTTAAATATTACTTGGAAGTGGGCAAGAGGTTCTTTATTGTTAGGAGCTGCTACATTGGAGCCGTAGACCGCATTGAACATCTTAGGAAGGGGTGTTTCGCGGAAATAGTCAAAGGCGACCTGGTTTAATGGTTCATAGTCAGCAATTACACCATCTTTGTTGACTGCTACCCGATATTTTAAATCTCGCGTAAAGGTGGGGGTACCACTCCAGCTTTGGCGAACTGTAGTATAAAGCTTTTGGTTTAAACCTTTGACTATATTAGAGTCAGTAATTTTTGCACCTACTACCCCTGGTGTCCTAGCATACCCCCGCCAAGGGCTAACTTCTAACACATCATTTGTATTAAATACTACTCGAAATTGGGCGATCGGTTCTTTAGAAATGGAAGGACGGCTAGCCGGATTGTAAAGTACGTTAGGCAAAGGAGTTTGCCCTACTTCTATATTTGCCTCTTTATTCACTGCTTTATAACCAATGATCGCTCCATCCGCAGCTACACCCAGACGATAGATCAAATTCTGTTGCAATCCTGAGCGATTAGTCCAAGCTGGATGAATTTGGTTGTAAACTTGACGATTTAATGCACGCAACTGGGATGGATCGGTAATTTCTGGAACTGTATTTAAAAGTGCTTCTAAATCTTTAACTGACGGCTTTGTATTAGCTGTGGGTGTTTGTGTAGGCGTTGCAGCAGCTGAGGCTGGAGCAGCGATATTGTTGGTTGGAGAGCTAGTTTGCTCATTTGGTTTAGGCTGCGGTGGACGCATTTGGGGAGGTGGAATCAAGTTAAAGGCGATCGCTGCTACTGCTAAACTTGACACACCCACAGCAGCAGGAACAGCCTGTCTGATTACAGCCTGACTAGCACCGCCATAGCGTCTAGTAACAGGTTGTAGTTGTAAGGAAAGTTCAGGTAAAGTTTGGGTATCAGCAAAAAACTGATCCACTGCTTCCACTAAATCAAACAACTGCACTGTATTCAAATCTATTTCGATAGGCGGGCGTTTGGAATTGTTAGAGTGATCGAACCCCTCTGGAGCGCCTTCTGAATATATAATTAACCTATGTCGGTTGCTGTCAATTTTGCGAAACTCTACTATCTCCGATTCTTGGTTGTGTGCCTGCGGATTAGGGACACTACTTAAAAATTCTTGGGCATAGCCACTAACAGCCCTCACCAAACTTTCAAAAAATTCCCGCCCTCCGGTTAGGGGTTGGTTGTAACCAGATAAATAACATTCTGCATTAACCAATATTGATAATTCTGGGCGCATTTCCTGAAAGTGTGCAGCCCTACTGACATCACTTAACCCTTCTAAAAGCAGTGTACAATTAGGCAAACTGTACTTACGTTGAATGTTCATTCCACTTCACCGTCAAAAAGACTAATCCAGAATCGCTGCATTCCAGTTGTACCAGTACAAAATAGTAATTGTCCTAACAAATTTATCGCTAGCTCATCTATTTTTGCATCAGAAGTTAATGCCAGGACACCAGAACGTCGAGCATTCATCCGGCTCTTAAAATGCGCTCTAAACCTCTCTAGGTAATTAGATAGGCGCAAATTCTGTTCTAATGGAATCTGCTTTTCTTCCATTTGTTGACAGATCATTAGTAACTGGCGAATCACAACAGTTAAACGCCGTGCTATATAGCAAGCAATCACCACCAGAGCTTTTGCTTCCATGATACTTAAGGGACGGCGCATGTGCGCTCTCCGTAGCGGATTAGAGCTACGCATCCGCCATAAATTCACCCTGTCTTTAACAATTCCTTTTAGATCCAACTCTTGAGCAAAAGTCAGGATTGCTTCCGAACCACCAAGCTCTAAAGCTTCAATTGCCAGTAAAATCAGGTCAATTTGCACCCGGGTTCTGCGAGGACACGTTTTAGAAGCGATCGCAGGATCTGGCAAAGTGTCCAGAACCATCGGCAGTGAATCTTGAGTTGGACTGTTGAACGGCGTTAAACTTGCTGACACATTCATCCTATAAATACCTTATGCGGCTCCAACAGACTAGATAAAACAAATTTAAGATCGGTAGCCAAGACTTGAACATTAGACTTGTAGAAGTAGTATGACCACCTGATATATACATTACTTAACTCTTTCTATTCAAAGTTTTCCCTATATTGAAATCAAAATTTTAAAACATAACTTAATTCACCTCATTTATTTAGTGCAATACCTTTTATAGCTTGATTTAGATTCTAATTATCGTCAATAAAGGGCGAAACTTCAGCCTCGATCCCCAGCGTATGACATTATAGTGTACGATTTTTCAGGTATCTGAAATTATGCATTGGGCATTGGGCATCGGTTATTAATTGTTCTCCCTCATCTTTCTCATCGCCCTCACTCCCTTATCTTCCCCTGCCTCTCCTGCCTCCTCTGCTCCCCATTCCCCACTCCCCACTCCCCATTTTATGGATTTGAAGTCTCTTGTTCGTGACATCCCAGATTTCCCTAAACCCGGAATTTTATTTCGGGATATTACTACCCTGCTGCGCGATCCAAAGGGACTGCGCTACACTATTGACTTTCTAGCACAAAAATGCAATGAAGCTGGGATAACGGCGGATTATGTCATTGGTATAGAGTCGAGGGGATTTATTTTTGGTTCACCTCTGGCTTATAAATTAGGAACTGGTTTTATTCCCGTCCGCAAAAAAGGTAAGTTACCAGCAGCCGTTCATTCAATTGAATATGAACTAGAGTATGGTATGGACTGCCTAGAAGTGCATCAAGACGGTTTACACCAAGGTAGCCGAATCTTGATTGTGGACGATTTGATTGCCACAGGTGGAACTGCAAGTGCAACAGCAAAGTTAGTGCAGAAGATTGGCTGCGAACTAGTAGGATTTGGGTTTATTATCGAGCTACGGGATTTAGAAGGGCGTAAATATCTGCCAGACGTGCCAATTATCTCTCTAATTGAATATTAGTTATTTGTCATTGGTCATTAGCAAAAGACAGATGACAAAGGACAAAGGACAAAGGACAAAGAACAAATGACATCTACGAGAATTTCATTGGAGACAGGTCGGGATTGGCTAATAACGCTAGTCACGAGTGAAACTTTTGTTTATGTGGGAAAGCGAGTATTGCAGGCATTACTAACTTTGTTGTTGGCGTCAGCGTTATCGTTTTTCATTATTCAACTTGCTCCAGGAGATTACGTAGATACGCTGCGGCAAAACCCGAAGATATCGCCTGAAAGAATTGAAGAACTCAAGCGGCAGTTTGGTTTGGATAAGTCTTGGCCAGAACAATTTGGGCTGTGGCTATGGCGAATCTTAACAAAAGGGGATTTTGGCACGAGTTTTATTTATCAACGTTCAGTAGCATCGCTGTTGTGGGAACGAGTACCAGCGACTTTGCTATTAGCGATCGCATCTTTAATTGTCACATGGGCGATCGCCATTCCTTTGGGAATCTTTGCTGCTGTTAACCAAAATAAGCTATCAGACCGGGTTTTACAGGTAATTAGCTACGCTGGACAAGGCTTTCCCAGTTTCATTACTGCCTTAGCGCTGCTAGTTTTCGCCCAAATCACCTCACCCTTCTTCCCAGTGGGTAGCATGACTAGCATTGATCACTCGGAACTAACGTGGTTTGGCAGAATCTTAGATATCGGCTGGCACATGATTTTACCCACAATCGCTCTCTCAATTACTAGTTTTGCTGGTTTACAACGCATCACTCGCGGCGAATTATTGGATGTGCTGCGTCAAGATTACATCCAAACGGCTCGTGCCAAAGGTCTGCCAGAAAATCGCGTCATTTACGTTCATGCACTCCGCAATGCGATAAATCCTTTGATTACCTTATTGGGTTTTGAATTAGCTGGTTTATTAAATGGTGCCTTCATTGCCGAATTTTTCTTTAACTGGCCCGGTTTAGGGAGGTTGACTCTACAGGCTTTACAAGCTCAAGATTTATATTTGTTAATGGCAAGCTTGGTAATGGGTGCAGTGTTACTGATTGCTGGTAATTTAATTGCCGATTTGATGTTAAAAGCCGCCGATCCACGCATTCGCCTAGAAAATCTCAATTAGTCATTTGTCATTGGTCATTTGTCATTTGTCATTTGTCATTGGTTTAACCCCACTCTCCCCATCCCCATCTCCATGCTGTCCGAAGTCTATTACTTGGTGCGCTCAAAAACTGACGGTAATTATCTCATAGCTCGTCCTGACAGCGAAACATCAGGTTATTTATTGCTGTTTCAGGAAAACTTTGATGCCTTAAGCTATCTCAACACCCACGCAGCAGAAGTGGCAAATCGCTTTTCTGTGGAATCTATTCCGCGTACACAGTTGGGAAACTTGCTCAAACGTTGGGGTTTTAGCGGTGTGGGTATTGTTACTGACCCGTTATTGCCCAAGGTCGAGTTTTTACAGCACAGTTAAGCTAATTATGTGGATTTGTGTTAAGTAAATAAGGATGCGATCGCACAACTGAAATCAGGCAATATGGGTGAGTTCAACTCATCACCATTGAACAACGTACCAACTAACTTTAAACTCGCTTGTTCGCGTCGATAAACTTCCACCTGTTGCTTACGCCAATCCACAATCCAATATTCTCTGACACCTCTTGCTGAGTAAAGCTTTAGTTTAAGTTCTCTATCTCGCTTTTCATTTTCAATACCAGCAGACAGAACCTCTACTACCAGTTCTGGCGCACCAGTCAAATGCCCCGCCTCGTCCAGAAGCAGGGGTAATCTCTCATTGCTAGCCCAGACGACATCAGGAATCACATTATCATTATCCCCAAAAATTATTCCTGGAGCAGTCACAGCTTCTCCCAAACCAGTAGTCTGTGACCAGTTATCCAAAGAAGTGCTAATTCTGACACAACTTTTTTGATGATTCCAGTGGGGCGCTCTGGTCACAAACAATTCTCCGTCAATAATTTCATAGCGGTTTCCGTTATCTGGAAACAACTCTAAATCGGCGGTAGTCCAGCGCACTCTCTCAGATATCGGCTGGTTCATAAACCATCTTTGTTAGGGGATTTACCTATTTTAGACGGATTGGGGAAGAGGCAGAGGAGCAGGGAACAGGGAGCAGAGGGGAAAGAGTTAATTTTTGATTCTCCCTCTCATCTCCCCACTCCCCACTCGCTATTCCCTACTTCCTACACCACTACTTTTTCTAAACTGAGCTTAGAACGCTTCACTTGCTCAGGAATCGCTACGGGATAATCTCCAGTAAAGCAGGCAGAGCAGAAACTATTGGTGTCTTCTCGTGTTGCTTCTAGCATTCCTTCCCAACTGAGATAGGCGAGGCTGTCTACTTCCAGTTGTTTGGCAATTTCTGCTACTGACTTGGTAGCAGCAATTAACTGATCCTGAGAATCGGTATCGATGCCATAGAAGCAGGGATGAGTTACTGGTGGAGAAGAAATTCGCATGTGTACTTCCACTGCACCCGCTTCACGCAAAGTCTTAACCAATTTACGGCTAGTAGTACCCCGTACAATTGAGTCATCAACAATAATTACTCGTTTACCCGCCAGCACATCTTTGAGCGGATTGAGTTTCATCCGAATACCTGACTCACGCATGGTTTGTGTTGGCTGAATAAAGGTTCGTCCAACATAGCGATTTTTAATCAGTCCTTCAGCATAAGCTACACCAGAAGCTTGAGAAAACCCGATCGCAGCTGGGATACCTGAATCAGGAACACCAAAGACAATATCGGCATCTACAAAAGATTCTTTAGCTAGTTGATGTCCTAAGCGCATCCGATAGCTGTACAAACTCTCGTTGTGCATGACGCTATCAGGACGAGCAAAGTAAATCATTTCAAAGATACACAATTTCCTCTGGGGCTTTTGGCTCCAATGATAGGAAGCTAAACCTTCTTCAGTAATCCAAACTAATTCACCTGGTTCTACGTCTCGCAGGTATTCGGCTCCAATAATGTCTAAACCACAAGTCTCAGAAGCCAAAACGTAACGGACTGGATTACCAGGCAAAGTACCAATTACTAGAGGGCGAATGCCATTGGTGTCCCGAACACCCATAACGCCGTTAGGAGTGCCAATAACTAAACTAAAGGCTCCTTGGCAGCGATGAAATGCCTCAATTGAACCTTCTAGCCAATCTGCACCAGCGTTGATCGCTTCTGCGATCGCAAAAGCAATCATTTCTGAGTCTGTTGTTGTAACTAAGTTACATTTTTTCTCAAGCAACTCTTGACGTAGTTGCACCGTATTGACTAAATTGCCATTATGTGCAAGAGCGATTGAACCTAAGCGAGTTTCTAGGACTGCGGGTTGAGCATTAACTTTGCGGCTAGAACCTGTGGTGGAATAACGAGTGTGACCAACAGCAAGGCTACCGGGCAATTGATCCAAGATGGATTCATTGAAAACTTGAGATACCAAGCCCATATCTTTGTGGAGATGTACTTGTGTCCCCTCAAAGGTGGCAATACCAGCTGATTCTTGACCCCGATGCTGGAGGGCATACAATCCAAAGTAGGTCAGTTTAGCAACGTTTTCTCCTGGTGCGTAGATGCCAAAAACACCACAAGCTTCTTCTGGCTTGTCAGGCTGATTTTCATGACTATTGATTGGGTTGTTGGTCTGGTCGGGGTATTCATCCGAAGTGACAGAATGAATAGAAATCATGCTAGCTTTGCTCCTGGTGGGGGGGGTCAAGTCACTGGGATTATGTATATAGATAGTTGCAGCTTTCTTAATAAATCTTTAACCATCTATTAAAACAGTACCGTAATTATGATCAGAGACGCTACTAAAAGAGTTAGGAGTTAGGAGTTAGGAGTAGAGACGCGATTAATCGCGTCTGTTATAGTTTTTATTCCTAACTCCTCACTTGTTTAAGTGGGGTTAATGGTATGGATCGCAAGACGCCTAGCGATCGCGTGGAAATAGCGATCGTTCATATCTTCGATCCTAACTTTGATTAAGGCTTGGTTATCAGTGGTGAAAACCCCCAAACCCGTCTCGAAATTAACAACCTTACCCAGTTTTTGCCACTCTTGACCCAGATGTTCTTGTAAATATGATTCCCAAATTTCTTGTTGTTCTGATGCCACAGAAACAAAAATCCTGGCACCACCTTCGGCAAACAACACCTCGTCTAGACGATTTAACTGGGTTGGTGCTATTTCTAAATTGATTTCGGCACCAAGATTGCCAGAAATACAACATTCTGCTATTGCGATCGCTAATCCCCCCTCAGCAGAATCATGGGCTGAACGTACCCAACCATTACGAATTCCTCCACGGCAAACTTTCTGGACACGACGTTCTAAGTCAAAATCTACTTGTGGTGGTTTTCCGGCAACAGTACCGTGGATAGTGGCTAAATACTCCGATGCTCCCAAACTGATTTTGGATGCCAGAGGCAATCCGAGAAGATAAATCACATCGCCGACTGCTTGCCAACCTTGACCACAAATTTTGGTAATATCGGGAATCAAGCCCACCATCCCCACTACTGGGGTGGGATAAATGGGTTGTGGAATACCTTGAGCATCAAGAGTTTCATTGTACAAAGAGACATTTCCGCCTGTGACGGGTGTTGCTAATTCTCGACAACCTTCTGCTAAACCGCGACAAGCTTCTGCTAATTGCCAGTAACCAATCGGTTTTTCTGGAGAGCCAAAATTTAGGTTATCCGTTACCGCCAGAGGTTCTGCACCCACACAACTAAGATTGCGTGCAGCTTCTGCCACCACTGCCTTAGCTCCCTCGTAAGGGTCAAGATAAACATAACGAGGATTGCAATCTACTGTTGCCGCCACTCCTAATTTTAGATTTTGGATTTGGGATTTTAGATTGGGGATTTGTTCTAGGGGGCGCAAACGGATAACAGCCGCATCTGCACCACCTGGCAGTATTACTGTATTATTTTGTACTTGATGGTCATATTGACGATATACCCAGTTTTTAGATGCGATCGTGGGTGTATCGAGCAAAGTTAACAAAATATCATTCCAACTTTGCACGCCTTCTGGGAGTTCTATTCCAGCAGTTGTGCAAGGAGGTAAAGAATCAGGTGTCCATTCCCAAGCTTGACGTGCATATTCTGGTGGTTCTGTCAACAACTCCCGATTATATAGTGGGGTATTCTCTGCCAAAGCCTCGGCGGGAATTTCTGCTGCTACTTTACCTTCAAAGAGAATCCGCACGATGGGTTCAGCGATGACAGTACCAGCTACAACGGCTTGAAGTCCCCAACGGTGGAAAATGTCGATTAATTCCTGCTCACGCTCCTTGTGGGCAACGAACAGCATTCGTTCTTGAGATTCCGAAAGCAGATATTCATAAGGAACCATTCCCCTTTCTCTTGCGGGAATTTTATCTAAATCGAGTTCAATTCCCACACCGCCTTTTGCTGCCATCTCTGAAGTAGAACAGGTGATACCGGCTGCTCCCATATCCTGGGCGGCGACAACTGCGCCTGTCTTAAACGCTTCCAGACAAGCTTCAATTAACGACTTTTCCAAAAATGGATCGCCCACTTGCACAGCAGGGCGATCGTCTATTGACTGATCGCTCAATTCTGCACTGGCAAAACTTGCGCCTCCCATCCCATCGCGCCCAGTAGTAGAACCAACATAAAGCACGGGGTTGCCTAAGCCAGCTGCTCCAGATTTGACGATTTCTGATGTTTCCATTAATCCTAGTGCCATAACGTTCACTAGGGGATTACCAGAATAAGCCAGGTCAAAGTACACTTCACCACCAATGGTGGGTACTCCAACGCAATTACCATAATGTGAAATTCCCGCCACTACCCCTTGGAACAGCCTTTGAGTTTTGGCATCTTCTAAGGAACCGAAGCGCAGGGAATTTAATAGAGCAATAGGACGCGCACCCATTGTAAAAATATCTCTGAGAATACCGCCTACTCCCGTTGCTGCACCTTGAAATGGTTCTACAGCTGATGGGTGGTTGTGGGATTCAATCTTAAAAGCTAGTTGAAGTCCGTCGCCCAAATCTACAACACCAGCATTTTCACCAGGCCCCACGAGGATGCGGGGGCCTTCAGTGGGAAATTGTTTGAGTAGAGGTCGAGAATTTTTGTAACAGCAATGCTCTGACCACATCACGCCAAACATTCCTAGTTCAGCTTTGTTAGGATGACGCCCTAACCGACGGACAATTTCTGCGTATTCTTCTGGTTTAAGACCTTCAGCAGCGATTTCTTGAGGGGAGAAAGCAGGAGATGTGGCGGTCATGGAAATTATGCACCAATTGTACAGAGCATTATTCTATCGATTTACTTGCCCTGTAGGTGCAGTTCTACGATGGTTCATGGCTAAATGCCAAAGATTAACTAAATAAATAGATTTACTCAATAAAATATTCGTAATACGTTTAAAGATAAATTGTATTACATCTTAAAATAGTAGTAATTATATTGAGTATGAAGTAATAAAATTTTATTTTTTTGTTATATGCATAGGTAATTTTCAGGCTATAGAAATGGCTATCAGCCTGTCAGATAAGACATTATTCTGAACGCAGAAACAATTCATAGGATGCGATGCCTGTAGCAAACTACGCCTACGCTCATAGATAAATATAAATATTTAAACCTAATTCAGAGGATTTTGATTATGCCTAGACTAACCGTTCTACCAAATTTTATTGGCACCACTGGTTCCGACACTTTAATCGGAGAACAGTTAAATGTATCCGTGGCAATTGGCATTGATATTTTAACTGGAGGTTTTATTTGTACGCGCTCAGGAAAAGACACGATTACTGGCATCGCTACAGGCACAAGTGACCTCGAAGGTAGCAGCAACGGCGGTACTGGGACAGGTATTGCCAATAGTGGCAGTCTAAATGCAGGCGGTGAAGAAGATGCGATCGCAGGTACAGCTACTGGCGGTAACGGCGGCAACGGCAACATCGACACTAGCACCAGTAACGGCAACGGCGGAACTGGGACTGGCATTAGCAATATTAGCAAGATTAATGCAGGGAACGGAGATGACACGATCAAAGGTACAGGAACTGGCGGCAACGGTGGCTTCGGAGACTTCTCCGGTGGCAACGGCGGAACTGGGACTGGTATCAGCAATATTAGCAATATTAATGCAGGAGATGGAAATGACACGATTATCGGCACTAGTACTGGCGGTAACGGCGCAGATGGAGTAAGTAAAGCTGGGAGGGGTGGCAACGGCGGAACGGGGACAGGTATCGCTAACAGTGGCAGTATTAATACAGGGAACGGAAAAGATACGATCAGAGGTACAGGAACTGGCGGCAATGCCGGCAATGGCCGCGAAGCCGGCATTAGCGGGGATGGGACTGGCATTAGCAACAGCGGCGAACTGCACACCGGGGACGGAGAAGACATGATCGTCGGTACAAGTACTGGCAGCAAGGGCAGCAGAGGCTTAGGCAGTACTAATGGCAGTAATGGAACCGGTATTGCTAACAGTGGCAGTCTAAATACAGGGAACGGAAACGACATGATCGTTGGTACAGGTGCTGGTGACATCGGCGGCACCGGCGGTCCCTCCTCTGGCGACGGCGGTATTGGAATCGGTATTGCTAACAGTGGTAGTCTAAATAGCGGAGACGGAGAAGACACGATCACTGGCACAGGTACTGGCGGCATCGGGGCGGAGGGCTTTCCTAATGCTGGCGACGGCGGTACTGCAACCGGCATCGTTAACACTGGTAGTTTGAATGGAGGGAACGGAAAAGACACTATTACTGGTATCGGTACTGGCGGTATGGGCGGCGAAAAGTTTTTTTTCGGTAAGGGCGGTACTGGAACAGGCATCGCTAATAGTGGTAGTCTGAGTGCAGGTAACGAAAACGACACTATCACTGGCACTGGTACTGGTGGTAATGGCGGAGCTAGCATCGATGGCTCTACTGATAACGTCGGTGGCAAAGGCGGTACTGGAATTGGGATTGCCAATACTGGCAAACTGGATACCGAAAACGGAGGAGACACAATTATCGGTACTGGCATTGGCGGCAAAGGCGGCATCGCTGTTGCTGGGATCGGCGATGTCGGTGCTGGAACCGGCATCCAGAACACAAAAGACGGCACCATCACTACAGGGTGGGGCAACGACACGATTACGGGTTATGGCAACAGTTCTGGAACAAACTCCACCGCCTATGGCATCTTCAACGATGGAATAATTGATACTGGCAATGGTTCTGACAAGCTTACCGGACAGGCGACAGCAACAATTGGTGGTACTGCATACGGTATTTACGGAGAAGGAATCATCAAGACTGGCAACGGCAATGACCAAATTATCGCCACCAGTACCCTAGATGGAGTTCAACAGAAAGTCACTATCGGTGGCGGAATCAACATTGCTCTAGGCGCTGGGAATGACTACTTAAAAGGATTTGGTGCTGCAACTGTTGATGGCGGAGATGGTTTTGACACCCTCGATCTCACGGCTTTCAATCGCTCTGAACTCTTTGTCTCTGGGGTTACTTCAGGCAATATTTTTAATGCCAATATCACTTTCAATAGCAATGGAAACTCCATTAGCTTGTCTACGACAGGCTTTGAGAAATTTATCTTTGCAGATAGCTCTTTCTACTACAGCAGTTTAGCAAACGGGGCATAGGTTTGTTAAGTCCTCTATTTCCTGTTTTAACTTTTAGAGAAAGTTGAAGTATAAAGCTAATCATTTTACTGAACTTCAAGGGCAATAATCAATCATGAAAATGCATTTTGGGGGATAGAGAATTATTTTATCGATTTACTTACTTTGTAGATGCAGTTCTAAAAATGCAGATAATTCTTCTTTGGATATTTGTTTTTGAACTACTTGAATTACCAAATTGTAAGCTTGCTCTTGAAATAGGTTGAAAGTGAAGCCATTTAAGTTCAAAAAAGTAAGCATAACAGCGAAAGCAGTGCGCTTGTTGCCATCAATAAACGGATGGTTCATTGTTAAATGGTACAGGTACGCTGCTGCTTGCTCGTGAATTGTTGGATGGAGAAGTTCACCGCCAAAAGTAGCTTGAGGTTGTGCCAGTGCTGAATCTAGCAAACCTCGTCTCTAACACCTGATGTTCCACCAAATCTTTGAATTTGCCGTTGGTGAATATCCAAGACTTGAGAAATTGTCAAAAATTTAGGAGTCTGCAAGGCGGCGGAAAACCTCTTCCCATTTTTTTTCAACTGCTAAGTAAGCTTGCCATACTTCTTCATCTGAGGCAATCTGATTTGAGGCAGTATTTTCTAACTTGTCTTTATTTTGTTCAATATCGTGGAAAAATTCGGCAAAATCAGGAATATTTAATAATGCTTTTTCAGTAACTTCGTTTTCTTCTGTTTCTTGCAAATAAGCCAGAAACGCAACTGCTACTCGCAACTTTTCAATAGAAAGTTGACGCAAACGGCTTTCGGCTTCTAATAAATAAGTGCTGTGCTTTTGTTCTGTTGCCATCGTTACCCCAAGCTAGGTTCGTTGCCAGTGGTGATCGGTTTTGCTGCTAACTCTAGCTTATCGCGCTATTGTGATTTACTCAATGAAGGCAACTGCAAAAACACTTAATTTTTTAGCCAATTAAGCTGAAGATTGATAATTTGAGTAATTTTACTATTATTACAAATAAAGGCTTGTTTGTAAAATTAAGATTAACTAAATGCAACATTCTTGAAGTAGGAAAATTTATTTTCCTATAATCTTTATTCCGGTTTGTCATAGTCCTAATCCATTGGAATGCACTATTATTATTGCTATAGTCGGCGCAATCTAAGTTGGTTCGGGTATAGCTGCTACTGGGATTGTTTCTATTGCAAGTACAGTAATAACAATGCTTATAGCAGGAGCTAGTCTGGAGGGCATATCAGCAGCAGTAAGAGCATTGTTTAATACAATTGGTGCAACCACCGCATCATTAGAATTAGTAGCTGTGTTGGTAAATGGCGTTAAAAATATTTTGGGATGCTAATTAATTGATGTTGCAAAGCGCGATGCCTACGGCGGCAACCTACGCAGTTCTACTTTTGTGTAAATTTAAGCGCATATTTAAAGATAACTTAACTAAATAAAATGTGTGCAATTTTTGACACTATGATTTGCGGATATCTACTGGTATTCAGAAATTATTCGGGTATATGCAGTTTAGTTGTAACAATCGTGTGACGAGAATCACACATATCTATGATTAGGATCGTCTCTTTGCGATCGCTAGCTAGGCATAATTAATGACAACTGAACTCTAGCCGAGTCATTAATAGGGAACACACTTAATATCCGACAGCCTTTATCAAGGACTGTCGGTTTTTTCTGTCCGTATGTCCTTCATCCTTTGAGAAATGCCCCATAGTTATACTTAAATAAATTTCCCCACAACTGGTTAGTAACTTGACAGAGATTTAGCCATAGCCACTACCAAATGTGGGGAAGGTATGATCAAATTGGGTATCTTATGCCTATCGAGCGCTTATTGCACTCACTCTAGTAGACCGGAAGTATACTCCTAGAACCAGCACACACTTTGTATTAAGACATCGCTTGAATGATGTAATCAAAGTAGGGCCCTGCTTCAGCAGCGTCTTCTGCACTCAGCAAGCCAAGGGAAGCTGTTTTGAGGGAATTGATCGCTTCTACCATTCCAGGCACGGGAACGCCCAATGAATTGTACATTTCCCGTACACCAATCAAACCAATTTTTTCAATTGGCTCTTTATCACCGGCAAGCACACCATAAGTAATTAGACGTAAGTACCAGCCAAAATCGCGGATACAAAGAGAGCGTTGGCGTTCACCGTAAGCATTACCTCCGGGGGAGATAAAGTCAGGACGCTTCTGCCAAAGTTGTTTGGTTGCTTCTTGAACTATCTTTTTTTCGTTTTCGGCTAAGGTAGCCGCAATCCGCGTCCGTTGTACGCCGGTTTCCAAAAAGTCTTTGATGTTTTTAAGTTCGCCACTGCTGGGATAACGCAGTTCGTCGTCGGCTTTGAGAATAACTTGGCTAATTACAGTCATGATTATTGAAATCACCTGAAATATTATCTGTTAGTTTAGCGAGTTGGAGGTACACAAGTGAAGAGATAGCAGGTAGTTATGTATTGAATTTATCTATTTAGGGAGTGGGGAGTGGGGAGTAGGGGGATGAGGGAGACAAGGGGACAAAGGGACAAGGGGACAAGGAGAATAACCCATGCCCCATGCCCAATGCCCCATGCCCAATGCCCCATGCCCAATGCCCCATGCCCAATAACAAATGACTAATGACTAATGACTAAAACAATTTGGCAACAGGGTGAATTAATTGAAGTAAAGATCGCTAACCTGAGTGATACAGGTGATGGTGTGGGACGCGCTGATGAGCGTGTAGTGTTTGTCCCAGATACTGTACCAGGCGATCGCGCTATTGTCCGCTTGGTTCATGTTAAACCAAAATACGGCCACGGGAAGCTCCAAGAGCTATTGGAACCATCTCCCCACCGGATCAGACCTAGTTGTATTGTGGCGGATAAGTGCGGTGGTTGCCAGTGGCAGCACATTAATTATGATTACCAGCTAGTAGCCAAGCAAAACCAAGTTATCCAAGCTTTAGAACGTATTGGCGGTTTTATCCAGCCACCGGTAGATCCGGTACTCGCCGCCGCTTCTGCTTTAGGCTACCGTAATAAATCTACATATCCTTTAGGTATATCGGCAACGGGACAGGTACAAGCTGGTTACTACCAAAAAGGTAGTCACCAATTAATTAATTTAAATCAATGTCCAGTCCAAGATTCACGATTGAATCCCTTACTTGCCGAAGTTAAGCAGGATATCGAACAACGGGGTTGGCGAATCTATGACGAACAACGTTATCAAGGACAAATTCGCCATCTTGGTTTACGCATTGGCCGACACACTGGAGAAATGTTGCTGACTTTGGTGGTAAAGGACTGGAATTTATCAGGAATTGAAACCCAAGCGCAGGAATGGTTAAAGCGTTATCCGCAGTTAGTAGGAGTGTCACTCAACCGCAATAGCGATCGCACAAATGCTATCTTTGGATCAGAAACCCGTTGCATCGCTGGAGTCCCACACCTGCGTGAGAATTTTGCTGGACTGGAATTTCAAGTGCGCCCAGATACATTTTTCCAAGTGTATACAGAAACAGCAGAGGCACTATTGCAGGTGATTGAATCAGAACTCAATCTTCAAGGTCATGAGTTGCTAGTTGATGCCTACTGTGGTATTGGGACTTTAACTTTACCTCTCGCCAAAAAAGTACGTCAGGCTACAGGATTAGAAGTGCAACCAGCAGCAGTGGAACAAGCTATTTTGAATGCCCACCGCAACGGAATTGATAATGTGACATTCCAAGTCGGGGCAGTAGAGAAATTGCTTCCCAAAATGGGCACAATACCAGAAGTCGTAGTACTCGATCCGCCACGTAAGGGGTGCGATCGGGCAGTCATCGATACTTTACGGCAATTGAAACCATCTCGGATCGTTTACGTCAGTTGTAAAGTAGCCACCCTCGCCCGCGACCTGAAATTGCTTTGTCAAGATGGGCAATATACTATCACACGGGTACAACCTGCTGATTTTTTTCCTCAAACTGCTCATGTTGAAGCTGCTGCCTTTCTTGTGCTATCACATTTGGACAAGGATAGTAATTCCTTTGCAAAAACTGAAATTTGAAATTTTTAGTTTAGTGCATACTAAAGATGCTAAAATTGAATTAAGGCAAAAATAAAAATCCATTTTGTTTAAATAAATTCAAGTTGCATAGGTTCTTAGAAATATGAATTGGATTGTGTAAATGACGAATCGGCAATTAACTAGAGTATGGCAATACTCTGTCAAATTACTAGCATCTTTTTAAGTTGCTGAATTCATTATCAAAACTATTACTGCCGTTATCTATCTAAACAATCCAAACTCATACTATAAAGCCAATGCTCCCTAGCATTTTCAAAATTTAGTTTTAAAGACGCAAGTTTGAAGGCAGCATGACCACCTCAAGTTTTATCAGGGTGCCTGTAATAGCAAACTGATGTCTAGCTAACTGAAAGCTATGGGGTTTCTCTTGTGATTACAATTTCACTCCGTCCAGTTGCACGTTATTGGGGCACTATTAGCTTTGCCTCAACCCTCTACCTTTGTCCTATCTTAGATTTGTTATTGGCAGAAATTCCAGCTAAATTACAAGCTGAACTACGGCTAGGACTTCAAGAAGCCCTAGTAAACGCAGCTAAACATGGCAATAATCTCGATCCAAGTAAAACAGTCGTAGTCCGTTTTTCCTTAATAGATAATCAATATTGGTGGATAATATCAGACCAGGGTAGCGGCTTTACTCCTTCATCTACAAATGAAGAAGAACCAACAGACTACCTGCCACCAGATGAATCAGAAAATGGTCGTGGTTTGTGTCTTCTGCATCAAATCTTTGATCAGGTAGAGTGGAACCGCAAAGGCACAGAATTGAGGCTTTGTAAACAAATGGAAAATCGCCGGGGATTATCTCTGCGGCGATAAGGGGGAGTGGGAAATGGTGAGTGGAGAGTGGGAAAAGTTCTTATTTTTTTGATTTTTTTACTCCCTACTGCCTACTCCCTACTTCCCGTGAGTTGGACAAGGAGGAGCAGAAATGGAGCGATCTAACCAACCAATTGCCTGTTCTAATCTAGCTTGAGCTTCTTGTGGCTGATTCTTTAAAAGATACACAATAGCTGCTGCCACTTGTTCATTAGCGCGGGAATTGCGGTTAGACTTGAGGCGATGCCAATCGTTAGGAGAAATGCTCAGTCTTTCCATGAGGGCTTGAGCAAGTTCTAGAGTACTAAGTTCATTCAGTTGACTGGTTTTCGGCAGCTGGGTAGATTGGGACATAACTATTGGCACATTTGCATTTACTTCTACTTTACTACTTGTAAATGAAGCCGCCTAAACAATCACAACCGTCAGCAGAAAATCCCGAACCAGATTTTGAACAAGAACTAGAGGAAGTAGAGCGATCGCTCCTATCCTTAAAAGAACGTTACAATCAAGTGCAACGCGATCGCCAACAACAGGCACAATGGCAACAGCATCGGGATCAACTAAAGCACAATAAATCTCAGACACCAGAAATCAAAGCAGAGTTACGGCACATTCAACAGCAGTTGGAAAGGCTAGAACTAAGCTTAGAAAGCCAGTTATTTTCTTGGCGTAGCCTCAAAAAACCTTTCTGGCAAGTCGTCCGCTTTGGTGGAATGGGCGTTATCATAGGCTGGATATTAAAGTCTTATGCTGGATAATGCCAATTTTGATTTTGGATTGGGTTAACACGTTAAGATTCTTTAATATTTGTATTCCCTACGTTGACGAAATATAAGTTATAAAATATGGCAAATCGACGGATTGCAGAAATATTGCGAAGTGGTCAACCTGATGAGTCCCTCCTAGTTCAAGGCTGGGTGCGGACGAAACGCGAGTCCAAAGGGTTTGCTTTTATTGAAGTCAATGACGGCTCATCACTAGCTAATTTGCAAGTCGTCATTAATCAGGATTTGCCAGATTACGAAGCTATCTTGAAAAAATTGAATACGGGTACTGCTGTTGAGGCTACAGGGGTACTAGTGGCTTCTCTGGGTAAAGGACAGCGAATTGAGTTGAAAGCCGAGACAGTGAAAGTTTTCGGTGAAGCTGATCCCGATACATATCCCCTGCAAAAGAAACGCCATTCCTTTGAGTTTCTGCGAACCATTGGACATTTGCGATCGCGTACTAATTCCTTTGGTGCAGTTTTTCGTGTTAGAAATGCTTGTTCGACAGCAATTCACCAATTTTTCCAACAAAGAGGCTTTTTGTGGGTACACACACCCATCATCACCGCTAGCGATTGCGAAGGCGCGGGTGAACTGTTTAGCGTTACCAGTTTAGATTTAAAGAATATTCCCCGCACAGAAAATCAAGCAGTAGATTACAGCCAAGACTTTTTTGCTAAACCCACATACTTAACAGTTAGCGGCCAGTTGGAAGCGGAAGTGATGGCGATGGCGTTTAGCAACGTCTACACCTTTGGCCCTACCTTCCGTGCAGAAAATTCCAACACCTCCCGCCACCTAGCAGAATTTTGGATGGTTGAGCCAGAAATGGCTTTTTGTGACTTAGAAGGCGATATGGATTTAGCTGAGGCGTTTCTCAAACACATTTTTAAATATGTATTAGAAACTTGCCCAGAAGACATGGAATTTTTCAATGAACGCATTGATAAATCTGTGTTAGCGACAGCCGAAAATATTATTAATAATCAGTTTGAACGGTTAACTTATACAGAAGCCATCAAACTTTTAGAAAAAGCTGATGTTAAATTTGAATATCCAGTGAGTTGGGGTTTAGATTTACAATCAGAACACGAACGATACTTGGCTGAACAATTATTTAAAAAGCCTGCGATCGTTACAGATTATCCAGCACAAATCAAAGCTTTTTATATGCGCTTGAACGACGATGAAAAAACCGTTCGTGCAATGGATATTCTCGCACCCAAAATTGGTGAAATTGTTGGCGGTTCTCAGCGCGAAGAACGTTTAGAAGTATTAGAACGCCGGGTGTTAGCGCAAGGATTAAACCCAGAAGACTTATGGTGGTATCTTGATTTGCGGCGTTATGGTACTGTCCCCCACGCTGGTTTTGGACTAGGTTTTGAACGACTCGTGCAATTTATGACTGGTATGGGAAATATTCGTGATGTGATTCCCTTTCCGCGTACACCACAAAGTGCTGAGTTTTAGTTGGAGAATTTCAATCAGGCGATTAGAAATCACGTCTGCACGGACTTATAAAAACTTTGAAACCCGCATTAGCGGGTTTTGCTTGTATAGGCGCGTATTTTATAAAGCGATTAATTAAAATTAAGAATGTTGAATCTCCTCTTGTAAAACTTGAATCGGCTGATTGGGCTTTTAAACTCTTGCATTAACTTTTGTAGAGCTACATACTTCTTGCATGAAAATTTACCACCTTAAAATCCGTCAAGTTTTGGGGAGAAAAATACGATAAGATTCGCTGTCTACCAGAATTCGGAAACCCAGCCACATCAGAACGAAGGGGAAAATCTTGCTAGCATAACGGCTGAGTATCAAAGCGATACCAGGTAAACGAGTCAGATTATAGGACATAAACAGCCAGCAAAAAACAATGAAATAGCAAACTGGTACGATCACAGTGAGATTTTGGATTGAGCTAGTGGCAAACAGGGGGATATAGATGCCAAGATTGTTGCCACCGTTAGCAATTGTAACCGAGGAGACGCGATAGGTCTGGGGATCGTGGATTACGTCCCAGAGCGATCGCTTTCTGGAATCAAATCCGTGAAATTTAGAGTTTCTTTTCAGATTGGCTGATTTATCTTCGGCTGAGTCATCCTTATTCAGGTTGAGCAAATTGTTCAAGCCAATGAGTATCGGCAGAATCCCCAATAAACCAGTCCAAGTTGAGGGAATTGCTAGACCCACTAAGAACCCAAGCAAACTTACTGTCAGTAATGTCGTGAACCCTAGAATCTCACCAACTACAACATGTTGAGGTCGAAAAGTCCGATTAACCTCACTGAAGAAGGCAGTCAGATAAATATTGTCATCAAATGTTGTTGCCACAGCCGTAGCTAGCCCAATTTTAATTGTTGCAATTAACCAATCCATCACCATTCCTCACTCAACACCTATCTGATGACCAAAACTAGCGATCGCTCAACCTTTGTAGAGAATTACCACAATATCGATATGATAATGTGAGTATCGCATATTGAGTGTAACAAGGGAGCAAGTTTGGTAGTTTATACATGTCAAGCGGTGCTTTGACTTTATCCCCCATCTCCAATTCATCCGGCAATTTGCATCACCTAATTTATCAAAGGAGTCATTATGATTAGCCGTTTGATTGACCTTCTGCCTAGATGCACAGGTCAAAATATCTTACGGTCGCTCAGATCAGCCACTCGTAGATCGGCTTACAGGTTTGCAGTTCGATTTTGCATCGGACTTGTCTTGGTTTTGGTCTTGCCTCTAGTATTTGACGGTCATGCTGTTGCTACTTCTGAATCTGGTAATCAGTTCCAACTATCCAAAAGATCCACAATCCAGTTACTGGAAACTGTGGGACTGTTTATGGGGGGGATAATTTTCTGTGTAATTTTGGATCGCTGGTTTTCTCAGCGTTCTGCTCAATCTAGCAACACGCCTTTAGCAGAGCAAGCGCGGCGGCTAAAGCAACTCAAAATTGGATATCCAGAGGGGATGACAAATCTGGAAGTTCTCCGGACTCAAGGCTTGCTAGAAACACGTTTGCGACCTTATGGGCTGATTGTCACCTGGACAAGCTTTTTATCAGCCTCTTCTCTGATAGAAGCACTTAGCAACGGGACAATTGACTTCTGCGGCGGTGGTGGCACAGCCAGCATCTTCTCTCAAGCGGCGGATCATGTATTTATGCGGGTGGCGAAAGAAAAATATACCGCTCCCAAAGGTCAAGCGATTCTGGTGCCAGAAGATTCGCCGATTCAGACACTAGCAGACCTGAAGGGCAAAAAGATCGCTTTTGACAAAGGCTCAAGCGCACATTATATACTTGTGCGATCGCTGGCAAAAGTCGGTCTAGATTTTAGTGACATCGAGCCAGTTTATCTGACACAACCGGAGGCGCTGCCCCAATTTTGCCGAGGTGAAATCGATGCTTGGGTGATTTGGGTTCCCTACACAGCGACTCAAGCCCGAAGCGCTTACCCAGGGCGATCAATTACAGACCTAGAGAGTATATTTGGTGACAAAACCTCCGTGGAAGTTCCCACTTATTACTACGCGATTCCAGAACTGGTACGCGACTATCCCGACTTGCTTAAGGTGATTTTAGAAGAGGTAAACGAAGCTGGAACTTGGGCTAAGAAACAGGAATTAGAAGCCGTTCAACGATTGGCTAAACACCATGAAATTGATCCATCCATCGTAGAAATTTTACAGAAACATAGCGGCGAACGCGCCATCATTCCGATTGATGACCAATCTCTCGATGCTCTACAGCATCAGGCAAATATATTTAGAGATTTAAATCTGATTCCTGAGCGGGTGAATGTGAAAGATGGAACCTATAGTTTGCAGACCAAGCAAAACTGGACTTATTAGGGATTTCTAGAAAATAAATTATGTCATGAGTAATAATGATAATCAATTGTTAAATAAATTGCTCAATGAAGGTGGTCTGATTATTAAATTGGAACACAAAATTAAAAATAAAGGTAATGCTGTTTATTAAATTTAGTTACGTAACAGCTTACAAATATTTAAGGGACTTTGGCACTCCCCAAATTTTAATTGTTCTATCAATGCTATGACTAGCAATGAAGTTATGATCGCTACTCATGGCAACATAACCAATTGGCGTTGTATGCCCCTGCAATGTACATAATTTTCTAGACAGCCAAGCAATGGGGAGCGGTTTGAACAATTATTCACATTCATTACATCTAGATTAATGGTTTGTCTTGGCAAATACTTTCTTGCTTGCCTGCGTGGGATAAGTGACGCTAGTGTTAAAAGAATTGTGCAAAGTAAAACCTTTATCCCAGAAGTCGAATAGGAAGCTAGAATGGCAATTCCAAATAAACAAGTAAAGTCTAATACTGATATTTTAGATAATAGACGCACCCAAACTCGTATTCAAGTTCGGATTCCTAAAGACTTACATGAGGAACCAGTCATTTCACGGCTGGTTTCTCACTATGGAGTTATAGTCATTATTGCTGATGCTCAGGTAAGCGCAAATGTGCCGCAATATAGCTGCTTCGATCTGGAACTGCGAGGTACTGTTTCTCACATTGAAAGCGCCCTAACTTACTTGGATGAACTAGATTTAGAAGTTTTGCACCAATCCAGCCCTGAAGAAGATGGGTGGTAAATCTTAGTTAGGAGTTAGGAGTTAGAAGTTAAAAAATTCATAATTCGTAACTCCTAACTTTTAACTCTTAACTTTGTTTAGGCCATTTGATTTTCAATCGCCCACCGCGCTAGTTCAGTACGGTTATGGAGATTGGTTTTGCCCAACATATTGGACACATGGCTTTCAACCGTGCGCTGACTAACATTTAGTTCTTCAGCAATTTCCCGGTTAGCTAAACCCCTAGCGACGAACTGGACTACTTTCAGTTCAGTTGGGGTTAATTGCACATCGAAGGGAACCTGGATGCGGGAACCGTTTTCGCCTCCTTTAGCTTGGTGTTCTTTCCAACGGATAGTTTGTTTCAGCGAGGATTCAACTTGCGCTACAAGTTCTTCTGGTTCAAAGGGTTTGACCATATAAACATCAGCACCTTTATTTAGACCCTTAACTCGGTCTGCACTTTGTCCCTTAGCTGAAAGGAAAAGAACCGGAATCCAACTGGTGCGTTCGTTTTGCCGGACTTGTTCTACAAAAGTATATCCGTCCATTTCCGGCATCATCACGTCGCAGATAATCATGTCTGGAACATCTTGCTCTAAAATTTCCAGAGCTTCACGTCCATTTTCGGCGGTGATGACTTCGTATCCCCGGAATTCTAAGTAATCCTTCACCAGCAAGATGAGGTTAGGGTCATCATCAATCAATAGAAGTCGTTTGTGATCTTTCATGCTGGGTTCTTTCATAGCAGTGGCACTTGTCGCGCTTCGGTCCATCAAAGTCTTGAATATTTATCCTCTATCGTGGGTTATTTCGAGATGTTGTCCTTTTTCCTACTTAAGTTGCCTTTGCTGTCTCGAAACCTCAAAAATGCCGAGCACTTTCAAGAGACTAGTAGCTCGATAGCAAAAGTCCAGCAAGGATACGTATAGCAGTAGTATCTATAATGCGCTATTATATATCGCATTGAAAGTGGCAGGCGAAAAAACACTGATTAAATAATAATCCTTCTGACTCACAAGTAAGTATTGGCTTAAAGATGACCCTACCTCAAAACCATCGCGCACTTTCTTAAAGCTTACTGCTGTACCATATCCTTTGATTGTTAAGCCTCTATGAGGTGTTTACAAGAAACTAGGGAAGTTTCTGGCAAAGGATGGGTTAAAAATGCATACTCTTCTACCACCTTATTGCCTATTAAGTGTTCTTGGATAATCCGCTCAATAACTTCCAGGCTTGCTTGGCGATATCAGACACCATCAGTGTAAACCACCATTATGAGTCCAGAACAAAAAACGCGCAAGCAGTTGGGTTTTAGTTCTATAGACGCAAATAGTATGACTCTGTTGCGGCTCATCAAATTTTAACTCTTTAAAGTCGCTTTTTTAAGTATTCCCATGATTCCAGACTAGCTCGTTTTGAACAGCAGCTAACAATTGTCTGGTCAGCGCTAATTCCTAACTCTCCGCTCCCTACTCTCTTCGTAACTTACAGAACAAAACCCGAAAGGTAGAAACAATTAGGCATTTATACTTAAGTACATCTCTGAGCCTTTAGTTCGGGAACCCGTACTCAAAGAATTCTTGCCATTGGACGCTACTTTTCGGTAGATTAGCACTCAGGAGTTGAGAGTGCTAATCTCTAACTAAAGGAAAGAAATAATATGGCAGCTTTATCTCTAAGCGTTTCTACAGTTAAACCTTTAGGCGATCGCGTTTTCGTAAAAGTGAACGCCTCTGAGGAAAAGACCGCAGGTGGTTTGTATTTGCCCGATACCGCCAAGGAAAAGCCCCAAGTAGGGGAAGTAGTGGCTCTTGGCCCTGGCAAGCGTAATGACGACGGAAACCGTCAGGAATTGGAAATCAAGGTCGGCGATAAGGTGCTGTACTCGAAGTACGCCGGCACTGACATCAAACTCGGTACCGAAGAATATGTACTGCTTTCTGAAAAAGATATTTTAGCAGTCGTTATCTAATAGGGAGTAGGGAATGGGGAAGAGGAAAGAGTTTTCCTGATGCCCAATGCCCAATACCCAATGCCTAATTCAACAAAAAAATTGACTTACTCCTGGAATTTAGACACCTATGGCAAAGCGCATTATCTACAACGAAAACGCCCGTCGCGCCTTGGAACGAGGCATTGACATACTGGCTGAGGCTGTAGCTGTTACCCTTGGCCCCAAAGGTCGTAACGTAGTCCTAGAAAAGAAATTTGGCGCACCGCAAATTGTTAATGACGGTGTAACGATCGCCAAAGAAATCGAATTAGAAGACCATATTGAAAACACTGGTGTAGCTCTGATTCGTCAAGCTGCTTCTAAGACCAATGATGCTGCGGGTGATGGTACCACCACTGCTACCGTTTTAGCTCATGCGATCGTCAAAGAAGGATTGCGGAACGTTGCAGCTGGTGCTAATGCAATTTCACTGAAGCGCGGTATTGACAAAGCTGCCAGCTTCTTGGTAGAAAAAATTGCTCAACACGCCCGTCCAGTGGAAGATTCCAAAGCCATTGCCCAAGTTGGTGCCATCTCGGCTGGTAATGACGAAGAAGTTGGTCAAATGATTGCCCAAGCAATGGACAAGGTGGGCAAGGAAGGCGTAATTTCCCTAGAAGAAGGGAAATCTATGTTCACCGAGTTGGAAATCACTGAAGGGATGCGCTTTGATAAAGGCTACATCTCTCCCTATTTCGCTACCGATGCTGAACGGATGGAAGCGGTTTTTGATGAACCTTTCCTACTGTTGACTGATAAGAAAATCGCTTTGGTACAAGACCTTGTACCAGTATTAGAGCAAGTAGCTCGTGCTGGTCGTCCTTTGGTGATTATCGCCGAAGATATTGAAAAAGAAGCTTTGGCAACCTTGGTAGTAAACCGTTTGCGCGGTGTACTCAACGTGGCTGCTGTTAAGGCTCCTGGCTTTGGCGATCGCCGCAAAGCTATGCTAGAAGATATCGCCGTTTTAACCGATGGTCAACTAATCACTGAAGATGCTGGTTTGAAGCTAGATAACACCAAGCTGGATAGCCTGGGTAAAGCTCGCCGGATCACCATTACTAAGGACAACACCACAATTGTTGCCGAAGGTAACGAAGCTGCTGTTAAAGCTCGTGTCGAACAGATTCGTCGTCAAATCGATGAAACCGAATCTTCTTACGACAAAGAAAAACTGCAAGAGCGTCTTGCTAAACTCTCCGGTGGTGTTGCTGTGGTGAAAGTGGGTGCAGCGACCGAAACCGAAATGAAAGACAAGAAGTTGCGCCTAGAAGACGCTATCAACGCCACCAAAGCTGCTGTAGAAGAAGGTATCGTTCCTGGTGGTGGTACAACTCTGGCTCACCTGGCTCCCGACTTGGAAGACTGGGCAAAGAGCAACCTTAAGGATGAAGAGTTGATTGGTGCTTTGATCGTGGTTCGCGCCTTACCCGCACCTCTGAAGCGGATTGCTGAAAACGCTGGTCAGAATGGTGCTGTGATTGCTGAACGCGTTAAAGAGAAGGATTTCAACATTGGCTACAATGCTGCAACCAATGAATTCGTCGATTTGTTAGCTGCTGGTATTGTTGACCCTGCTAAAGTGACTCGTTCTGCTCTGCAAAACGCTGCTTCCATCGCTGGTATGGTGTTGACAACCGAATGTATTATCGTTGACAAGCCTGAGCCTAAAGATGCCGCTCCTGCTGGCGCTGGTGCTGGCGGCGGCGACTTCGATTACTAATACGTAGTTAGATAATTTGTAAAACAGCTGCTTCCTTTATGGAGGCGGCTGTTTTTTTGTTTGAACTGTCTTTGATGAAGCTGTTGCCGGAGGCTAAGGGCGCAAAAATAGTAGTACAAATATTCTGCTAATGAATGAACAGTATAAAAATAGCAGTTATAATATGAATATTTAATGACATTAACCATGAATTATATAGAAACACAAGCAAGTTATGCCAGGAAAAATATTGAGCAAAGACTAGAAAATTTTATTGATGCAGTTGATAATGATAAAAGCTTAAGTCCAGATATAAAAGATCAGCTTGTTTTTTTAAGATATGCTGATGCTTGTGAATTAACATCTATTACAAGTAAGTTTAGACAGCAATTGTCAATAAGTCCTTATATACATTCCGAAGTGGAAAAAAGAATAGGATTGTTAGATATATCTATCCAACATTGGGCAAGATTATTGGATATTAATACCTTATTTTTGTGCAATCATTTTTTATACGTTTAAATAGCTTATCTATTAATATTTTTTATTTCGTAAAAGCAGCTACTTTTCTCAAAAACTAGCCACTTTTTGTAATTTTTCTAAACTCAAATAATTTTCTTGGCGTGCTTCGTGTCTGGTAGCAACATTCAACACTATTTTTAGTTAATCCAACGCTGTTATCTTTAGCAGACGCGAAGTGACTCTTCACAAATTTTACTGCCATAAGTGCCTGAACAAGCCGCTTCCAGATGGGGAGGAGCGACAAAATATCGCGGGTTGTGTAGAAATTCTGGCGGGTTTGCGGTTTGAAAAGGATTTAGTTCGGCAATTTTTGCGGGAGGATATTATGAAAGAGTCTGTAATTTATCAAGATATCGTTCAAAAAGAAGCGTTTAAATTGATTAGTCGTCAGCTTAAACGACGCTTTGGTGAGATTGATGGATTGTTAGTTGAGCAGGTTCGGAATCTATCTGCCGAACAGTTAGAGGAGTTGGGCGAAGAGTTGCTTGATTTTTCGGAAGTTGCTGATTTGGTAGCTTGGTTAGAATAGTAAAAACAAGCTTAATTAAAATGAATACAAACGCCCTTTATTATTAAGAGCAGTTAATAAAATCTTCAGGTTCAATACCAGCTTGCTTTAAAATCGCACGTAATGTTCCTTCTGGCATATCACCAGAATGATTGGGAATAGTAGTGTAAAGATTAGTTTCAGGATTAAACCAGATTTCATGACTCCCTGCGGCTTGACGATGAAAAACAAAGCCAAAGGTTTTTAAGATTTTGATAATCTGTCTGTAGCTAAAGCCAGCTAGCCGTCCCATGAATTGACTACTGACCTACAACTAAAGGATAGTTAAATTGTTCAGCTATTGGTTGCAAATAATCTAGTTCTTGATCCTGAGATTGTGCTTCTAATAACTTACGCGCTACATCACGAGCAATTTCTAAAGTTTCAGAAACAGTCCGTCCTTGAGCTACTAAACCTTGAAGCTCATCAGATGTTGCTAAATAAACGCCTTCAGGTAATTTCTCAACGTGGATGTTTAGCAATCTTTCCATTATTGTGTGTAGATGTTACTGTTTAGAGCGCTTTAATTTTTATGATATCGCTTTTCTGAACAACAGCGATCTCTACAATGGGCTACGCCTAAGCACTTCTACTTTTCCATAAAGACCTATGAGCCAAATTAATCCTGAAACAACGCCCTTACATACCTTAAACCCACTCAACCGATTTTCTGACAGAGCAGAGGATTATGTAAAATATCGACCAAGTTACCCCGCAAATGCAGTTGATATTATCTTGGAAGGATTAGGTGAAAATTCACAACTCGTAGCAGCAGATATTGGTGCAGGTACAGGAATTGCTTCAAGACTGTTAGCTGAACGGGGAGTTAATGTCATAGCTATAGAACCAAACGCGGCGATGCGAGAAGCTGCCCAGGCACATCCTTTGATAGAGTTTCGTGATGGAACAGCAGAACTTACCCAACTACCTGATAATTCAGTTGATTTAGTTACTTGTTTTCAAGCTTTCCACTGGTTCAATCCCGAACCAACTTTATTGGAATTCCACCGCATTTTAAAACCATCAGCACGCTTGGCTGTGGTGTGGAATAATCGCGATCAAGAAGATGCCTTAACTACAGAATATAGCCGAATAGTCCGCGAAGCATCTGATAATCATCCAGCAGAATCTCGAATGCAGTCGGTAGAGCCACTATTAGTAACTCCTCATTTTATCAACATCCGTGAATATAATTTTACTTATAGACAACAGTTAGATTTAACTGGATTTATTGGACGAGCAATGAGTGTTTCTTATTTACCGCGTGAAGGGTCGGTATACGAACAGCTTATTGATAATTTTCAAGAGTTATATCAGCGCTTTCGTGATAAAAATGGTTTTGTCTATATGGTCTATCGTACTAGCGTACACCTTGGTGAAGTAATTTAAAAATAAAAATTTATAAATGATCTGCAACTCAGAAATAGCAGAAGGTTGGCATGGCAAACTTAATTTAGTTTATGCCGATCGCCAGGGTAAAACCCAATTAATTTACAATCACCAACAAGCGCCCCTGAAGGTACAACGCCCATTTTATCCAGAAGGGGAAATTTGTCATAGCGTCATTTTACACACGGCTGGGGGAATGGTGGGAGGCGATCGCTTATCCTCTAATATCCACCTCCAACCCCAAACCCAAGCCTTAATTACTACAGCTGCTGCAAGTAAGATATATCGCAGTAATGGCTTGCAAGCTAGACAAACCATCCAAATGCAAGTTGACGCTGGCGCTTGTTTAGAGTGGTTGCCGCAAGAGACAATTTTATTTAACGGTGCGATTTATCGGCAAGATTTGCGGGTAGAATTAGCAACCGGGGGCAGTTGGTTAGGTTGGGAAATTACCCGATTTGGTCGCAGTGCTAGAGGAGAAAAATTCTTGCAAGGAGAATGGCGATCGCACACGGAAATTTGGCAAGAAGGTATTCCTTTATGGATTGATCGGCAATGGTTAGGGGGTAGCGAAGAAACTTTTCATAGTCCCCACGGTTTGGCTGGAAAACCAATTGTAGGTAGTCTAGTTTGGGTTGGTGGTGCAGTTTCATCAGAAATTGTCGAAAAAACGCGAAATTTATGGGATGGGGAAGGAGAAGCGGGTGTTAGTCGGTTACAACATGGATTATTGTGTCGATATCGCGGTGCTTCTACATCTGAGGTGAGAAACTGGTTTATTAATGTTTGGCAATTGCTACGAGTTTCTTTTTTGAATCGTGGTAATTGTATACCAAGAGTGTGGCAGCTTTAAACGAACCACGAAGGCGCGAAGGACGCGAAGGAAAAGGCAAGAATGCAACTTACGCCGCAGGAAAAAGATAAGCTATTAATTTTTACTGCTGCTTTATTAGCAGAAAGACGTAAAGCAAGGGGTTTAAAACTGAATTATCCCGAAGCGATCGCTTATATTTCTGCTGCTATTTTAGAAGGTGCAAGGGATGGGCAAACTGTGGCTGAATTAATGAGTTATGGTACAACTCTATTGACGCGAAATGATGTCATGGAAGGGATACCTGAAATGGTGCATGACGTACAGGTAGAAGCAACTTTTCCTGATGGCACAAAGTTAGTTACAGTACATAATCCAATTCGTTAATTTTTGAATTTATTATGATTCCTGGGGAAATTATCACACCAGCAGGTGAAATAGAACTAAATGTTGGTCGTCCTACTATAAAATTGCAAGTTTCAAATACAGGCGATCGCCCCATACAAGTCGGTTCCCATTATCACTTTTATGAAGTCAACACCGCCTTAAACTTTGACAGAGAACAAGCGCGAGGAATGCGCCTCGATATCCCCGCCGGAACAGCAGTCCGCTTTGAACCAGGCGACAAAAAAGAAATAACTCTAATCCCCCTCGTTGGTACTCGCCAAGTCTACGGCTTCAACGCCAAAATTAACGGAAACCTCTAAAAACCCTCTGCGTACCTCTGCGCTTCCCTCCGCGTACCTTTGCGTTAAAAAAAAGGATTTTATATGCCTTACAGAATGGATCGCCGCGCCTACGCCGAAACCTACGGCCCAACAGTAGGCGATCGCATCCGACTTGCAGACACAGAATTATTTATTGAAGTTGAACAAGATTTCACCACCTACGGCGATGAAGTGAAATTTGGCGGCGGAAAAGTTATCAGAGACGGAATGGGACAATCCCCAATTTCTAACGCCGATGGTGCTGTAGATTTAGTAATTACTAATGCCTTAATTCTCGATTGGTGGGGTATTGTCAAAGCAGATATCGGCATTAAAGATGGCAAGATTTTCAAAATTGGTAAAGCCGGAAATCCTTATATTCAAGATAATGTAGATATTATTATCGGCCCTGGAACCGAAGCCTTAGCTGGTGAAGGAATGATTCTCACTGCTGGCGGTATTGATGCCCATATTCATTTTATTTGTCCCCAACAAATTGAAGTAGCGATCGCTTCCGGTATTACCACCATGATCGGCGGTGGTACTGGCCCAGCTACGGGTACAAATGCCACTACCTGCACCCCCGGCCCTTGGAATATTTACCGAATGCTGCAAGCTGCTGATGCTTTTCCCGTCAACTTAGGATTTTTGGGCAAAGGTAACGCCAGTCAACCCCAAGGACTTGTAGAACAAGTAGCCGCCGGTGTAATGGGGTTAAAACTTCATGAAGACTGGGGAACCACACCCGCAGCAATTGATACTTGTCTCAGCGTTGCTGATGCTTATGATGTGCAAGTAGCGATTCATACTGATACTCTGAACGAAGCCGGATTTGTCGAAGATACGATCGCCGCTTTCAAGAATCGTGTCATCCACACGTACCATACCGAAGGCGCAGGCGGCGGACACGCACCAGATATCATCAAAGTTTGTAGCCAAGCCAATGTCCTGCCATCTTCCACTAATCCCACACGTCCTTATACTATAAACACCTTAGACGAACACCTGGATATGTTGATGGTATGCCATCACCTTGACCCAGCGATCGCTGAAGATGTCGCTTTTGCCGAATCTCGCATCCGTCGGGAAACCATTGCTGCTGAAGATATTTTGCACGACTTAGGCGCATTTAGCATGATTTCTTCCGACTCCCAGGCGATGGGAAGAGTGGGCGAGGTGATAATTCGCACCTGGCAGACATCTCACAAAATGAAGGTACAACGGGGAACTCTTAACCTACAAGGAACTGAGCAAAAAGCAGACAACTTTAGAGCAAGAAGGTATGTTGCTAAGTATACAATTAACCCTGCGATCGCTCACGGAATTGCTGAATATGTGGGTTCAGTAGAAGAGGGAAAATTAGCAGATTTGTGTTTGTGGCGTCCGGCATTTTTTGGCGTGAAACCAGAGATAGTGATTAAAGGCGGAATGATTGCATGGGCGCAAATGGGCGATGCTAACGCCAGTATTCCCACACCGCAACCAGTGTATATGCGACCGATGTTTGGTAGTTTTGCAAGGGCGCGTCATGCCACATCATTAACTTTTGTTTCCCAAGCAGCTTTAGAGAAAGAAATTCCCAGCCAGCTAGGTTTACAAAAGTCAGCAGTTGCAGTTTCTGGGACACGCCAATTAAGCAAGCGGGATATGAAGCTGAATGATGCATTACCTCACATTGAAGTTGATCCAGAAACATACCAAGTTAGGGCAGATGGTGAGTTGCTGATTTGCGAACCGGCGACAGTTTTACCAATGGCACAGAGATACTTTTTGTTTTAATTCATGACCGAGCAACTTACTGATTACGATAGCCCTTGGAAGGAAGTCATTGAGCTATATTTTCCCCGCTTTCTGGAATTTTTTTTCACCCAAGCTCATACCGAAATCGACTGGACGCGACCTTATGAATTTCTGGACACAGAACTGCAACAGCTAGAACCGGATGCAGAAATTGGGCGGCGTTTGGTCGATAAAGTCGCAAAAGTTTGGCTACTAGATGGAGAAGAAGCTTGGGTATTAGTTCATGTGGAAGTCCAAGGGCAATATGACAGCCAATTTGCCGAACGGATGTACACATATAATTACCGTTTATTTGACCGCCATAAAAAGCGAGTCATTAGTCTAGCAGTTTTAGCAGATGAACAAGCGAATTGGCGACCTTCCAGCTACAGCTATCAACTGGGCGGATGTCGCGTCAGTTTAGAGTTTCCTGTGGCGAAATTATTGGACTATGAGCAAGGGTGGGAAACCCTAGAGCAAACAACCAACCCCTTTGGTTTAATTGTGATGGCGCATCTCAAGACCAAGGCAACGCAACGAAACCCAGAAAATCGGCTACAGTGGAAACTAAGCTTAGTCAGACGGCTGTATGAACGGGGATATAGCCGGGAAGATATTCGGGAACTATTTCGGTTTATCGACTGGATAATGGTTTTGCCAAAACAGTTGGCACTTAGTTTTAAAACAGAAGTGAGAAGTTACGAGGAGGCAGAAAGAATGCGGTACGTAACTAGTATTGAAAGGCTAGCAAAAGAAGAAGGAATTGTCGAAAATGCTAGAGAAAGCATAATTACAGTTCTAGAAATAAGGTTTGGAGAAGTGCCAAGCTCTATTGTCGAAGTTATCAATAAGATAGAAGAACCATCTGTGCTAAAAATGCTTCATAAAAGTGCGATCGCAATTCCTTCTACAGCAGAATTCCAGCAAGTTTTAGATAATCTCGCTTCTAAAGAATGAGCGAATCACCTACTTTCTGGTGAAAGTGCGATCGCTATTTATTACACAGCAGAATTTCAGCAAGTGTTGGATAATGTTGTCTATGAAGAATGAGCATAGATGCATAGTGGCTTATTCCCAAACCTCTGTTATTTTATGATAAGAAATGATTGATTTTTTACTTATTGCATATTTCCTTTCATTAACAAAATATGCATAAAGGTTTAAAATGCAAAATTAGGAAATCTCTGTGTTATTTTCCGTTGATATTTTACTTATTGCTAATAGCAAATTATACTCAATTTCTTGTCTAATTTTCTTAGTAAAAAATACTTCTTAGGTAGGGAGGTTTACAAAAAACTTGGCAGACAAATTGTTACAAATACAGCTAGTCTTACAAAAATTTACTTTTACCTCATACCTTGCATCTATATGACTTCACAATCTTCTCGCTCTGACAAAATTCTAGTTGTTGATGACTCTCCTGATAACGTATTTTTGATCAAAACTATTTTGGAGGAAGAAGGTTACACCATTAGCACCGCAGAAAATGGTATTTCAGCCTTAGCAGAATTGAAAGCTTCTCCTTGTGACTTGGTTCTGCTGGATCTGATGATGCCAGATATGGATGGGTACGAAGTCACCAAGCACATTCGTGGAGAGATGAAATTGCCGCAATATATCCCCATACTGCTAATTACTGCCCACGATGCGCCCAACGTCGCCCACGGATTAGACTTGGGTGCTGATGATTTTATCCGCAAACCTGTAACAGTAGATGAATTGCTGGCACGAGTGCGATCGCTCCTGCGTTTGAAGCATAGTATGGATGAACGTGATGAAATTGCCCGCCAGCGAGAAGATTTTGTCTCCCGCCTCACCCACGATTTACGCACTCCCTTGGTAGCCGCCGATCGCATGTTAATGCTATTTCAACAAGGTGCATTAGGAACATTATCACCGCAAATGCAGGAAGTAATCGCTATCATGGCCCGTAGCAATGTAAACCTGCTTTCTATGGTTAATACCTTATTAGAAGTTTATCGCTTTGAAGCAGGTCGCAAAACTTTGGCGTTTCAACCAGTTAATCTGGCCCAATTGTTAGAGGAGGTGATTGGAGAATTAGCACCTTTAGCTCAAGAAAAAACACTGTCTCTAAATTTAGACCTTACTGAGGAATTAAGCACAAAAACAGTAATGAGCGATCGCTTAGAACTGCATCGTCTATTCACCAATCTTATAGGGAATGCGATCAAATTTACCGACTCTGGGTCTGTGACTATTCGTTTAACTTATCAACGCCAATTTGATAAAAATAGTCAATCTCAGTTCTCTGAGATATCCAATTCTGTTGACTACATTAGAATTGAAATAGCGGATACCGGTCCAGGTATTCCTGCTGAAGAACAAGCCACCATATTTGAACGATTTCGTCAAGGTAGCCACAAGAGTTCTGGTAGTGGCTTAGGACTCTACCTTGCTCGCCGAATTGTCGAGGCACACCAAGGCGTAATTTTGCTAAATTCTGAGTTGGGCAAAGGTAGTGTATTTATTGTGCTTCTACCTAGCAAAGCATGAACAAATTAGTAATTATAAATTATGAATTGTAGAGCTTTAATCCCGGTAATTCATGATTTATAAGCTTACTACCATCTACCGAAAATTTAAAGTAAAAAAATTACTTAGAAAATCAAACGCTAAAAATTGATGAATGAAATATGCTGAAATAATAGCATTAGCATTAAATAGTTTTTGATAGGGTAAAACAATGATTACCACTGAATTATCTAACATTGGCAATATTATCCAGACTCAGCGAGATTTTTTTCAAACGGGCAAAACTAAAGATGTAAATTTCCGCATTGAACAACTTAAAAATCTCAAGCAAGCAATTATCGAGCATGAAAAGTCAATAGTCGAGGCATTACAAGCGGATTTACATAAACCAGAAGTAGAAACTTACCTTACAGAAATTAGCGTAATTAAGGATATTGATTACGCCATCAAACATCTTCAAAAGTGGAGTAAGCCCAAAAAAGCATCCGTTTCTTTTGATTTTTTTTCTTACTCGGCGAAAATTTATCCAGAACCGTTAGGGGTTGTCTTAATTATTGGCCCTTGGAACTATCCATTTCAGTTAATTATCTCACCGTTAATAGGTGCGATCGCAGCCGGAAATTGTACAATTATCAAACCTTCAGAAATTGCTTCTCATACGTCTGATGTCATTGCTAAGATTATTGCTAAACATTTCGATCCTGCTTATATTGCAGTAGTTGAAGGAGACGTGGAAGTAAGTCAAAAACTACTGGCAGAAAAGTTTGACCATATCTTTTTTACTGGTGGTACAGCCATCGGCAAAATCGTTATGGCAGCAGCAGCAAAACATCTCACACCAGTTACTTTAGAATTGGGTGGTAAAAGCCCTTGTATAGTAGATACTGATATTAATCTTGAACACACTGTTAGACGAATTACTTGGGGCAAATTTATGAATGCTGGACAAACTTGTGTCGCCCCTGACTATCTTTTAATTAATAAAAAAATCAAAAAAGATTTAATAGATGGGCTGGAAAAATGTGTAAGGGAATTTTATGGTGATAATCCTGTAAACAGTCCTGATTATGCCAGGATTATTAGTCAAAAACACTTTGATAGATTGGTTAACTTTCTCAAAGATGGTGAAATTATCGTTGGTGGAGAAACTCAACCTTCAGAGTGTTATATAGCCCCCACAGTAATTGATAATGTCTCGTTAGAAGATTCTATAATGCAGGAAGAAATTTTTGGCCCCATTCTACCCATTATTGAATATACCGACATTGCAGAAGCGATCGCCTTGATTAACTCTAAATCTAAACCCTTGGCGTTATACTTATTTTCTCAAAACAAAAATCTACAAAATCGAGTTTTGCAGGAAACTTCCTCTGGTGGAGTTTGTATTAATGACACAGTGATGCAGGTTGGTGTCTCGTCTTTACCATTTGGTGGGGTGGGAGATAGCGGTATTGGCAATTATCACGGCAAAGCAAGTTTTGACACCTTTTCCCATAACAAAAGTGTATTGCAAAACTCTTTCTGGCTTGATTTAAAATGGCGATACGCGCCATATCAGGGCAAATTGCCTTTAATCAAAAAACTTCTGGGTTAAAAGTTATGACTTGTACAGACGCGATTAATCGCGTCTCTCCTAACTATTAAAACCCAAAAGCGTTGCTGTAACGCTCCTCAGCCCAGGGTTCACCACGGCGATGGTAGCCATTGCGCTCCCAAAAACCAAGTTCTTCAGCAGCTAAAAATTCCAAACCATTAATCCACTTAGCACTTTTCCAAGCATAGAGGTGGGGAACAACTAGCCGCATCGGCCCACCGTGTTCAGATGGAAGGGGTTCACCAAAGACTTTAAAAGCAAAGAAGTTTTCTTCGCGCATAAAATCTTCTATAGAAATATTGGTAGTGTAGCCGCCGTAACAGTGTTCCATAATATGGGCTACTTTAGGGTCTAGTTCAATCAGACCCATGAAATCTGTTACTTTTATGCCAGTCCATTTGACATCCAGTTTAGACCAACGCGTTACACAGTGAAAGTCTGCCGTAAATTCCTGTTGAGGTAGCGCCATAAAGTCTGACCACTTAAAAGTAGCAGGTTTTGCCAAACCCCAAACTCGAAATTCCCATTCCTCAATGGTGACTTGGGGAGTTGCACCGTAAGTTAATACGGGGAAACCTTTAGCTAAGTGTTGACCAGGAGGGACGCGTTCACCCTCTTCCTTCCCTGGTTTCTGAAAAAATTTTCCTAGCATAGTTAGAGAAAAATAAGTTTTCTCAAAATGTGTACAAGCTTTTTTGCTTAGTTGCCAACGGCACTAAATGTTTGATTCTTTATATGATTACTTGATCGTTACTCGTAAATGATAGGTAATGGGTAATGGATATTCCCAATTACTCACTACCAATTTTTTCGATCTAATGAGCTTGTGTAGAGTACCTAAGATTCATAATGCAATCAGGAAAGCTAAAAAAAGCATTGATCCAGTATTAAAAAGTTTGATTGGTGACTTTGGTAATCAAATCTATCGGTGCTGTTCACGCTTTTCCTGACTGGGAAATTATGACTCTTCTTCCTCTTCTTCAGCAGCTGGATATACAAATGTAGAACGTCCAGTCAAAATTGATTTGCCCAAAGACAGGGCTTTCTGAGCTTCGACGACGGCTTTATGCCTCCAGGTAGCTCGACGTTTATCTCGTTTTGATTTTGAAGTTTTCTTCTTAGGAACAGCCATGTCAGCAGATATTGCGATTCTTGACAACCTTACTATTCTAGGCCATCCACTGACGCGAAGGACAACAGTAAAGGCAATTAATGAATTGCCTCTACTAAAAATTAGGGTTTCGGCTATTTTTTGGGTAAGTCCTGGCTATTTTCCAAGTAAAGTAGCGATCGCGCAGTTTTGAAGTAAGTTGCCCAATTTTGAGCATCGGGACGCGATCGCCATTCGGGACGACTGACATCTAATGCCAGAACTGGTGCGATCGATCCATTATTTTGTACGGACACAATGATTGAAACATCTGTCACCAAGATATCTTGGTCGAAACTCCGTTGAGCAGCTGCTCTAGCGGCTGCTTCTGCCCTTCTGAGAATGGTTTCATAGTTTTCATCTGGCAGGCGGTCAATAGCTAGATCAACTCTAGCGGTGTAAGCTCGCACAACCTGAGGTGCGATCGCTTCCATCAAAAACCACGCAGGAACAGTAGATATAAGCAAAACTACTAAAGGAATTATCCGGATTCTTCTGGCAATTTGGCTAATAACTGAAAAGGGAGTGATCGATGATGGTAGGTGAGCAGGAATTTTGCTCATAACCTTCTATCTCCTTAGTAATGATCTTTTATGGAATTTAGGTAAAAGGTATTTTCCGGTCTATTCAAGTAATAAAAATTACATTTTAACTTAAGATTCAATCAGAATCACCTAGATTATAAAACATAGGTTAGCTTTGTTTTTTGGGCAAAGCCAACCGCAATTTTAAGACCAGCAAACAATAACTGACAAATAGCGGGATGGCAAATTACTGGGCGATCGCAATTGGCATCAATCAATATCAGTTATTTCAACCTTTAAGTTGTGCCCAAGCAGATGCTGAGGCATTAGAGGATTTTTTGGTGACAGAGGCAGGTTTTCTCCCCAAACACTGCTTGCTAATGACGGATACCTCGCCGCCGATTGGGGATAGATCAACTTATCCGACTAAAGAGAATATTTTGCTGCTGCTTGAGGATTTGGCAGCGACAAGTTGGCAACCAGAAGATTATTTGTGGTTATTTTTTAGCGGTTATGGGGTCAACTACAAAGGCAAAGATTACTTAATGCCAGCAGAGGGCAATCCCGAACTAGTGCAAGAGACTGGTATAGAATTGCGATCGCTAATGCAAAGTCTGCAACTTGCTGATCTAAATGTATTGCTACTACTCGATATCAACCGCGCTTTTGGCACTCAAGCGGATGCTCCCGTTGGTGAAGAAACAATAGAATTAGCCCAAGAACTACAATTCGCGACCATTCTTTCTTGTCAACCTGAGCAATTTTCCCATGAAAGTAGCGAATTAGGTCACGGATTCTTTACAGCAGTTTTGTTAGAAGCTTTACGTTCTGGTAATGGCAACAACTTGGCAGATTTAGAAAGCTACCTAAGCCTGATTGTGCCAAAAGTATGTCACCACCACTGGCGTCCTGTCCAAAACCCTGCCACTATTATCCCATCAAGGCAGCAGGTAATCTTGCCAAAATTGGCAATGGAAAGCGACTTGCAATCAGAACCGGTGATTTATCCTGAAGAATCCTTTGCTATTGCCCGTGCGGCTCCTCCTCTCGACGATTACCCTAAAACTTCAGCAGAACGGGGCAGATGGGGAGAAGCTACTGTGAACTCTTCCCAACAGCTGAAGGCTCTCAAGGTCGAAAAATCTAAAGGTAAACAAGGAAAGGAAAAGGAGTCAGCTACTGGCTTAGTTTCCCAGCCAATGGCAGAAACTTCTTTAGGAGTGCCGAGCGGAAGATTTATTCCCAATTCCTCTAAAGGTTACGTCTCTCGATTGCCATCGAATCAGCCAAACATTCCTTTTTGGAAACAGTTTATTTTATGGGGTGGAGGCAGCCTGCTAGTAGCAGGTTTAATCGCCGTAGTTTTTCTCCGTAATCAAGAAACTTTTAAAATTAAGCAAATATCAAGCACATCACCTAATGCTGCTACAAGCGATCGCCAGGTTATCGAGAATTTACCAAGCCGCACTCCACCAATTAGACTTAAAAATCAATCTAGCGCCCAAATAACTACTAGTTCCGAGCCAGAAAAGCGGAATCAAGCAGTATTAGATTTGGCCAAGATGTCGCTCAGACAAACTCAGGCTAGTGATTTGAGCATGGCGATCGCTACAGCCCGGAAAATTCGACCTGGTGAACCACTCTACGATCAAGCTCAGGAGAATATTAAGATTTGGAGCCAAATGATTTTAGATTTAGCAGAGGGACGTGCTAAACAAAGACAGTATGCTAGCGCGATTGCTGCTGCTCGATTAATCACCAAAGATGAAGCCCCCTATGCCAAAGCACAAGCAGCAATTAACCTGTGGCGCTTAGAGGGCAAGCAGTATGTAAGTAACAAAACTCTTTTAGATGCAGCTAATGCCTTAATTAAGTCTGGACAGGCATCCACCTACAATCGTGCGATCGAAGTTGCGAAGAAAGTACCATCGGGTCAACCAGGCTTCGATACTGCCCAAAAATCGATCAATAGCTGGAGTGAGAAAATTTTAGACTTGGCCAAGCGTCGCGCCACAGAAGGAGAACTTAATGCCGCAATTGCGACTGCTGCTTTAGTGCCAGAGGAAACAGGCGCTTACGAAGATGCTCAGGATGCTATTCAAAAATGGCAAAAAAAATAGTTTGGAGTGGGGAGTTTGGAGTTTGGAGTTTTAATTCCTCACTCTTTACTCATAATTTTTCCCTCACGACTTAGCAGTACTGTGATACATCTTCGCCGCATTCATCGGCTAGATAGCACAGCGCTCGGAAACGTAAACCAACCACTTCTTCATATAAGGGGTTAAGCTTGCACATGGGCGGTATGTGAAACAAGGTTTTCCCAAATAATTTGACATCTCGCTCAAAGGGACACTGAGATGGAATCAGTTTGCACAAACGGTGAGCTAGTTGGCGATCGCGGATTTGAATGTTTTCTACACGCTGCCGTAGAGGGTGGAGAATATCTCGGTAAGGCTTAGAAACAGAACGGTTTAGCTGGGTTAATTTATGGTCACTAGTTTCTGCTTGATTGATTGATACCCAGCTTGCCAGAAAAATCTTTTTAGTGGTATTGTCGAATACCTTCATGGTTAATCCTCTGTGTTATTGAGGCTATTCATCTTTTTGATGAATATATACAACGTGGCAACGAAATTTCCCGGAAAAATCGCGTTCTGACTGCGATATAATGTAATACCTGATTAGCCACTTAAGTCAGAACCTACTTGATTACTACGTCAAGTTAATCGCAATTTTCTGGGGATCGGTAGTGTAATATTACGATCTTGTTCATAACTTGATGTAGTTTAAATTTTAATAAAGGCATCCGTCATTGGATAGGTTTTATTGTAACATTTACAGAACTTAATATTAGATATTTTTGAGAGTATTTTTGCTAAGTATAAATATCGGTAATACCTTAGCAGGCGTCTTTCCTCCCCGTATTCCCACTTCCCCACGTAAGACCATTCTTGTTATTGGTGGCTGAATGGCGTAGAAGTCTGTTGAAAAAGAGGCAGGGGAGACAAGGGGGTTTGTCCTGACCCGAGTTACGCAAAAGTTGAATTTGCTCCAGCCATTTACCCATGCAATCAATTCTGCTGCGAGTTTTTTGGGTGTAACTGTTGTTTTATCTAACTTAATTTCTAATGTGCCTGCTGTACTTCTGCTGCATCCCCTGGTTCCTTCAGGTGACAGTAAGTATTGGCTATTGTTGGCAGCCGGATCAACTTTAGCTGGTAATTTAACTTTGTTTGGTTCAGTTGCCAACTTGATAGTTGTAGAAGCTGCTACTAATTTAGGTTACAAGCTAACTTTTTGGGAACACCTGCGCTTTGGAGCGCCTTTAACAGTGTGTACTTTAGTTCTAGTATACCTCTGGGTAATTGAGGGCGATCGCTCTAATTACTAAAGTGAGTCACGCAAATTAAATTATCTCAGTGTATGTTGCTAACTCTATAGGAATCGTATCTGATTTTTGAAATTATCTACGTGGGCGGGGAGTAGGGAGTAGGGAATAAGGAATTAGGCTTTTCGATCTGTACCGAGCTTTTTCAGAAATCAAACATTAGTCCTATAATTTACCTTGGCCCAGTCCCCTTTCCAAACGTTATGACTCCGGCTGAACTGTCTGCACTGAATAAAGGTAATAAGATTGCAGTATCATTTGAATAACAAACTGCCTTGTAATTAAAAGTCTTATTATTGCTTCGCTGAACCCAGGTTACTGAACCATCGGCTGCAAGCGTTATACCTATGGAAGCTGGTTCTTTTATGGAGAAAGGTTGAGAAGCGAAAGTAAAAGATCCCTCTCCTGGCAAACTAATAAATCGGTTACTCAACAGTTGTGTAAAATCACCTGTGAGATTGTTTCCATTTAGACTGAGCGTTCCAGTGGTGTAAGTAACTGGATTGTTTCCTGCGCTGTTAAAAACTACAGAGGCGGTTACAAAATTGAGAAAACTTCCCCTTTCCCAATCAAAGTATGGTTGTAGAAATGTTGAGCACGGCACTTCGCTCACCGGAACTAAAAATATGATTTTCGATTGATTTATCAATATATTTGGCTTTACTTGTGCATTTGCTATCGGAATATTGAGGGTAAGTCCGGTATAAAAAAGAAAGGCAGAAAACATAGAACCCCAAAAATTCATCCGGTTGTACATCTTTTCTCCTCTTATGAAATAGAATTAGTGTTGGTTAAGTTAATACCTGATATTATTCAGCTTTAAGACTGCGCTCCTACCGAAAACCTGCTAACTATTTACATAAGTTTATACGTCAGATGTATTTTTTCGTTCATCTGTAGACGCAGGTGTACAAATTGGTGGCCGCTTCTAAGAACTATAGGCAATTACTATTAACTGTGAGTTCTATACTCATAATAAAAGGCTATATTTCACGCAAAAGCGCAAAGACGTGAGAAAAACTCTCCGTCTCTGCGCTTCTGCATGAGATTTTTATCTTAAATTCTCTAATTCTCTATGATGCTACCTGAGCAGCAGTCCGAGTCCGCCGTCTTCTACCATCGGCAACTTTCACGGGTGGCTCATCAGGAATTTGCATCAACAAAGTTACAGATGGCTGACATTGCAATTCGCGGCGGATGGAACGTTGCAATTCTCGTTCTAAAGTTCCTTGCAATCCACCCCAGTCTATATCTGCTGCTTGACCTTCGGCAGGAGCAAATTCTGTCCAGCGCACAGTTAAGATTTCTTCAATGCGTTGTTTTACCCAGGTTTGTAGGAGCGATCGCTCTACACTTGTAACTACACCTCGTAGGTGAATTTCTGGTTTTGCCAACAGTTTACCATTCCAATCAATGGCGGCTGCGATCGTAATAATGCCTTCTGAAGCCATGCGTTGCCGTTCTTGCAGCACTTTGGCACTTACCATACCCGAACTAGTAGTATCTACCAATTCGATACCAGATGGCACTTTACCAGCAACGCGAATCGCATCTTCAGTCAGTTCGACAATATCACCATTTTGAATAATGATCATGTTTTCTGCGGGAATGCCCATACTCTGAGCCGTTTCTGCGTGTTTCACTAGCATCCGATGTTCGCCGTGAAATGGCACAAAGAACTTGGGTCGAGTTAAGGCAATCATCAGCTTTTGTTCTTCCTGACAGCCGTGACCGGAGACGTGAATCCCTTTATCTCGCCCATAGACCACTTTTGCACCTTGAATCATCAATTTATCAATGGTGTTGACTACTGCGATCGTATTTCCGGGAATTGGGTTAGCAGAGAATACTACTGTATCTCCTTCGCGGATTTTAATGTGAGGATGTTCTTTGTTGGCAATGCGGGTCATTGCTGCCATCGATTCACCCTGAGAACCTGTAGTTAAAATTAATACTTTTTCATCAGGTAGATTGCGGACTGCGTGCAATGGTTGCAGCAGATTATCTTCACACTTGATGTAACCTAAATTGCGGGCATGAGCAATCAAGTTCAACATAGAACGCCCGACAATCGTCACTACACGATTTTGCTTTTTGGCGATATCCAAAATCATGTTAATGCGATGGACGCTAGAAGCAAAGGTAGTGACAAATAATCGTCCAGTAGCTTGACTAAATACTCTCTCAAGATTGGGATAAACTGAACGTTCCGAAGGTGTAAACCCTGGTACCTCAGCATTAGTAGAATCACTTAGTAGGCAAAGAACACCTTTTTCACCATGTTCTGCTAACCTTTGCAAATCAAACTTTTCACCATCCACTGGGGTATGGTCAATTTTAAAATCCCCTGTGTGAATGACTACACCAAGGGGAGTATGAATGGCAACAGTGAAACTATCAGCAATGGAGTGGGTATTACGGATATATTCAACTAAAAAGTTTTTGCCAATCCGCACCACATCGCGTGGTAGAACTGTTCTAATTTCTGTGCGATCGCGCACTCCTGCTTCTTCTAATTTACCCTCTAGCATTGCCATTGCTAGTCTGGGCCCATAAATTACGGGGATATCAAATTGCTTAAGATGGAAAGCAATCCCGCCAATATGGTCTTCATGACCGTGAGTAACGATCATCCCTTTAATTTTGTGGCGATTTTCTCGCAGATAGGTCGTATCTGGCAGAACAATATTTACTCCATGCATCGCTTCTGTGGGAAAAGCCAATCCTGCATCTAAGAGAATAATTTCATCGTCATACTCAAAAAGACAGGTATTTTTCCCAATTTCATGCAAACCGCCCAAAGGAATAATTTTCAAGGCGGAATTATCAGCTTCGTTTTTAGCCATTTTCTCCTTAGATTGTTACTTGTGGTTAATTTAGTTGATAGTTAACGAACTTGTATTTAAGACAACATTATTTGTTTCTTAATTCAGTCCCAAAGCGATCAAGTTTTAATTGAAGATTTCAATTTTTTATTCAATAAAATCGACTTTATACTGAAGAATTTATAGTATGTCTATCAGTCGTAGCACAGATTTTTAATTGCAACTTATGAACAATTATGAGCATTGTTTATATGTATTTTTAAAAAGCGGCAGATTAACAGCGCTTAACCGCATGGTGGCTAGATTAAACTAAGTTCTTTCAGAACCTTTTCTAACTTTTGACTTACTTCTAAATCAGCTTCACATAGGGGCGGACGAGTTGAACCAACCTCCCAACCTTGAAGTTTCAGTGCTTTTTTCACTGGAATGGGATTTGAAGTGAGAAATAAAGCTTTAAACAACGGGAAGAGTTTGAGATGTATGTCGCTTGCTACCTCAATTTTTCCCGCTTTAAAAGCTTGGATCATCTGCTGTAGTTGGTTTCCTACCAGATGAGAAGCTACACTTACCACGCCCTTTGCCCCGATCGCTAACAAGGGTAAAGTCATGTAATCATCACCAGAGTAGATGTCAAATTTTTTTGGTGTCAAGCGACGAAATTCGCTTGCCTGATCTATGCTACCAGTGGATTCTTTAATTCCGACAATATTGCTAACCTCAGCTAACCGGGCAACTGTTTCTGGCTGAAGGTTTTGTCCGGTACGACCGGGGACATTATATAACAACAAAGGTAAGTCGGGACAGGCTTGTGCTATGGCCTGAAAGTGCGCTTCCAATCCCGCTTGTGGCGGTTTGTTGTAATAAGGGACAACTTGTAAGGAACCATGTACTCCTATTTTATACGCTTTTTGGGTGGCTGCGATCGCTTCTTTGGTAGAATTTGAACCACAACCTGCTATTACCTTGGCTTTTCCTGCCACGGACTTCAATACCTCGACAAACAGCTGGTATTCCTCATCCCAAGTTAGGGTAGGGGATTCTCCGGTTGTGCCGCACACCACCAATGTATCTGTACCGTTGTTAGCTAGATGTGCTGCCAGTTCTGCCGCTACATCATAATCTACACTACCGTCTGCTTTAAACGGCGTAATCATAGCGGTTAAAACATTGCCAAAATCTCCCACCCTGTTTTCACTCCTGATTACCCATGTTTTTATATTTTGGTGGTTTTCTATTGTAATAACCTATGTGCAAATTTCTTTCAACAGTAATTTGCACATTTGTCCTTTTTCATTAGTTGTTTGTTTTTACTAATGACTAGCTTGAAACATAAGCTTTAGCTGATGGTTTGAGTAGATTTTTTTCTACGAGCAATTCGGCGATTTGTACTGCATTTAATGCTGCGCCTTTGCGGATTTGGTCACCACACAACCATAATTCCAAACCACAGGGATGAGAAATATCCTGACGAATTCTCCCCACTAAAACTTCGTCTTTACCTGTTGCTTCAATTGGCATCGGAAAATAGTTAGTTTCCCAATTTTCTACGAGCTTTACTCCAGGGGAGGAATTTAAAATCTCTCTGGCTTCCTTTGCACTAAAGGGAGTCTCAAATTCTAAATTAATGGCTTCTGAATGGGCCCGGAGTACGGGAACCCGTATACAGGTTGCAGTGATTCTGATTTGCTGCGTACCAAATATTTTTCGGGTTTCGTTGACCATTTTCATTTCTTCCTCACAATAACCCAAATCGTTTAATGGTGAGTTATGCGGGAATAAATTAAATGCTAGTGGGTAAGGTAATACCTCAGCGACTGGCGGCTGTCCTTGTAGTATAGCGCTTGTTTGCCTTTTGACTTCTGCCATTGCTCTAGCACCAGCACCACTTGCAGATTGGTAGGTTGCCGCTACAATGCGTTGCACTGGTTTGATTTTATGCAACGGCCATACTGCCACTGCCATTAAAATTGTCGTGCAGTTGGGGTTGGCAATAATGCCTTGGTGATTAGCTGCGGCTTCTGGATTCACCTCTGGCACTACTAAGGGAACTTCCGGGTTCATCCGAAAGGCACTGGAGTTGTCAATTACCACTGCACCCTTTTCCACAGCAACTGCTGCCCAAGCTTTAGATGTAGAACCACCCGCACTAGCTAGTACTATATCAACATTTTCAAAAGCGCGATCGCTCACTGCCTCTATTGGAACATTTTCCCCTTTAAAGCGCAGCGATCGCCCGACACTCCGCTCTGATGCCAATAGCTTCAAGTCAGCAATCGGATAATTACGGATTTCTAATAATTCCAGCAACTCTGTACCAACGGCACCAGTCGCCCCCAAAATAGCTAAACGATAGGATTTAGACAAACTCACTTCCTCCTTTAAGAGGTTTATTTGCAATTTGAAACTGTTGAATATTTACTCACATTAAAATGGCGATCGCACTATCTAAATGCATTTTGAATAAATTTAAATTTTTCTCTTATTTAATCTATAATCTCTTGATTTCTAAATAATTATTGAATACATTTATTTTTTTTTATTATTTAAAACATTAAGTTATGTTGCACTCTACAACAATGGTTATCCGATTTATCCATCGATTTCAACTATATATTATTATACAATAAACAGCCATTTAATAGAAAACTAGAGATATCTGCACTTAGGCGTTTCATAAGCAGCCCACTTGTAATACGACGAACGTCTTAGCTTCAAAGTTGCTGACCAAAATGATGAATATACTATTGATCTAAATGGATAAAACCAGCACAGCATAAAACTGAGCTATACGGTTAGGTAATAGATGCAATCTTGTATCACAACTTAAATAATAGCTAGACTCAATACTATAACTTCAGCTTGGGAGTACTAATCTAGTCGCTGAGAACCAGGATATCACGGCGTTAGCCCATTGGATAATTAATTCCTAAGTTTTCGAGGGAGCTGAGGGAGCAGGGGGAGAAAGAAGAACTAATGCCAAATGCTCCCATTAACTAAATTGTTATGAAGAGAAAATGTCAAGTCCTTGGTGATTGGCAGTAAACTGGATCTTTGCCCCAGGACAAACATCCAACCTTGGATGTCATAAAGCCTTTTGGCATTCCGTTCCCTTAAGACACATCAAGCCATAAACGCAAACAATTATTGCATCTTGTGTGTACTTGGAGTATAAAATACCAGAAAACTAGAGACGAAGCATGAAAGTTACCCAGGAAAAACTTCCCGCCAGCCAAATTGGCCTGGAAATAGAGATTACGCCAGAAATTACCAAGCAAACTTACGAACAGGTCATTAAAAACTTAGCCAGTACTGCCAATATTCCTGGGTTTCGTAAAGGCAAGGTACCTCGGCCGATATTGCTACAACGGCTGGGTACAACTCGGATCAAGGCAGCAGCGCTAGAAGAATTAATTCAAGACGGTATTGAGCAAGCGGTTAAACAAGAAGCTATCCCGGCAATAGGTCAGCCGCAATTGCGCTCCTCCTTTGAGGATTTAATTAAGAATTATGAACCTGGAAAACCTCTCACGATTTTGGCTGCTGTCGATGTAGAACCAGAAGTGAATCTAGTTCAGTACACTGATTTGCAAGCAAAGGCTGAAGAAGTCAAGTTCGATCCAGAACGAGTGGACGCAAACCTTGACAAAGAACGTCAAGAATTGGCGACACTGATTCCTGTGGAAGGACGTGCAGCCCAAATCGGTGATATTGCCGTAGTCGATTTTAAAGGTTCATTCGCCAGAGGTGAAGGCGAAGACGAAACAGCTGAACTAGAACCGATTCCCGGAGCCGAAGCAACTGATTTTCAAGTTGAGTTGCAAGAAGATAAGTTTATTCCAGGCTTTATTTCGGGAATAGTGGGGATGAATCCGGAAGAAACCAGAGAAATTGCGGCCCAGTTCCCAGATCCTTATGCTAATGAAGATTTAGCTGGAAAAGCAGCAACTTTCACAGTGACGCTCAAAGAACTCAAGGAAAAGGAACTACCAGAAGTAAATGACGATTTCGCCCAAGAAATCAGCGATTTTGAAACCTTAGAGGAGTTGCGTGCTTCTTTGGTCGAGCAATATCAAAAAGAGGCGGACGACAAAACAAAAACAAATAAGCAAGAAGCTTTGTTAACGGAACTGCTCAAGCACGTAGAAGTTGACTTACCAGCAACCATGATTGAGCAAGAAGTGGATGCCATGCTAACGCAAACAGCAATGCGCCTGTCTCAGCAGGGATTGGATGTGAGGAAGTTGTTTACTCAAGATATTATTCCTCAATTGCGGGAGCGATCGCGTACTGAAGCCATTGAACGCATCAAACGCTCCTTGTCGTTGCGAGAAGTTGCTAAACGTGAATCTATCGAGGTAACACCTGAAGAAATTGCAGCCAGAGTCACAGAACTTTTGGAACAGTACCCAGAAGAACAAGACGTTGATGAAGATAGACTGCGCTCAATCGTGGAAAACGAACTATTAACCGAAAAAACCATTGATTGGCTATTAGAACATTCCTCAGTTGAACTTGTACCCGAAGGTTCCTTAAGCCCCGCAGAAGAAACAGAAGCCGCAGAATTAGATGCGGATACGGATGCGGATGCACCTCAGACAGAGGAAGAAACAAGCGTTGCTTCAACAGAAGTCACAGAAGGATAATTAACAATCCCACAGCCATGAGTTCACCAGTCCTGAGTTAAAGTACTGGTGAAATGGGTAAGTTAAAAGAGATGGGAGAGCAGGGGGAACAGGGAGAGAATAACTACTAATTATTGTCCAATGCCCAATGCCCAATTACTCTTAAATCCTGAAAACTCAGGTATGAAGACAGAATAATTAAAGAATGAATGAATTTTCAGCAAATTGTGACACATGTTATCGCCTGAGCTTGATACTGTGTTACACGAGAGGAAATTATATGAGGCATAATGGTTAACACGTACCTATAAAAATCCTATTCGTTGAAAAGGCAGCATCTGCTGCTGAAACACCTGTCCTAAATTATCGTCAAAGAAAGCTTGTATGCTTGTATCGCAGTCTGGAAATAACCCCATCAGCAACCAAAGTCGAATCAACATTAACTCCCAGTTGAACAGCCCTAGCAACATCGTGCCGATGGTGGTGGAACAATCTGGCATGGGAGAAAGGGCTTTCGACATCTACTCCCGCCTGCTGCGAGAGCGGATTATCTTTTTGGGAACGCCAATAGATGATACTGTAGCCAACTCAATCGTGGCTCAGTTGTTATTTCTAGACGCCGAAGACTCAGAAAAAGACATCCAACTGTATATTAATTCTCCCGGCGGCTCAGTCTACGCAGGGATGGCAATCTATGATACAATACAACAAATTCGCCCTGATGTTGTTACCATCTGTTTTGGATTAGCCGCGAGCATGGGGGCATTTTTGTTGACAGCAGGGGCTGCCGGTAAGCGAATGTCTCTGCCCGACTCCCGAATTATGATTCACCAACCACTTGGTGGCGCTCAAGGTCAAGCCATTGACATTGAAATTCAAGCCAGAGAAATTCTTTACATTAAGGCTAAGTTGAATCAGTTAATGGCTCATCATACTGGTCAACCCATAGAAAGAATTGAAGCAGATACTGAGCGCGACTTTTTCATGTCGGCAGAAGAAGCCAAAAACTACGGTTTGATTGATCAGGTCATTTCCAGGCAAAATCTTCCCACAGCAGGGGAAAACGTCACCATTCTGAAATAAGAGGCTGGTATGTCTAAGTACGACTCCCATTTAAAATGTTCATTTTGCGGCAAGTCTCAAGAGCAGGTGCGTAAATTAATCGCGGGGCCGGGAGTCTACATCTGCGATGAATGCGTTGACTTGTGTAATGAAATACTAGACGAGGAGTTACTCGATACCAATGGGGCGGCTGCACAACCCGCACCAAGAGCAGAACCACCTCAAAAACGGCGTACTCAATCTTCTAGTATTTCGTTTAATCAAATACCCAAGCCAAGAGAGATTAAAAAATATCTAGACGAACACGTTATTGGTCAAGACGAAGCCAAGAAAGTCCTGTCAGTAGCTGTTTACAATCACTACAAACGGTTGGCAGTGATTCAGTCTAAAACCAGTGGCAAAGCTGCGGCAGATGATGCTGTAGAATTGCAAAAGTCTAACATTTTGTTAATTGGCCCGACTGGTTGCGGCAAAACTCTCTTAGCGCAAACCCTAGCGAAAATCCTGGATGTACCTTTTGCCGTCGCCGATGCTACGACGTTGACAGAAGCGGGGTATGTGGGAGAAGACGTAGAAAATATCTTGCTGCGACTGTTGCAGGTGGCAGATTTAGATATAGAGGAAGCGCAACGAGGAATTATTTACATTGATGAAATTGACAAAATTGCTCGCAAGAGTGAGAACCCGTCAATTACCCGCGATGTTTCTGGGGAAGGCGTGCAGCAAGCCTTGCTGAAAATGTTAGAGGGAACGATCGCCAATGTACCACCCCAAGGAGGGCGTAAGCATCCCTATCAAGACTGCATCCAGATTGATACAAGTAATATTTTATTCGTCTGTGGTGGTGCTTTCGTAGGCTTAGAAAAGGTTGTGGATCAGAGAGTTGGCAAAAAAGCAATAGGCTTTGTGCAACCTGGAGAAGGCCAATCGAAAGAAAAACGGGCAGCAGATACTCTCCGCCATCTAGCACCAGACGATCTAGTAAAATTTGGCATGATTCCCGAATTTATTGGGCGTGTGCCAATGGTAGCAGTAGTAGATCCGCTAGATGAAGAAGCGTTGATGGCGATTCTCACCCAACCACGCAGCGCCTTAGTGAAGCAGTACCAAAAACTGCTGAAGATGGATAATGTCCAGTTAGATTTTAAACCAGATGCTTTACGAGCGATCGCTCAAGAAGCCTACCGTCGTAAAACTGGTGCTAGAGCGCTACGGGGCATTGTGGAAGAATTGATGTTGGATGTAATGTACGAGTTACCATCCCGTAAGGATGTGACACGTTGTACAGTAACACGGGAGATGGTTGAGAAGCGATCAACTGCCGAACTGATAATACATCCATCTTCACTGCCGAAACCGGAATCAGCCTAATAATCATTGGTCATTAGTCATTGGGCAAAAACTAAGGAATAATTACTATGTACCAAGGACAAATGACTAATGACAACTGATAAAGGACAAATGACTAATGCCTTATATTAATGTTCGTGGCGTTGAGCATTACTATGAATGGGTGAAAAAACCATCTGGTTCTTTGGTAAAACCAGTGATGGTTTTCATCCACGGTTGGGCTGGTTCGGCTAGATATTGGCAAAATACCGCGAATGCTCTATCGGAGCAATTTGATTGTTTACTCTACGATATGCGGGGGTTTGGCCGTTCTGGTGGGAAGCCAACTATAGCCGAAGCAAGTGAAGCTGTTGCCGAATCGGAATCCCCGCAGGAAGAATCACAGGCAATCAGAGAGTTAACTTATGAATTAGAAGAATACGCTGATGATTTGGCAGCTTTGTTAGATGGGTTGCATCTTCAAGGTGTTTATATCAATGCTCATTCAATGGGCGCGTCTGTTGCTACTTTATTTTTTAACCGCTACCCCGAACGAGTAGAACGAGGAATTTTAACTTGTAGCGGCGTTTTTGAGTACGACGAAAAATCCTTTAGTGCTTTTCATAAATTTGGTGGCTATGTAGTGAAATTCCGTCCCAAGTGGTTAAGCAAAATTCCATTTGTTGACCGGATGTTTATGGCCAGATTTCTGCATAGTTCCATTCCACATTCTGAGCGGCAAGCTTTTTTGGAAGATTTTCTCGAAGCAGATTACGATGCGGCTTTAGGAACAATTTTTACTTCAGTCAGTAAGGCTCAATCTGAAGTGATGCCACAAGAGTTTGCCAAGCTGACAGTGCCGACTCTACTCGTGGCGGGAGAATACGACAAGATTATTCCAGCCGAGATGGGGCGTCAAGCAGCCGCACTTAGTGACAAAGTGGAATTTGTGATGATTCGTAACACAGCGCATTTCCCAATGTTGGAAGATGCGCCAACTTATTTGCAAACGGTACAAAAGTTTTTGCGAATTAACACCCCACAACCACAAGTCGGATAACTGCTGGCGGTTTTTTAGACAGTTAGGTGTACCTGTGTGATACCTTGACGCATTTTATATTGTCGCCTTAACCAAGACTTTTTAATTATTTTACGGAGTAAGGGAGCAAGTTGAATCAACAGCGATCGCAGCAGTGCATTTTTTCGCAGTAGTTCACCTTGTTTAGCTTCCTCTAACTGGAGTTGCTGGGCGCGGATAATTTCTGGCTGACGTTCCGCTTGGATGTGCGATAATGCCATGTCAATCTCCTGGTGTCCAGCTTCTCTGTGCAACAGTGGCACAAGATGATTAGCAGCGACAATCACATCACGGAATGCAAGATTGATTCCTTGAGCGCGGACAGGAGACATTGGGTGTGCAGCGTCACCCAAAAGTAGTACCCCTGGTACGTGCCACTGTGGACAATAACCAACCACAACAGACAGCCTAATGGGCGATTCGATGGTGTCTGCATGATTACGGAAATGCTCTGCTAGCCATGAGGGTGATAGCGAGGCAAAAATCTCTGCCCAGTTGGCTTGCTTGGAGTCAGTGTTTTCGGTTGCGGACATCACCCAAGCCAGATGCAGTTTACCTGACTCTGCTCCGTGAAAGATGGTAAATACGCGATCGCCATTTACAATAGTACGAAATACATTATTGGCTGCAAACTCAGGGCTGGCGGCAAGCTTAAACCAGAGAATATCAATATTTTTGGGCTGGCGTACCAATTCCAATCCTATACGTTGTCGCACAAGGGAATTTCGACCATCTGCGCCAATCACTAAGTCAGCAGTTAGTTCTCTCCCATCGCTCAGTACTACACCTGCGACACGTTGATTACTCCAGCGTAAATCTTTGACTGGAACACCCTGGATAAATTCAAACCCATCATTAGTTTGAGCTTCCGAAATTAGTGCTTTGAGTAGCGGTGGTTGTGAAACCAGTGTACAAGGTCGGGTTGCTCCCATTGGTTCATCAACTCGAAACAACTGCTTTTCACCTAAAATAAATTCCCATGCGTCGAGTTGTCGATGGGGAATATCTTCTAACAACGGTGATAGTCCCATTTGCTCTAGTGCATCTAACCCACTGGGCATTAATCCTTCGCCACGAAAAACACGATGAAAGTCTTTTGCTGCTTCAACTAACGTTACAGCAATGCCACGTTTTACAAGAAGCAGGGCAAGTGTTACGCCTGTTGGGCCTGCGCCCACAATCACAATTTGCACTACTTTATCCCTCCTGTATCAGTTGCTCTCAAAGATGTTGGTTGAATTATCTTGATATTGATATTAATTACGGAATAGAGAACCACAGAGGCGCAGAGGGTATAGAAAATGAGAGTTTGAGAGATAGGCGTAAGTTTTAATTAACTCAAACCTAGTTCTCGTTTTAGCAAGTTAATTGAGTTAGTACCGATATAATTTTCAACCTTAATCAGCTTCGGTGGACGAATAATATCTTCATCAGATGCTTGCACGGCTGCTTGGACTGCCGCAAAACTGGCTTGATCACTTATGATTACTTCAGCCCGTTTAACCATTGCTTGAAGTTTATAGGCATCTTTTGGTTGTGCAGTCATCACTAATAGTTCATCTCCCCGCAAACCGTGGAGGATGACTTCTGCGGCTCGTGCAATCCCGGAACTGAGGCTAACTATGCCAACACAGTTTTCTTTTGGTAAGGTTTTCAAGAGGCTGAGTTCTTTGCTGTAGTCGTAGATATCCAGAGGAATTACCCGTGCAGCTTTAGGAGCTGCGATCGCTTCCACATTACTGATAAAATACCGACTTGTAACCACTGTCGCAGAGGTAGTTTTATCTAGCACAGCTGTTAATTCTTCCATTGCTACCAACTGGACTGGGATTTTTAAAGCTCGCTCTAATTCATACACCATCAACTCACCAGCACCCATATCATAAGATGGAACTGCAACCAGCACCCGCGCACTACAACGCAAGCGCCAGTCAATTTCCGCCAAAAATAGCTCTCTGGCTTGATTGAGTGAACATCCTTGGGTGAGCAAATCATCTAGTGCTTTCTGGACAACTTGATATGCATCAGGATTTTGTTTAAGTATAGGTGATTGCAGTCTACTACCGCCCTCATGACCTTGGGGACGAACATAAATCCCTGAACCAGCCATACTTTCAACAAATCCGTCTTCTTCTAGTTGACGGTAAACTTTGCTAATGGTATTACGGTGTAACCCAGTTTGCATTGCTAATGCCCTTGTGCTTGGCAATTTGTAAGCAGGGGGATATTGCCGAGAAGCGATCGCAAACCGGATTTGATTAAACAGCTGGGTTGATGCGGGAATTTCGCTGTCTGGCTGAATACGGAATTGAATCATCAGCAAACCTCCTGAATACTGAGTGGGGAGTGGGGAGTGGGGAATGGGGAGTGGGGAGTGTTGATTTACTACTCAGCACACAGCACTTTTAACTCAGCCCTCCTTTAGTGACCAGCTGCATTTGCTACATGTCAAATATTTTATTTACACATGAAGTTTTTCTGGTACAAATTTCTAATGCGCTCCTACTGGTAATTGATAATTTAAATAGAAATGACCTGGGCATACTGGCATAGTTATATCAAATAAACACACGGCTAATCATACAGCACTGGTAAAAATTATTATGACAGAGCAAGCAATAATTACCACAACAGTTAATCTTTTGCAAGATAATATTCAAGTATCTGCTTATTTAGCAGAGCCAAAAGAAGCTGGATCTTACCCAGGAGTAGTGGTATTACAAGAGATTTTTGGTGTTAACGTTCACATTCGGGATGTTACAGAACGAATTGCCAAACTTGGGTATGTAGCGATCGCACCTGCACTTTTTCAACGGACTGCTCCTGGTTTTGAAACCGGATACACACCCGAAGATATTCAAACGGGTAGAGGCTACGCGATGCAAACTAAAGCCTCAGAGTTATTGAGCGATATTCAAGTAGCAATTGACTACCTCAAAACTCTGCCTCAAGTCAAAAAAGATAGTTTTGGTTGTATTGGCTTCTGCTTTGGCGGTCATGTCGCATATCTTGCAGCTACCTTACCAGATATTAAAGCTACGGCTTCCTTCTACGGTGCTGGAATTACGACTCGCACACCAGGAGGTGTAGCTCCCACTGTCACCCGCACCAAAGAAATTCCTGGCACTCTCTACGGTTTCTTTGGTAAAGAAGATGCAAGTATCCCACCCGAACAAGTAGATCAGATTGAAGCAGAATTAGAAAAATATAAAATTCCTTATCGTGTGTTTCGCTACGATGGAGCTGATCACGGATTTTTCTGTGACCGTCGTGGCAGTTATAATCCTAAAGCTGCTACTGATGCTTGGGAGCAAGTCCAACAACTCTTTAGTCAACTGAATTAGTCATTAGTCATTAATCATTAGCAAAGGACAAATGACAAATGACAAGTGACTAATGACAATCTAAACTCCAGTTGCACCATATCAAATAACAATTAATCTTCAAAAGTCATGAATTCCGAATCGAAACTTTCTCAAACAGCCAATTCGTCGTTTACAATGGACGATTTTGCCAAAGCACTAGAAAAACACGACTACCAGTTTCAAAAGGGACAGATTGTACATGGCAAAGTGTTCCAACTTGACCATGATGGAGCTTATGTCGATATTGGTGGCAAGTCGTCAGCTTTTCTGCCGCGCGATGAGGCTTCTTTGAGAGCAGTTACCGATTTATCGGAAGTGCTGCCATTGCAAGAGGAAATGCAGTTTTTGATTATCCGAGATCAGGATGCAGAAGGTCAAGTCACCCTTTCTCGAAAGCAGTTGGAAATTCAGCACATCTGGGAACGATTGGCCGAAATGCAGGAAAATGCTCAGACTGTGCAAGTAAAGGTTATGGGTGTGAATAAAGGTGGTGTCACCGTCGATATTCTTTCTTTGCGGGGGTTTATTCCGCGATCGCACCTGGCAGAACGTGATAATTTAGAAGCTCTCAAAGGTCAAAATCTGACTGTGGGCTTTTTGGAAATCAATAAAAACACCAACAAACTCATCCTTTCGCAGCGCTTAGCAACTCGTTCTAGCAACTTCAGCTTATTAGAACTAGGTCAACTGGTGGAAGGTAAAGTTACTGGCATCAAACCTTTTGGTGTGTTTGTTGATTTAAATGGTATGGGGGCCTTGCTTCATATCAAGCAGGTAAGCCAAAAATTCATCGACTCATTAGAAAAGGTATTTCAAGTTGGTCAGCAAATTAAAGCTGTAATTATTGACTTGGATGAAGGTAAAGGGCGGGTTGCTCTTTCTACCAGAGTTTTGGAAAACTTTCCTGGTGAAGTGTTAGAGAATTTTGATGAGGTGATGGCTTCGGCTGAGGCGCGTGCTAATAGAGCTAATAACAAAGCTGCTGAATAGTTTTGAAGTTGGCTGCTTGCATAACCCTCTTATGTCACTCTCCGAAAACATTTGCCTTTTCTAAAATCTAGAGCTTTTGTATAGCAAGCGATCGCGCGATTATTTTCTAATAACAAATACAAGACCCATTTTTTTCTAATAGTATAGCTTGTATTGATTGCCTCATCAGGCTTCTAGCGATCGCCCTCCCGGAGAGTGACAGAAGAGGGATAAAGCGTTTAAATACCCATGTGAAACAATTTTAAATTGTTAATACTCCCCCTGCATCTACAAAAATGTGGGGGGATTTTAAATTGGGAAAACTTTTAATTACGAATTGTTTATGACTAAATATGGTTCAGAGACGCGATAAATCGCCGTCTCTACAAGTGTTTTGGTCTTATCTGAATTGTATTGGTTTATGACTCGTTCACCAAAATATTGATTAACTCGTAGAAAACAACCCTATTACAAATATTTATAAAAATCTGAAGTGCTTAAATGTTACCTTTCACAAGTCTTGATGCGAGAAGAGAGCTCCACTTCCCCAATCTGACCACGCCTCACTAAATCCGAAAAGCGGGAGGTGTCCCTCTAGCGCTGAAGTGTTATAAACTACACCTTTTTCATTAATCCAGTTTACTTTCTCATTTTGGTGTTTTCCGCAAGCAAAAGGAACTTTGACTTTCTCAAACCCCAGTTTACTTTCTCATTTTGGTGTTTTCCGCAAGCAAAAGGAACTTTGACTTTCTCAAACCCCAGTTTACTTTCTCATTTCGGTGTTTTCCGCAAGCAATCAAGCATATTGCTTTTTCAATATGCTTAATTGCTGACTCATTCCAGTAATTTACACACTTGTGACAACTATCCCTTTGAGATTACTTTTCTCTATCTTTATCTAACGCTTCCTGAATTGCACGACGACAAAATTCTGGAGGATCATCTTTGGTGGATAGTTCTTCCTTCATAGTTTTGGTAATGCGTAGGTTAATTCTCTCTGTTAATGATTCTTCTCTATTTGATTTAATTGGTTGTAAATTTTGTGGATTCCCTTTAGGATTAGGCATTATTGAGAAATATAAACAAGGCTTGATTTACTTGGTGCCAAAACAATAGATTGTTTTTTGGTGGTTGCTACAACTTGCCGGAAGTACAACCACCAATATCCAATGTCAAAAATGGACACTACTATTTTATGTTCACGCGTTCCGAACTTGAAATCAAGACTATTAAAGAATTACGCGACTTGTGTCGTAGATATGGCATCAAACCAACTGGCAATGCAGGATACAAAACCTCGTACATCGTAACTCTGATGGCATTTCCACTTTTAGCCCTGCAACAAATGAAGCAAGGTAAAGGATTAAAATTCCCTAACTTTAACGCTATCCAGATAATCAGTTCTGCTATAGAAGAGATGAATTCACCCACAGATGAGCAAGCAGCACTAATTCGGATAACTTTGGAGGGCAGGAAAATGAGCTATCCTGACCGATACGACCAGGAGAACCTGCTGAATTTGCACAAGGCTAAGATGTCGCTTGAACAAGCTGTTGACTTGTTGAGCCAGTAAAACTAATCCCATTTACCCTATCCCCTGCATTTACAAAGATGTGGGGGATAATTTTTTGAGATTAAGATAAATAAGGTATGACTTATTGGCTAATAAAGACCTAACCCCCAACCCCTTCCCTACCTCTCCCTAACCCTCTCCTACAAGGCTACTGTGTATACACAAGCCGAATTACCCCCCTTAATCCCCCCTTGTAAAGGGGGGAAAAAAGAGATTCTTGTTCCCTCCTCTTTACAAGAGAATCCTTTGAGTTTCTTGAGGAAAACTTACTGGGGAGAAAAGAGATTCTTGTTCCCTCCCCTTGTAAAGAGGAGGGTTAGGGTGGGGTAATTCAAGGACTGGTAGTGATTCGATAACTTGTGTGTACACCGTAGTCCTAAAAGGAGAGAGGAATGAAAGTGAGGTCAAAGTGTATTGCATACAAACGAGCGAACCCCTATATAAACCTTGTAACTATTCAATTTAGGTATTTATATGTTTCTAATAACTGGAGCAACGGGAGGAATTGGTCGCAGAGTTGTGCGACTTCTCCGACAACGAGAACAGTCTGTAAGGGGATTTGTCCGCCTGACCTCGCGCTATAGCGAGTTAGAACACCGGGGTGCAGAAATCTTTATCGGTGACTTGCTAGAAGAAAGAGATATCCAGAAAGCTAGTCGGGGTGTCAAGTATGTTATCAGCGCCCACGGTTCTGATAGCGATGCTCTTTCTTTAGATTACCGCGCCAATATTGAACTAATAGACCAAGCAAAAGCTAATGGTGTAGAGCATTTTGTCTTTATTTCTGTACTAGGAGCCGATCGCGGATATGAAGATGCTCCTGTATTTAAAGCCAAACGAGCAGTAGAGCGATATTTGTCAGCTAGTGGCTTAAATTACACTATTTTACGCCCATCTGGATTAGCATCTAACTTGCTGCCATTAGTAGAACAATTTCGGGAAACGGGATTGTATCTGCTAATTGGCGATCGCAAAAACCGTACTTCAATTGTCAGTACCGATGATTTAGCAAAGATAGTGGTGGATTCTGTGACAGTTGAAGGCGCTCGCAACCAGATTTTACCTGTAGGAGGGCCGGAAATTTTATTACGAGAAGATATTCCCCGGATTTTTGGCCGGATCTTCAACAAACAACCAGTAATAATTAACTCACCACTATTTGCCATTGATGGGTTACAGAGTGCATTGGGTTTAATTAATCCCCAAATCCAAAAGACTTTGGGAACTTATCGTACATTGCTAGCAAATGAATTTTTCTGTACAAAAGATGAAATTACCAATTTAGAAGCAATTTATAACTTCCAGTTGGAAACATTAGAAAGTTTTTTGCGGCGTTATCTAGCAGTTTGAATGGGGAGTGGGGAGTAGGGAGTAGGGTGAAGAAAAACACTATAAATAATAAATCATTCTCCCATTCCCCATTCGCCACTCCCCATTCGCCACTCCCCATTCTTAAAATTTAAAATTCTATGAAATCTTCCCTAACTGTAAATGCTGCTCAAGCACGTCAGACAAAAGAGCGATTCGCCCAACCAGAGGAACAACTTACTTACGAGTTGGGGAAAGCGGTACAGGAATTGCCACCCCTCTACACGAGATTATTAGCGGGAACGATGAGCGTTATCGTATTTGGAACGATCGCCTGGGCGTACTTTTCGCAAATAGATGAAGTAGCAACAGCACCAGGAGAATTAATTGCTTCCACACAGGTAAGACCTGTGACATCCTTGGGTGGGGGGTCAATTGTTGCTGTTAAAGTCAAAGAAGGCGATCGCGTTACTAAAGGTCAAGTTCTAATTCAAAAAGATCCAGACTTGCAAATAACTGATGTTTCCCGCCTAGCAAAATCTAGTAGATTGATTCAGGAAGATTTGCAACGTTTGGATGCAGAACGCACCGGAAGCAAAACTACTGGGACAAAACTGCAAAATGAACTTTTAAGTTCTCGCCTGCAAGACTTCCAAGCGCGGCAAGCAGGGGCGGAAGCAGAAGCAAATCGCCAAAAATCACTGATAGATCAAGCCAAAGTCCGTTTGACTCGGTTGCAAGACAACTTAGTTAATGCTAAAAGCAGCGTTGCCAATGCCAAAACTAACCTTGCCAACGCAGACAGCATCCGAATTAAAATTGAAAGTAATTTGGCACTTGCCGAAGAAAGAGAAAAAAGCCTACGTAGCTTAATGACTCCTGGGGCTGTACCTCGTGTCGATTACTTAGATGCTCAAGAAAGATTAACTCGTGCAAAGACAGAAATTACTAGATCGCAAGATGAAGTGACTAACGCCCAGAATAAAATCACAGAGGCTCAAGATAAAGTCACATCGTTAGAACAAGATATTGCTGCTCAAGTCCAAGAAATTCGCCAAGCAGAACAAGCTTACAATGCTGCACGCAGTCAAGCCCAACGTGTAGCATCAGAACGCCAAAGTGAAATTTTGACCCAGTACAACAAGCGTAAAGAAGAACTGACAACTGTTCAAGGTCAATTAGAACAAGCGAGAAAGCAGCAAGCTTTAGAAACCATTGAAGCTCCTGTTGCCGGTACAATTTACAGAGTTAAAGCCACCAAGGGGCCAGTGCAATCAGGTGAAGAATTGCTATCAATTTTGCCAGAAGGCGAAGAAATGCTCCTAGAGGTGAAAGTTCTCAACCGCGATATTGGCTTTATTCGTCAAGGAATGAAGGCAAAAGTAAAAATGGCGACTTTCCCTTTCCAGGAATTTGGCACTGTGAATGGAGAAGTTGTGCAAGTCAGTCCGAATGCAATTGTTGATAAAGAATTAGGCTTAGTTTTTCCCACCAGAATTAGGCTAAATAAACACTCAGTTAACGTCCGGGGTCAAGAAGTAGAATTTACACCAGGTATGTCTGCTTCAGGTGAAATTGTCACTCGGAAAAAGTCAATTTTGACATTCATTACTGAGCCTGTGACGCGACGCTTCAGTGAGGCATTTTCAGTCAGGTAAGCTATTACGTATTTAAGTTGTATATTTACTGGTGAGGATTGTCATTTGTCATTTGTCATTAGTTATTTGTATTTCAAAGGAAGGACAAATGACTAATTGACTTAGGACAGTCAATTAGTCAAAATATACAATTCTTTTCGCGCATCAGCTTATACCAATTTAAAAAATGATTGCGACAGATGGACAGAGAAAACCCAGATATACTAAGCGGTTTCCAATCCAAAATCTAAAACTTGTACTGCCCTTCGACTACGCTCAGGAACCGCGACTCGTGCCGAGCATCTCGACTTTGCTCAATGGAACCGGAGCCGAGGTAAGTCGAAGTATCCAAAATCTAAAATAGTATTAGTTTTGTATTAAGGGTTTAGCAATGCTAAACCCCTATAATCTTCAACCAAGACCCAAGTATTTTCTAACCTGTTCTAATTGTTTTAATTGTTTTTGCATTTGCTCAATTAGGTTACCATAATCAACATTATTCTCATTACTATTGATATTGATGTCGCTGAATATTTTATTATAGTCTAGAGATAGAGACCATAATTCTGGATTAACTAATGTATCATTACCTTCAGATGAGGTTAGATATTTTGTGGTTTTTGTAATTCCCTGACTAGTTACAGAAACAACATCGGAATTATTCAAACTATAAATAGTCTCTGGTGTCAAATATCTTGCACTTTGTGTAATTCTTTGACCAATTACAGAAGCAATATCGAAATTATTCAAACTAGAAATAGTCTCTGGCGTCAGATATTTTGCGCCTTGTGTAATTACCTGATTGATCCCAGAACCAAAATCGAAATTATTGAAACCAAACATACTTTTTGTTGTGAGATATTCTCCTGTTTCTGTAATTGGCTGACTTGACAGAGAACTGACATTAGAAATATTCAAATTAGAGCTTGTTCTTTGTGTACTATTTCCTGCGGTTTCTGTGACAATCTGACGGACTTGGGCATCAGTCAAGTTGTGGTTAGCACTAAGCATCAGGGCAACTATACCAGCAACATGGGGAGCAGCCATAGACGTGCCGCTATAAGTGGCATATTGATTATTCGGAACTGATGAATAAACCTTGACTCCTGGGGCTGTGACGTAAGCAATTTCATTTGTTCCAGAACGGTTAGAGAAGTCGGCTAGATTATTATTTTTATCCACAGCCCCAACAGCAATTCCCGACTTATATGCATAGCGGGCGGGATAGTCAGGTGATGAGTCGCCATCATTACCTGCTGCCATGACAACAATCACTCCTTTGCTGCTGGCATAGTCAATGGCTGACTCTAAAGTAGGATTGGAATAAGCACCTCCTAAACTGAGGTTAATCACATTAGCTCCATTATCCACAGCGTAGCGAATACCTTTAGATATGGAACTATAGGAACCAGAGCCAGAGCTATCTAAAACTTTGACGGGCATAATTTTGGCATTGTATGCAATACCAGTGACACCGTAATTATTATTTTCTCCTGCGATCGTGCCAGAAACATGAGTACCATGACCGTTGTTATCTAAGGTGTTGTTGTTTTTATCGGCAAAGTTCCAACCGTAATTATCATCAACATAGCCATTGCCATCATCATCTATACCGTTACCCGCAATTTCCTTGGTATTCGTCCAGATATTATTTTTTAAATCTTCGTGGTTATAGTCAACTCCAGTATCTACAACGGCAACAACAACACCTTGCCCTGTGTATCCATGCGCCCAGACTTCTGGTGCTTTCACAAGGTCTGCTCCCCAATTATTGCCACCAAGATCAGGAACATCAGCAAAGGTATTCTGACCAATAGCTCTAGCCACTGCTGCTGCTCCATTAATCAAGCCATAGCCATTGGTGGAGTTATAACTTTGAGCGCTAAAACCATTATTAGTAGCGTTATTGCTATTTTCGAAGTCACCATTATTTAGCAAGTGTACATCAGCATCGGTCGAGTTATAGCTACTACTGCTGAAGTTGAGGCTGTGGCTATTTTTCGTATTAAAGCTATCTAATGAGGAAATCGAAGTGGCATTTAGCTGTTGAGTTGCCAACACATTGTTCTTAACATCATCAGTGAGCATAAGTATTTTTTCTCAAAGATAGCAATCGGTTTTTGACAGTTTTAAGCTTTAAAATCTTGCTCAAAAAAACTCAATATGTGAATAAGTTCTATTGTCATAATTACTATGAAATTCTATAAGAAAATGCTAATTTTATTACCAAAAAATGTTCTTAAAACTATGGCTTTTATTAAAAGTTAATTGCTCAAGTAAATCTTAAATTTTTGAAGTGTATTAATGTACACTAGTACAATAAGAAGAAAACGTTATAACTGTTACTACTTTTAAAACGACTGCGATCGCTGCCTATAAAATTATTTACACCACTCAGGCTGGAGCGAGGGTAATTATTAAAACCATCAAAATTAAAATGGCGAATGGAGTTATGCTCCATTCGCCAAAGGCTATCTTTAAAACGCTTTTCAAACGTTTATCTTTTATGTAGCCACAAGCTTTAAATTAGTTAAATGTTTGCTTGCTGCCGTTGATATAGTGACCAATACAAACCCTTTTGTTGCAACAATTGTGAATGTGTACCACGTTCAGCAATCACGCCTTGCTCCAACACCAAAATCAAATCAGCACGTTTGAGAGGGGCAAAGCGGTGAGCAATTAAAAACACGGTACGATTAGCAGAAATTTTTTGCAGGTTTTGCAGTACTTGTTGTTCAGTTTCACTATCCAAAGCGCTGGTAGCTTCATCCAAAACTAAAATTGGCGCTTGAGAAAGAAATAGCCTTGCGAGGGCAATACGTTGTCTCTGTCCACCAGATAAAGCGGTACCGCGTTCGCCAACATTAGTTTCGTAACCGTAGGGTAATTGACTGATGAAGTCGTGGGCTACTGCTAGTCTTGCCGCCTCTACTACTTGCTCTGCGGTAATGTCGGGACTACCGAGAGTGATATTTTCCAAAATAGAACCGTTGAATAAAAAGTCTTCTTGGAGAACTACACTAACTTGTTGCCGCAGTGATGCTAAATCGGCACTTTTTATATCAAAACCATCAATAAGGATACGTCCTGATTCAATTTGATAAAGGCGTTGCAATAGTTTAGACAGAGTACTTTTACCAGAACCGCTACGTCCGACAATGCCAACAAATTGCCCTGGTTCGGCATTGAAAGATATTCCCCGCAGAATGGCATCAAAGTTTGGCCGGTAGCGGAAAAATACTTGCTCAAAGGTGACTTGACCTTTTAGGGGTGGTAAAACTAGACCAGTTCCCAGTTCAGCTTCTGGAGAGACGTTGAGAATATCACCAATGCGATCTACAGAAAGTAGCACTTGTTGGAGGGTTTGCCACAACTGTACTAAGCGCAAAAGTGGGCCTGTGACTCTACCAGAGAGCATTTGAAAGGCAACTAGTTGTCCAACTGTAAGTTTTTGTTCGATGACTAACTTCGCGCCAAACCAGAGAATCAGCAGGGTGGAAAAATTGGTGAGGAAGTCACCAATATTGCTGCTGATATTGGAGGTAGTAGAAGCTTTAAAACCTGTGCGAATGAAGCGAGCAAATAAGCCTTCCCAGCGATCGCGGGCTACTGGTTCTGCTGCATGAGCTTTAACGGAGTGAATTCCGGTGATTGTCTCTACTAGAAACGATTGACTATCGGCACTCCGGTTAAAGGTTTCGTTGAGCCAGTTACGCAGAATTGGTGTTGCAACTATCGTTAATGTGGCAAATAGTGGCAGTACTGCTAAAGCTACAAAAGTGAGTGGGATATTATAGTAAAACATCAATGCTAGGTACACCACAGCAAAGATGCTATCCAGAATCACAGTTAATGCTGTACCTGTGAGAAACTGACGAATTTGTTCGAGTTCCTGGACTCGTGCTACTGTGTCTCCAACGCGCCGCGACTCAAAATAAGCTAATGGTAGACGCATCAGATGGCGAAATAGCTGTGCAGATAAACTCAAATCCAGACGACGAGCTGTATGGGTAAAGATGAATAAGCGCAGAATGCCAAGTACGGACTCAAATATGGCTACGAACAAAAGTGCGATCGCCATTACATCGAGAGTCGGCAAACTCTCCTGCACCATCACTTTATCAATGACGACTTGCGTAATTAGTGGTGTTGTTAACCCCAAAAGCTGCAAGGTAAAAGATGCTAACAATACTTCTGTGAGCAATCCCTTATACTTCCAAACTGCTGGGGTGAACCAACTAAGGTTAAATTTTTCTTGCTGGGATATAAGTTCTACTTGCCACAATCGTCCATCCCAAGACGCTTCAACTATCGACTGCGGTAAGCTTTCACAAATGCGATCGGGATTTAGAGGGTTAGCGATAATTAAGCGATCGCCTTTAATTCCATAAGCCACCACCCAAGATGGACTCTGGGGTGAATCAGAATTCCACAGCAGTAAAGCTGGAAATGATAACTGTCGCAACTCACCCCAACTCACTTGTAACCGCCGCAACACTAACCCTAACTTTTCTCCTGCTTCCACAACCTGTTTTGGGCGTTGTCCTCTGAGTTGGCGCTGCACCCATTCCAGTTGCACAGAATTTTCTAACTGTTGCGCCACCATTGTTAAACAGGCAGCAGCAGTATTCCAACTAGCAACAAAAGGATAACTTGAGACGATCAGATTTGCAGATGGAAGTCCTCTTTGGGGTTGGAGGCTATGGGGGCTAGAAGTTCCCTCTGAGGCTGGTGCTAGTGAAGGAGTCGAAGAAAAGGAAAATGTGTCTTTCTCTCTCTCCACGTCCACTGGTAACACTTGCCAGAATTCTTGAATTTGTGGGTTAGAAAATTCTGCCCACAGTGCTGTATGCCAACACACTACTACTACTTCTTTACTAGCAGCTACAGCTTTAAAATCCCCAGATAGCTTTTGGAAGTCACCAAACCAATCCCCCACATCTAGGGCTGCTAAAGGTTTACCAACGCCTTCTTCTCGTAAGCGGACTTTCCCAGCCACAATTAAGAATTGATAACCGCCAACATCGTTTGACCAGATTTTCTCTCCAAGACGATACTGACGAGTTTGAGACTCCTTTTCCAATCGGGATTGTTGTTCGGGAGTCAGCCAACATAACGGTGGCTGATTCCAAGGCAAAGAAGCTAGCACTTTTAATCGTAAAGATTCATTATCCAGAATATTTAACTCACTTGTAATTTGACTGTCAGTTTTTGAATTTTCTCTGCTAGCCATTTCTCAAACAACTCATTTTGTAGTGCAAGATTTAGTTGAGTATCTTCTAAAGACGCTGGCAGAAATTGTTCTACTCGAAACAAACCATAAGGCCCTTCTCCTTGGGGAGAGTCTTTGCCAACGATTTCTATTGGGCCGATCAATTGTCCAGGACTGGCCACATCAATAGCTGCCCGTAATATATCTGGCATACTTCCTCGGCTGACTATTCCCATCATGCCGTTCACAATTCGGTCATCTGAAAGGGAATACTCTTTAGCTAGTTGCTCAAAACTACCTCCTTCTTCAATTTGGGTGTGTAGTTCGTCTGCCAATTCTTGATTATCAACAACGATCCGAGAAAGTACCACTCGATCTAAAAAAATCTTGCGTTCAATAAAATATTCTGGGATTTTTGCTTGGGTCACTACAGTTTTTAGCTTTTCTAACTTGTAACCAAAAGCTACTGATGTATGAAAGGTAGTGTAGTCTGTGTTGTTGGCTTTTAACCATTCTTGAAAACTTTGGGGGTCAATCAGTTGGTTTTTCAGCCTAAAGTCAATAATTGCCTGTTCAGTTATTGCTGTACCAATCTCAATATCGTCTCGGGTTCGGATTTCTTCTTCAATTACGTACTGGCGGAGAATATCTCCAATGAACTGTCCCAATTTTCCAGAGGCTTGCAGGTACTTTACTGCCTCCTCAATAGAAATTATTTTGTCATTGATTGTCAAAAATGATGAAGATTCCATGAACTAACTATGTGAAAATGGTTAAGCATTTATACGACTTTTAAATTAAATCATATAAAAATCATCTGGTCATTAATGATTAAATATGATAAAGATTTTATGAATTAATTACATCTAAATGGTCAAAAAATTATATAACTAGTAAATAAAATAATTTCCCATGATTACTTTTACGGTCTAGTGGGGACAAAACAGGATTTAAAATATCAGTTATAAGGCAAAATCAGTTGTGTAACCAAATCTTTATCAATTCAGAGAAATAATCAGGTAAGTAGATAGGCGAAAATAAAGCAAAACATATCAAGAATAGTTTCTTGCAGTTTTCTATGCCAGTTGCTACAAGTCGAGTGACTGGATTGCTGATATGACTAAAGTAGCAACTAACATGGAAAACCTTTGCTATGCGGAACATTAACAAGTAGTCGTTTATTCTTACCTGTCTACTTAATTATGCTTATCCATATCCAGGCGAGTATCACAGCCGCGATCGCACCGATTAATGTATTAAAAATGTTTACCACCTCATTGGTCAGCCAGGTATACTTAGATTGCAATGTTGCCCCAATCACACTTTCTAAGTTAGTGGCAATAAATGCTGCCAGTACACACCAAGCTACTCCGAATAGATCAATTAAACCAACTCCCCAACCAACAAATGCGATCGCTACAGAAGCCACAATCCCAGCTAAAGTCCCTTCCAAGCTTACTGCTCCTTCTGTACCACGAGGCACTGGTTGGAGTGTGGTAATTAGAAAGGTGCTTTTACCATAGGCTTTACCGACTTCACTAGCAGTAGTGTCAGCCAGCTTGGTACTGAAACTCGCTACATAGGCTAACAATAATAGGGACTGGGGATTGGGGACTAGAGGGGAACTAGGTACAATAAATCCCGAATTTATTATCCCTACTCCCAAAGCACACAGCGCCCCAGTCAAAGCCGAACCCCAAACATTTTCTGGGCCTCTTGCCCCAGAACGCTTTTCGGCAATTCCTTCAGCCTCCTTCTGCGCCATTCCGATGCGGGTAACGCCAGAACCAACAAGAAAATAGAACATTACTACTGCATATCCTTGCCAGCCTAGAGTTACCCAAATTAGGATCGCCAGAAACCAGGCGTGGAATAATCCAGCAGGAGTAAGCAGCTTTTTCGGAGCAATCCAAGCTAAACCCAATAGAATTGTGTTTAATCCTATCGCCACCAACCAGGGATTAACAGAATCAATTAAGGATGACATCAGCAATTAATCAATGAGTAATTTTGTCTGAATATCAACAGAATAACTAATTTGTTACCCCTAGTACCGCTAGTCGGAAGTCAAAAGTCAAAAGTATTATGGAATAAGCTCTTTAGAGATTTTAAATGGTTGCTCTATTTACGCTGTGACTTACTAGTGCTTAATTTTTGACACCTCCGCAGCTAAAGTAATATGTTTGTATTATTAACTAAATTTCGTAGGCATTACCCTGAAAGCTGAGTGTAAAACGATAAACAATGTCTTAGATAGACACTGGAATATTGACTAAAGAACATGCATTAAACAAAATGCAAAACTTCTGTTTAGTTGAGTAGACTCTTCGAGTGCGTAACATACTCAAAGCAATTTCTAGGCTGAAATGGTAATCAGTCCCCAATCTTATTCATAAGGATAAAGGATATAAGTTAATGCCAATTAAAACTGTGTTCAAGTTGACCACAATCAAGATTAACAGCATAAATTATAGATAGCATTAACTACTAGTCTTTTCCACACAAGCTATGAGACAAACTTTATTCCATCTTGCTTTCCCTGTAACCGACATTGCCCAAACAAAAGCATATTACATGGATGGGTTGGGCTGCATTCCTGGTCGTGAAAACCATCACGCCCTAATTCTAAATCTCTACGGTCATCAATTAGTGGCTCACGTCACCAAAGAACCCTTGACACCGCAACACAGTATATATCCTAGACACTTTGGGCTAATTTTTACCCAAGAACGTGACTGGCAAGATTTACTAACAAAGGCACAACAAAAACAGCTACTTTTTCGTGAGGAAACCAAAAACCGCTTTGTTGGCTCTCCTCTTGAGCATCGCACTTTCTTTTTAGAAGATCCTTTTTATAATCTTATGGAGTTCAAGTATTATCGTCACCCAGAGGCGATTTTTGGAAGTTACGAACATACGCAAATTGGCGATAGGGCTTGAAAAATTCGTAATTAAAGATGAATCCAGGGTGGCAAGCATTCTAGCTACTGACTAGATGCTTTTTTAAGTAAGGGCAGCTTAATATCTTCTGTTAAAGCTGCTTTAACTACTGCTAAACTCCTGGGGTCTGTCAGCATCCAAGGGTGTAGAGGAACTGGTACTATGACTTCGCTTCCTACGGACATTTGTGAACTATTTGCTGGGACAATCATCAAATCATAAGGTGTCCAGATAGATGTAAAATCTAGCTGCCCCAACATTACAGCATCAGAATTTAAATTTTTAAGAAAAATGCTGTCGGGGCGCATTTGTACGCAACCAGGACGCCGGGAACCATAAGCAACCACGGTTCCATGATGGGGCGAAGAGATTGTGATAAATCGCTGAACGCGGTTAATTCCTCCGAGTCGCTGGACATAGTAACGGCTGACAATTCCTCCCATGCTGAAGCCTACTAAATCTAGGCTTTGTTCTGGCGCAAAGGTGGCTGTAACATAATCTGCTACTTGCTTTGCCAACTCATCAAGACCGACATCACCATTATTAGGAACTAGATTGAGAGAATGTACAGACCAACCCTGTAATACTAAGTGAACCGCCATTTTCTGGAAAACTGCCCTCGTATCGTCAATCCCATGTATTAACAAAACGGGATTACGTTGTTGATTTTCAATGCTCATTGACAAAATCTGGCTAAATTAAGGGGTATGTTTCACTTTTGTAGGTACATACTGCTCTACAAACTGAAGCTGTTACTTTTCGGATGCTTTAAAAGACATTTTTGCAAAACTGAAATGCTTCCAAAGATAGTTCGTATAAAATTTAACTTATAGCCAGCGCTATTTGGCAACAGGCTATGACACTCCCCCCTCTGGTTGTTTTCTCCAATCAGTAATTTCAAACAAATAAATGTTAATTTTTGTAAAGCCTGCTTTCACAATCTTGCTCTTAGTTACAGTAAAATTTAATAATTAGTTCTTGGTATATACAGGTTGCAAGTGCTTGCAAAAGAAGATTTGCCCTATAGTTTTACTACAATGCTGATTAAACACAAACCTATAAGGGTTATCACCACAATGGGGTGGCCCAAAGTAGAAAATGTAACATTTTGTCGTAATTTTTAACAATTACGGTCAAGTTTCAAATATAAAAGGTAAAAGGCAGGAGTAATTGTAATGGATTTTATCAAAAAGTTAATTTCAGGTATTTTGGATTTCTTTACTGGGCTGTTACGAGGAAAGAAGAAAAGCAACGGCTACTTCTTGGAATTGGACGAAGCCAAAGATGCTGCGAAAGATGCTGCTCAAGAAGTAGCATCGAACGTAAAGAAAGTAGCAGAGACAGTTGTATCGAGTGCTAAAAAAGTAACAGAGACAGTTATATCAGAAGCACCAAAAGCACCAGAAGCACCAGAAGCATCCAAGCCAGCTTCATTGAACGGAACAAAAGCTGCCGCAGCTAAAACTAAGGAAAAACCAGCTAAAAATCCTAAACCAGCCGATGTTACGCTTGTTCAGACTGCTGAGGGTCTTAAAGTTGAACCTGGCAAAAAGGAAAAAGCCGCAGCAGCCAAAGTTCTCAAAGAGGAGCCAAAGGAAACTACCTTTGCGCCTAAATATCTCGCTCCTTCAGCAACTAGCTCTAATGGTCGTCGGCGTCCAGGGGCGAATATGAGCGCTTACTTAGACATGGCACGTCAGGTTAAAACCCCTGGTTAAATTATAGAGACGCGAAATTTCGCGTCTCTATACTTAATAAGTTAAGTGTGAATACGCAATATTAAGACAATTTTACCAGTTGTAGATGGGGGAACTCTCCAAAGTAGGAGCGATCGCTTAATTTTCTCCACTACAACTGCTGCTTTATTTTGATTTCCATATCATCCACCGCCGCTTCATCAGGTAACGAAAAGATATACACTGCTTCTAAAGGCTGTGTGAAGGGATTTTCAAAGCTTTGGATCACCTCAACTCGTGACAAGTTACCTGCAATTTTCGCTAAAACTTCTGTATGCTTGAGCGGAAAAACTAGTTGCTCCCCTTGAGGAGACTGGACATACAAACCCCCTATTTGTTGATTTTTATCACTTACTGTATTCATAAATTTGATATAACACTCCAATTTGATTTATGAACTGAGTTCTTCAGGTAGATAATACAAATTACGTAGCTTGCTTCTCGCCGGAGGCGAGTATTACGAATTATTTAACAAATACCAGTCCACTATACAAATGAAAAGCTGAATCCCAATTAGTCTGTTCTCTACGAAACAGATCGATGTGAGACTTGATATGACTTAATATTTCTGTTTGATCTAATGTTGTATCTGCAAAAGACGTGAAATCTGACCAGATTTTGACTTGAGGTAATTGCTGTTCAATCCAACTTGATAAACTATTCCAATTAATTCTGATTGTATTTTGGCTAGCTTGAGAAATAATTTTTAATCCTTGTTGAAATTCATAGCCATTATCATAAAGTCGGAGAATGGAACGTCTACCAGGTATGTGTAAATCACAAAACTGAGCATAGTCTTGTGTTTGAGTTTTCCGTTCTAGTTTACCGCGTACATCACGATCTACTACTTCCTCAAAAATGGGCAACAGTCCCACTACTCTTGCTGTGATTTCTGACCAATCAAAGGTGAGAGAACCAAGTTGATTTTGATCATTACGGCAAATAACAGTAGCTTGTGGAGTAAATTCCTGGAAATATTTGACTTGATAAACTTGAATTTGTTGAATTTGAGCTATTGTTGCCCAAAAGCAAGGAATGTCAGCCTGCTGTAACTGTTTACCGTAAAATTTTAGTTCTCCTACTTGGCCAGTGCGGTACAACCTCCAGCCACGACTTGGCAGTAACAGCCTTGCAGTGTAGGGGTCTAGCTGCATAATTTGGGCAAATTTTCGAGAAGCTTCTGTTTTGAGTTCGTTACTGAGTGGCTCTAAAACTAGTACCCCAAGTTCGCTGTTATTCCCTTCGGCTGTTGCTTGGGAAATAGCTCTTTGTCTTTCTTCTAGTTCGATTTCTTGTAGCCGCCGCAAACCTTCACGCGCGAGGGTCACTATTCTACTATTCCTCGTATCTCGCAGCAATTGCCGATACACTTTTTCTGCATCCTGGCGCTTTCCAGATACTTCATGCAGCCGACCGAGATAAAATTGTACCCAAGGATGTTCTGGCGATTCTACTAGCAGCTGTTTGAGTAATTTAGCAGCTGTTTGATAATCTTTATGCTCAAAGGCGATCGCAACTTGCTCAATCATGTTTCAATCCACTGGATCAGTGTCTCGCGCAAAATCACTTTTGCGTGAGCTATAAATCATTTATACTTCACAAGCTGCGGTAATCAAGGATAATGCTACTACTGGGGCTGTAACTGCTCTGAGGATGCGACGACCAAGAGAAACAGGTTGAAATCCAAATGCGATCGCATTTTCAATTTCTTGTGTTGTCCATCCTCCCTCTGGCCCAATAGCAATAACAATCTCGTCAGAAATGTCACTCAGCACCTTGTTTAAATGGGGATACTCACCGCGAGCCTCACAAATATAACGGTGACTTGTCTGATTAGCTGTTATAGCAGTGTCAAAAACAACAGGCTCTAAAATTGTTGGTACAAACGAGCGCTCTGATTGTTCGGCGGCTTCCGCAGCGATGCGCCGCCAACGTTCGAGTTTTTGAGGACTAGGATGAAGCAAAGTGCGATCGCTCAATACTGGTGCAATACAAGTTACTCCCAACTCTGTACAACACCGCACAACTTCATCAAATCCATTGCCTTTGGGCAACGCCACTATCAGCGTAATTGATACAGGTAATTCTGTTTCTACCAAAAGCGCTTCTAAAACCCGTGCTTGTTCCCCTGCTAGCTGCGCCAACCACCATTTTCCTTTACCATCCATTGCAATAAAGCGATCGCCTTCACGCAAGCGCAACACACGCCCCAAATAATGCTGTTGTTCTTTTGTGAGCAAAATTTGCCTTTGTTGGAATTGGAAGGGTGCGATCGCAATTCTTTGCAGTTGAGACATTTTTCTTAATAAATTATTGCCCTGCTGTAGATATCTGTTGTCTCACCCAGGTACGGAAAGCACGAGTTGCTGCTATTTGTCCAAGTTTCTTGCTTTCTTGGATAAATCGGGGAATCTCTGTTAGCAGCACAGGTGTAAAAGTTGGACTGCGATCGCTCTGTGAGTATTGCCCATTATTAAGGGCATAAATTCTTAAGACATTTCCGTTATATCGCCAGAACTCTGGGACTCCCATTGAAGCATAAAGGCTTAACTTGTCTATTTTGGATCTGGAATATTCCACTTCCAGTACTATGTCTGGTGGTGGATCTGTATTTAGGTCAATACTTTCTTTGTTGCGGACTAAAAATTCGTTTTGGATATAGTAACTACTGTCCGGCTCGCCTCCTTGCTCCAAATCATCCCGTGTCATAGTCAACGAGCCAGCACTTTTAACTTCTAAACCAAATTCTTCACACAGCACAAGAACAAAACCTTCGATGAGACGGTTTGAGTTTTCGTGTGGCATTAACGGAGTCATAATTTCTACTATTCCGTTGTCATAAGCTAGCCTTTTATTTCGCTCACATCCCATATCTGCCAGCATAGCTTTGAATGTCTGCCAGCTAATGTTTTGCAGCACATCCCTAGTTTCTGCGAATTTTGCTGTCGTTACCATAGTTGAGTCTTCCTGTGGATGTGTTGCCTAACTGTATTAGGATTTACGCGAGAAAGACACAGATGGATTTATCTGTGTCTCTCTTTTATTTCATTATCTTCAATTTTTCGGCTTACGAAAGAGTCTGGAAGTAAGTCTCTAGCGCTTCAGTCACTAACTGAGTCATCGGCTTACCTTGGCTTTCTGCTACTTCCTTCAACTTGCTGTAAACTTCTTCTTTCAAATTCACCCGGTGACGTGATTTGTTTGCACCATTAGCGGTATTAGGATCGTAGCTAGCAGCAAACTCGCGGATGGCATCAAAACCTACGCGATCGCAAAAATCACCAAACTTTTCCTTCGATTTCCGAGATTTCTTAAAGTAAACAAAAATTGGCTCTAAGAAGATTTCTAAGTCATTGTGGTGCAGTTTCTCTGTGTAAGGTTGTGCCAGTCGAGTCTGATTTGGCGAACCGCCTAACCATAGTTGGTAAGATTCTGGAGCGCTACCGACAAAGCCCAATTCTGCTAAGTAGGGACGAGCGCAACCGTTGGGGCATCCTGTCATCCTTATCACAAAATGTTCATTTTGTAAACCCACTTTATCTAATAGAGTGCGAACCCGTTCCAAAATCCCCGGTATTGCTCGTTCTGATTCCGTGATTGCCAAGCCGCAAGTGGGCAAAGCCGGACAAGCCATTGCATACCGCACTAAAGGTTCGATTTTACTAGGGTCGTCTCCGACACCATGACGGCTGAGAATGTCTTGAATCGCTTCCTTACTATCTGGTTCGATATCGTAAAAAATCAGGTTGTGGTTGGCTGTTAAACGGATGTGTAAGTTGAACTGCTCGACAATTTCCCGCAAAGCGGTTTTCAGTTGAAACGAACCTTCATCTTTGATTCGACCATTGTCAATGGAAATCCCTAAGAATAGTTTGCCATCACCTTGTTCATTCCAGCCGAGGAAGTCGTAATATTTAAAATCTGGCAGTGGTTTGAAGGCTTCGACTGGTTTACCGAAATATTCTTCAACTTGGGCACGGAATTTATCTACGCCCCATTCATTGATTAAATATTTTAATCTGGCATGACGACGATCGGTGCGATCGCCATAATCTCTCTGAGTAGCAACAATCGCTTTCACTATGTCGTAAACGTCATCCTTCGCCACATAACCAATGGGATCTGCTAACCTAGCAAAAGTTTCTTCTTTACCGTGGGTTCTACCTAAACCACCACCAGCAAAAATATTAAATCCTTCTAATTGCTTCTTCTTATTGGTAATTACTACCAACGTCAGGTCTTGAGAATATAAATCAATTGAATTATCCCCTGGCACTGTCACGCAAATTTTAAACTTGCGGGGCATATAGTACGTGCCATAAATCGGTTCTTCGGTGTCATGGATAATTGTCCCATTTCCATTGCGCTGTCGGGCTGCCTTCACTTCTGGGGCTTCTTCAGCACTAATTGCTTTTTCCCCATCTAACCAAATTTCGTAATAAGCGCCTGTTTGCGCTGTCAGCAAGTCAGCAATATTCTGGGCATACTCCCAAGCATACTGATACTCTGGGCGATTCTTAAATGGGGCTGGTGGTGCCATCACATTTCGATTAATGTCGCCGCAAGCTCCCAAAGTAGAACCCAGGTTCTTGACAATGGTGGCGATCGCTGATTTAAGATTCTTCTTTAAAATTCCGTGCAGTTGGAAACCTTGACGGGTAGTTGCTCGTAACGTATGGTTGCCATACTCATCAGCTATTTTATCTAAAGCCAGATACAGCTGCGGCGGTACTAAACCACCCGGATTTTTTGTCCGCAACATAAACTGGTAATCTTTTTCCTGTCCCTTGGTGCGGTTGTCACGGTTATCCTGTTGATAAGAACCATGAAACTTCAAAAGCTGCACCGCATTTTCAGTAAAATGGGTAGTGTCTTGAAGAATCTCAGTTGCTATAGGTTCACGCAAAAAATTACTATTTTCCTTGATTCCTTCTACTTTGGAAGGTTTACGTGTTGCGATAGGGGAAGGAGCAGATTTAACCATTAGACTTGTATAGTATTCTCAATAAAGCATTAGTAGACGCCGAATCAGCACCCTTCGGCTATTTTATCCCCGGTAATCCGGCCGGGATAATGAGGAATATTCTAATTTTACCACGGCAAAAGCAGGCTTTGTCAGTGATGTAACACTTAACAAAACCAGCTTTTTGAAGTAGTGAGTTTTAAGTGCTGAGTCCTGAGTACTTAAGTACAGTATAAACTGACTAAGGACTCAATAATCTTTTATTTGAAGCGATAACCAAGACCACCATTAATGCTAACAGCAGGAGTATCACTATTTTGATAAGCACCAATTCCTACTTTGGCGTTAGTGTAGACGAGGAAATTGTTAGCAACTTCCGATTCAACACCAGCACCTACCACAACGGAATCTTTGTTACCTATAGGAGTTGGTGAGCCATCTTTTTCTACAAAAGAATAACCACCAGTTAAATAGGCATTAGTTCTATTAGCGATAGGCACATCCACAGAAAGTTCTGGAATAATAGCACTTGTCTTATCACTCCAAAGGACATTACCGCGTGCAGAAAATGGCGTAGTTCCTAATTTCACGCGACCTGTGACATTACCACCAAATGTCGCATCATCGTTAATACCTTGTCCACCACTAGTAACACCAGCTGCAACACCAGCACCAATATAACTAGCATCAGTACCTTTTTTGGTTTCAGCAGAAGCTTGACCAGCTGAGAGAACAAGAGGAGAAATTATTAAAGAAGATAATGCAGAAATTGTCATGAAAGACTTTAGTAAGCGCCTCATAATTTTTACCAAACTTTGTATTTTTTACTTGTATATTCCAAGTCGAAAGCTGTGTAAAAATGTTCCAAATGTTTTCTAGTTTTTATTAGATCAATGTTGCCATTTATTTATAAATTTTCCAGGTTAACCATCCTTAAAAATTATAAACAAGCTGTTATAATTACATTCAATGTCTTTTCATTTGGCTCCTTTGTTCCAAAAACAGACGCTTTTAAAACTGGCACAATATTTGGAACTAAAACTAAGTCGGGAAATGGTAAATAAAATACCTAATTAACAATTTTTTGCCGAGCTTTTCACAGATAATAGAAAATAGGCTGTAGCATCCGTTGCAACAAGCAATAGAGGGAATCTATAAAGTTAATTTTGAGCAATTATTGTGGAGATTGAATAATGCTAACCGCTACAAAAACGTTGTCTGGTTTGATGGGTTTATGTGTCGGTGATGCGTTGGGTGTGCCGGTGGAGTTTACTAGCCGCGCTGAACGAGTAAAATCTCCAGTGACAACGATGCAGGGCTATGGCACATGGAATCAACCACTAGGAACTTGGTCAGATGATAGTTCATTAAGCTTTTGCTTGGCAGAATGCCTTTGTAGGGGGTATTCGTTGGATGCTATAGCCAATTCCTTTTGGCGTTGGTACAAAGAGGCTTACTGGACTCCCCGTGGCGATGTCTTTGATATTGGTCAAACTACTCACACAGCAATTATGCGCCTGAAGCAGGGAGTTGTTCCCCATCAGGCGGGTGGTAAGGTTGAAAATAGTAATGGCAACGGTTCGCTGATGAGAATCTTGCCGATGGCTTATTGTCACAGAAACTTCACTTTAGGCGAATTGCTGGCGCGGGTGCATGATGTTTCGGCGATTACTCATGCTCATGCGCGATCGCAAATGGCCTGTGGCATTTATATTAGTATTGCAGTGGCACTCTTGGAAGGGGCTGACCTCCAGACAGCTTATCTACAAGGATTGCAAGATATCCAACCAATTTATTCTGTCCGAGAATTTTTATTAGAGAAGCCGCATTTTGGCAGAGTTTTGAGTGGTGAGATTGCCAAGGTACCAGTAGAAGAGATTAATTCTGGTGGCTATGTGATTGATACCTTAGAATCATCCCTGTGGTGTTTATTAAATAGCTCGTCTTATTCTGAAGCGGTACTGAAAGCTGTCAACTTAGGCGGAGATACCGATACTACTGCCGCCGTCACTGGTGGATTAGCGGGAATTTACTACGGTGTGGAAAATATTCCTAAACAATGGATAAATCAAATTGCTCGTAGACAAGACATTATTTACTTGGCAGAGCGTTTTGCAAGGGCTGTTTACAGTTAGTACTCTGTCAAGCGAAGTTTGAAGGGTAAAGGAACGAACCGCAAAGGACGCAAAGAGCGCAAAGGAAGACGGGAAAGAGAGAAATAAAAATTTGATTTACTAAACATTGTTGGCTTGATAGACTACTACTGATCTGTCCCACAAGTTCTGATTGATTAGTTTGTTACCAAAACCCTGTAGAGACCCGAAATTTCGCGTCTCTATAACCCCGCAAAATTAATAGGACAGACCACTACTGGGCTATCGCAAAAGTTTTGATAGGTGAATCAGTTTTTAAATTTTTCTTCTTTATCTTTTAATTTTGCGCTCTTTGCGTACTTTGTGGTTCGTTCTCTTAATCTCTCAAATTAATGAGACAAACCACTAGTTTGTAATTTTAAATTATACAAAGAGTGAGGAGTTATGAAAATCCTCACTCCTCACTCTTTACTTTTAACTTGCTGAGAAATCCACTGTAAGTAGGCTTGAGAACCGGCAACAATTGGTAAAGCAATAATTTCTGGCACTTCATAAGAGTGCAATTCCTTAATTTTGGCTTCTATTGCGGGAAATTGCGCCAAATCAGTTTTAATTACTAATTGCCATTCTTGCTCTTTATGCAGTTCTCCTTGCCAGGTGTAAATTGAGTGAATTGGTAACAGACTTACACAAGCAGCAAGTTTAGCCTCCACAAGGGCATTTGCAATTGCTTCTGCCTCCTGCATGTTGCTAACTGTCACCAATACCACACCATAGCCAGCAGGTGTCTCCATGACCTCTAAACCGTCGTAGACAACGAGTAGACCTGACCATCAATCAGTAGTCGGGTGATGCCCTTAGCTTGCAAATGAGTCCGAGTCTTATGGAGCATTTTACTATCAGGAACTTTAATCACGCGATCGCGTTTCGTAGAAAAACGCTTGGCGACGCGATGGTTATCAAACACTGGCAGAGTTCTTTGCTGGGTTTCCAGGCTGGGAATTTGCCCCAAATCACCAAAGTCTTTAAGAGGTCGAGTAATTAATTCCGAAGAACGGTCAATTACTAAATAGCAAGTTTTTGGCAAATTGGCTATCGACAGAGGTAAAACTTGAACTGATGCTTCACCTGGTCTTCGTTTTGTGACTAACGGTCTTTGGTCATCCAGGTCATCATCATCAAAGTCTTCTTCCTCAAAGTCATCATCATCTAAATCATCATCATCTAAATCATCCAAATCCTCTGATTCGTCTAGCAAATCTTCGCCCAGCATCTGCGCGATGACAGCCGCTCCTGGATGCTCATTCTTTAGCGGTGGGATGGGAATGCTGACTATTTCCGGCGGCTTTGGTTCTGGAGTTTCTAATTTCTCTGTAACTCGGAGCTTTGGTTTTTCCGTCGCCGAGGGGCGTCGCCGCACCCGTCTACTAGCAGCGAGTGACTCAGCCGTTTCCTCAGAGTAAAGTTCCTGCTCTACATGAATTACCCGACGTGGCTGCGGCTCAACCTTTGGCACTTCCACAGGTGGGGTTTCGATGGGTGGAACTTCTATTTCCGGCTCTGGTTGAGTCAGCAGAGGTAACTGCTCGTAGTTTACCTGCGCCCTACCCTCAGGAGTTCTCGCAGCCCGCTTTAGGGAGACTAAGTATTCATACTCATCTTCTGGCAAAGTGCTTTTGAGCAGGCGACTAATTGTCGAATTGCTCACACCATAGCGGTCTGCCAAAGTTGAGGTTGTTTCGGCAGTCTCTCGATATAACTTAAGAATTTCTTGTTTGTCAGAATCTGTTAATTTTCTCACGGTAGATACCAAAATCTTTACTAAGCTCGTTTTCGTCCACTGGTACGGCGCGTTCGTCTTAGTGATGCGTCATATTCTAAGACAGCGCCCATACCAAATAACACTCCACTAAAAACCCAAAACACTTCTAATATCTCTCCACTTTGATAATTGGGGCCTTGGGCATATTTAAACCACATATCTGCAATGTAAAGCGAAAAGGCCGCAGCTGCAATCATTCGCCAAGATTGGGAAACTCTTCCCCCCCAAAAGGCTAGTAACAGAGTGGTAGCAATAATTAACAGAACCACATCGCTAACTACGTAAAACCAATTCAAAATAGCGACTAGTAGTTCTGAGGGTTTTTCCTGTTGCATAGAAATCCACCATGCTAACAAACTACCGAAAACTGCAATTGCTAACACAATTAGCCACTGCCATTTTTCCAGATTGATTCGCCTGGAAGCCACAGCTAAAATCATGCCTGCGCCAAGTAATAGATAAGTCAGTACAAAAAATATATCGCCTACAGACACATCCGGTTCATCTTTTAAAACTATTTCCGTATAGCCGAAAATTATCCCCCCGACGAAATAGGAAAGCATACCTAAGCCAATCAAGAGCCAAACATTTCGACCACTGACGATTTGCGGACTCAGCCAGTTCCTCAAGCATAAGATACCGGCAGCCAAATAAGCTAAAGCTTCAAAAATATTTGTGCCAATCACATACCACTCGGCTCGGCTTTCTATGCCATTTGCTCCCGGAACTTTGGCACTAAACAACAAAAAGTATAGCAGTGCCAGTACGGCCCAGCCAATATTAGCTAAGACAATGTTCTGAGTGGTGAAAATTGATTTAGAAAGGAACGAATTCTCGTAAGAGTTATTCATAAAACTTGACTATGTAGATGAACTCTGGCAGTATTTTGAGTTAAAGGACTGTATATCTAGCAATGTGTCTGCTAAACAATGCACAATCGGACACCAAAAGCAAGTGCCATTGGTAAGAATTTTGTTACTGCCATAGTTTACCCAGTGGGGATTGATTTAGCCAACTGAGAAACAGCGATCGCTCGGCTTCTGGCATATCTTCTAGCTTATAAATGACTTGTTTGGTAAAATTAGCGTTGCCAAAATAGCCCTTTCCTAATCGATGCAGTTCTTGTAACAAAATCACTACATGATTTTCTTGCCAATCAGGTACTTTGGCTGTCGGTAACGGATTAGTAGATACCAAATATTTAACTGCTTCTAAAGAAGATACTTGGGGAAATTGTTTCTGCTTGAACACTTCGGCAATATCTTTTTCAAATAATGCAGCTTGCCTAGCACCTAAAAACTCTTCAATGTCGATAGAAACACCCTGCAACAGCAAAATACTGGCTTGGATTAAAATCGCCGTTTTGCCATGACTACCTGTGTCACCATCCAGTTGCTCTAAACGGATTTTACCCCAAACACTAAAGCGTTCGGGTTCTTCCAGTAAAACACAGGCTTTACCTCGGTTATCCGTTAATTCTCTCCATAAGGCTCTAGCTTCTTCCTCTTGACTAGCTTTGAATACGCTAATCAAGCGAAAAGTCTGCCCTTGATAACTGAGAATCGGCACCTGCTGATCCTTTTTTGGGTGCTGAATGCTTGATATTTCAACATCCTGCCGTTTGAGAATAAACATGGCACTAGCAAATAACTCCTCACAGGGGCACTCTTAATATGGAATATATAATGGCATTTGGCAGCATCGCCAAGGCTGAAATTACCTAGCATACTGTGGAAATGAGCCTAGCGATCGCCACTTCCTTCCCGAAGGTAGCCGCCCAGAGGACGGTGGCGTTAACAGGCAAATAACCCTTTGACAACTTAATATATCTAAACCAATACTCCATCTGTTTCGTTTTCGGTGTAGATTAACTAACTAGCGACTAGCATCTTAGCCTTGCTAATGGTAAATCTGCAATTTTCGATTGCTTCTTGTTACGTCGAAACGATATAATGGTTTAGATGACTCTTTTGGGAGCCATAATTTTGTTTTGGGCGCGTAGCTCAGTGGATAGAGCCACGGATTTCTAATCCGTTGGTCGCAGGTTCGAACCCTGCCGCGCTCGTTTTAACTTAATACGAACCTTAAAGCAGTCTTTTTATGGTAATTTATCAAATAGGCTTAAGAGTTCATATAAATGCACCATACAAAAGATAAGGGCGATCTAGCAGCTGCTAAAGTAGATAGCAGATTTAGTCGAGAAAGAATATTCGGTTTTTGTACCAGTAGTAACTGAACATGCACCCTTTGATTTGATTGCCTACAAAGATGGCAAATGTTACAGAATTCAAGCTAAATACAGTTGTGATGGCACACTGAAAAATAAAAGCAATTGGGCAGACAAGAATGGTTGTCATGAGAAAAAGTACAAATCTGATGACTTTGATTTCTATGGTCTTTATTTGCCAGATATAAACAAAGTAGTGTATCCATCAATCAAGTTTGGCGGTTGCGGTATCAGGACAACGCCGCCTAAATCACCCAATCCTTTCTACTGGTGGGAAGATTTTACAGATTTAACTGAAGTAGCATTTAAGCGAACGTACAAGGAGTTCGGCGTTGATTTAACAACCAGAAAGGTTAATCCAGACTCTAGAATTCATACTAGAAAAGTAGAAAGACCATTGAAAGAAGAACTAGAAAAACTAGTTTGGGAAAAGCCAACTGCACAAATTGGCAGAGATTTTGGCGTGTCTGATAAGGCTGTAGAAAAATGGTGTAAGGTTTATGGGGTAGAAAAGCCACCTAGAGGGTATTGGGTGAAGAAGGCTTATGGAAAAGTAGAAGGGCAGTTAACAATTCATGATGATAGCCAAAAAACAAGCTGATACCTAACAATTCTGTCATGATAGCCAAATCATAGTCAGAATAGCTACAAATACAGGTAAAAAACTTAGCTTTTCAATATTTGAATTACTTCAGAAGGTTAAAAGCGTTAGTTTTACGTTGATTATTTTTTTGCAAATTTAAAAAGCCCGTGACGAGGATTGAACTCGTGACCTCACCCTTACCAAGGGTGTGCTCTACCACTGAGCCACACGGGCAAATATAACTTTGTTTTTTTAGTTGTAAGTTACAATGCTGGGAGCTTTGCTCTTAACCCAGTCATTATAACTTATAACTTCGTAAGTGGTGGGCCGGGCTGGATTTGAACCAGCGTAGGCGCTAGCCAACGGATTTACAGTCCGTCTCCATTAACCACTCGGACACCGACCCGATTTGTCTCACGATTTAAAATCTTAGCACCATATTTTAGAAATTGCAAGTTATTAGAAAAAACAACTTGCGGGTAGAGATCGCAACAAAACTGCGTCTCTACCATCTGGATAAAAAATACTGGTTACACGCTCATCTCCAGCATTCGTTGCATTGGTCGCAGTGCAGCAAGGCGAATATCCTCTGACATGGTAATTTCGGGAGTGCGATTTTTCATTGCCCAGTAGAGCTTTTCTAGGGTATTTAACCGCATAAATGGACATTCGTTACAAGCGCAGTTATTCATCGGCGGTGCAGGAATAAAATGCTTGTCAGGAGCTAGTTTTTGCATTTGGTGAATGATTCCCGGCTCTGTCGCAACGATAAATTCTTTGGTGGGGCTGTTTTGACAATACTTGAGTAAGGCGGCTGTGGAGCCAATAAAACTGGCGTGGCGTAATACACTACTTTCACATTCTGGATGTGCGATCGCCTCTGCTTCGGGATAGGCAATTTTTAACTGGACAATTTTCTTTTCCGAGAAGGTTTCATGGACAACACAGCTACCTTGCCATAGCACCAAATCTCGTCCCGTCTGTTCCATCACATAACGCCCCAAATTCCGATCTGGGGCAAAAATAATCGGCTGTTCCTTTGGTATCTGCTGGACAATTTTCACAGCGTTGGAACTGGTGCAAATAATATCGCTCATCGCCTTGATATCAGCAGAGCAGTTGATGTAAGATACCACCAAATGATCTGGATGTGCTGCTTTAAAAGCTGCAAACTCCTCTGGTGGACAACTGTCTGCTAAAGAACAACCAGCAGCCAAATCTGGTAAAAGTACTAATTTATCGGGATTAAGTATCTTTGCTGTTTCTGCCATGAAGTGAACACCAGCAAAGACAATCACATCCGCATTGGTTTTTTCGGCGGCTCTTGCTAGTTGTAATGAATCCCCAATAAAGTCTGCAATATCCTGAATATCTGGCTCTTGATAATAATGCGCCAGGATAACGGCGTTGAGTTCTTTTTTGAGACTCTGAATCGCGGCAAACAAATCTAGTGGTAGTTCACCCAGTTGGGTGTTTTCTCGTTGAGCTAGTGCAGTGGTAAACACAGTTTAGGGGTGCTTTATGTTGCAAATGTATGTCCTGTGGATTCAATTATAGTAGTTTTTACCAAAAATAGTGGACGGTTGATATTTTGGGGTTGTGTCCAAATTGGGCTGAGTTTCATATCCTGGAGATAGACGGCAAGGAAAGTGGCATGACCAGTCAAGAAACTCAATCGATAAACCTCAAAATTGCTGTAGTTGGAGATATTCACGACCAATGGGAAGTGGAAGATGGCGTTGCACTCAAGCATTTGGGTGTTGACTTAGTGCTGTTTGTCGGGGATTTTGGCAATGAATCGGTGGAAGTGGTCAGAGCGATCGCATCTCTCGATATTCCCAAAGCAGCCGTAATGGGCAACCACGATGCCTGGTACACCGCCACCGAATGGGGACGCAAAAAGGCTCCTTATGACCGCTCTAAGGAAGACTGGGTACAGGAACAACTCGATTTATTAGGTTCGTCCCACGTTGGTTACGGTAAGTTGGATTTTCCCGCTTGGAATTTAACTGTAGTGGGGGGTCGTCCCTTTACCTGGGGTGGCCCAGAGTGGAAATTCGCGGAAATCTGTAAAGAACGTTACGGTGTGACGAGTTTGGAAGAATCCGCCGATCGCATCGTGAAAGCAGTTAAAAGCGCCGCTTACGAGACGATTATATTTTTGGGTCACAACGGCCCTAGTGGGTTAGGCGATCGCCCCGAAGACCCCTGCGGCAAAGACTGGCACCCAATTGGCGGCGACTTTGGCGATCCAGATTTGGGCGAGGCGATTTCTCAAGCCTTGACTGCTGGTAAAACCATTCCTCTGGTAACATTTGGTCACATGCACCGAGATTTACGCCATACCAAGAAGGTGCAGCGCAAACCTCTCTTTAGAAGTCCAGAGGGGACAATTTACTTAAATGCGGCTAGTGTCCCCAGGATTGTGGAAAATGATGGCGAGAAGCTGCGTAACTTTTCCATTGTCACCCTAGAGGCAGGTGTGGTTTCGCAAGTTTCCCTAGTTTGGGTGGGGAATGACTTTCAGGTGGCCAAGGGGGAAATTTTGTATGAGCGATCAAATCCAGTAGTGCAATCTGCGTAGATGATAGGGTATAGTATTATCTGTCAGCTTTAGTGCTAACCAACAAAAGCGCCTAAATAGCGTCTGAAAGTAGGGTATGCACAAGTTTGACAGATTTACTGGAGAGGTGGCAGAGTGGTCGATTGCGTCCGACTTGAAATCGGATGAGGCTAAAACCTCCGGGAGTTCGAATCTCCCCCTCTCCGTTGAAAGATTTATGTATGATGCATTACAGATAAACTCTCTGACTAAGAGATTCCAGTTTATGAGAGTGAATCAAATTTATATTGCATATAACAGTAAAGCTAAAGATAGCGCTGTTATCATTCAAGGTATTAGGATTCAGATATGTCATTCAGCAACAAATTATGATTTGCTGAATTTACAAAGCGTGGTAGCTTTATTTGAGTATATATAGAAAAAATTAACCTTAAGTAATTAAAATAAAATGGTGCCATGAAAGTAGAAATTCATAACTTAGGTGTTATCGAAGAACTTGAAATTGACTTAAAACCTCTTACTGTTTTTATTGGAAGAAATGGCACTGGAAAAACTTGGGCCGCATATACTTTAGCATCTATATTGGGTAAACATGGATTTGATAGGTATTGGAAAAGTTACATAAATGGCAAAACTCTGCAGAAATATCGGGTTATAGATAATGCTATTGAGCAATTTTTGCAAGAAGGAAATGTTCATATTGACTTAATTAAGTTTGCTGAAGAGTATGCCGAGGCATATATTAATGATGTTGCTAAGTCATCTCCTAGTTGGATGAAAAGATTTTTGAGTACTGAACGTAGTGATTTTAAATCAATGAAGATAAGCTTTGATTTAGCTACGGTAAAACAAGAAATACTTGAAAATATTAAAAAATATAGTTTAGAAAGGCAAATTTCTTTTGGCTCACAAGGTAAAAACTATTTAAATATATTAAAGGAAGTTGGTGAAAATAATATTTATTTTAACATAATTTCCGAAGGTAGCATTTTGAAAGAAATTCCTATAAGGTTATTTAAAGAACTTCTACTTCAAGAGGTTTTTCAAATACTTCATAGGTCTTTTTATTCGTATGTTTATATATTTCCTACAGAGAGAACTACTTTTATAACTTTTCCTTTTTCTATTAAGAAAGAAATAATAAAACTCGAAAAATTAGATTTTGATAATTTTGATGAAACCTCTAATGTTGATGATATAAAAACAATAATATCTGAACGTTTTGATCAACCAAAAAGCAAAAAACCAAGTGAGCCAGTACAAAGTTTAATAGAAATATTAGCAAATGCATATATAAATACAACAGATAAAAGACAAGAAGAAATTCAGAAAAGACCAGAAATTGCCATTTATGCTGAATTAGCAGAATTATTAGAAAAACAAATTTTGCAAGGTAAAATAGATTTTAATGAGCCTGGATTAGAAAATGAAATACTTTTTCAGCCCTCAGAAAAAATCAAATTGGAAATGACAATTGTTTCATCTATGGTTAAAGAGCTAGCACCTTTAGTTCTTTGCTTACGCTATCTGGCTGAACCGGATGAGTTGCTGATTATTGATGAACCAGAAATGAATTTACACCCATCAGCACAAATAGCAATTACTGAATTTTTAGCAATGTTAGTCCAAGCTGGTCTAAAAGTATTAATTACAACTCATAGTCCTTATATTTTGGATCATCTATCGAATTTGATGAAAGCTGCTAAATATAAAGATAAAGAAAGTCTAAAAAATAAATTTTATTTAGAACGGATAGAAGCTTTTATTCCTCAAGAGAAAGTCTCTGTATATCTGTTTGAAGATGGTATAACTAAAAATATTTTAAATGAAGAAGGGCGTATAGATTGGGGTACATTTGGTGATGTATCTGATGATATTTCCCATATATTCCCATAGTCACTCTTAAGCTAAGGAGTGATTTAAAAATGCCTTTAAATAATTTATTGTTATCGAGTTGTTTGCTACCAGGAAAAACAAGTTATACAGAAAACGGAGTAGAGATAAATATAAAACCATCTAGCGGTGAAACAATTCTTTTTTTTCTTATAGATAATCAGTCAAATCCTAATTGTAAATTTCGTCAACTATTAGGATTAGAGCAAGAAGGTATGAAAATCTGTGATTTAATTGTCTTTTATGCAAAAGAGAGTAAAAGAATAATCTGCTTTGTAGAATTAAAAGGTAGTGATGTGAAAACCGCTACAAAGCAAGTTATATCCACACATACATATTTTAAAAAATTATTGAAACAGTCTGAACCATCATTAAGTTTTATTGCAAAAGCATATATTAAATCTAACAGTTCTGTCCCACAAGAAATTGATAAATATAAACAAGAATTAAAGCAGGAATTTGGCGAAAATAACTACGATATTAGCAGGAATTCAGATTTAGGTAACTTTCTGCGAGACGTTGACTATCAACCCAGAGGAAAATCAAAAAAAAGTAGATAATTGGCAGCCAGCGATCGCTCCTCCTCTCCATGCTTGCATCGTGCTAGCATCAGGATAAATCCTACTTTGAGGTAAAGTGATGGCTACCCTTTATGTGAGAAATTTACCTGATGATTTGTATGCAAAGCTGCAAGAGTTAGCGGCATCTGAACACCGTTCCATTAACGCCCAAGTTATCACTCTGTTAGAGCAAGCTTTGAAGACTGAAGCACAGCAAGCAGAAGACCAGAAACGACAGAATGTACTTAAAGTCCTAGAAGAAAGTCGCCAGCGTCGCCGTCTGAATCCAGCAGACTTCGCATTGCCTGATAGTACTGAAATGATTCGAGAAGACCGCAACAGATGAGCATTCCTCTTAAATGCGTGGTGGATACCAGTGTGTGCATCAAATATTTTATCTCTGATCCACTAACCCCCAAAGTTAACCAACTTTTTGATCACCTTGCCAATCCACAGACAGAAATGTTTGTTCCAGACCTTTTTTACATTGAGTGTGCTAACGCCTTATGGAAGTATGTCCGTGCAAGGATGTACACTGGTGCTGAGGTTCAGGCAGATTTAGCTACTCTCAAAGCTTTTCCCTTGGGTGTTGTCTCAACGGCTGATTTGATGGCGGATGCAGTTATGATCGCATTAAATTATGGAATCTCCGCCTACGATGGCTCGTATGTCGCACTTTCACATCAGGCATGTGCTAGTTTGCTGACTTTCGACGGCAAGCTGGTGAAAGCTCTAGCAGGTTCATCTTACAATATTTGCTCGTTTAATGAATTTGAGGTTCCGCCGTTGGAGTCGATGTAGAGAGCGATCGCTTTTCCTCACTATAATATTCAACCCCAAAGTATTGGATGAGACTAAACATCTCGATACATCAGGGTTGGGGATGAGGTTTAGACTGTATTACACCGAAGTGAAAATCGCTTGCAATGATTAAGTTGCCCGATCAATTTTTTGCACTTCATCATCAGATAGTTTCACATTGATAGCTTGTGCTGAGTCTTCAATGCTAGAAACCTTGCTAGCACCAGGAATTGGTAAAATAGCAGGCGACTTGGAACGCAACCACGCCAAGACGATATTATATACTGAAACACCTTTTTCTTTAGCTAAGTTAGCGATCGCAGGGATATCTTGTAAATCCTGATGACGACGCCTACCACCAAAGGGACTCCAAGGCAAAAACGTCAACCCTTGTTCTTCGCAATACTTCAACACGCCGTCATTTTCTGGCTGTCGTTGCCAAGGGCTGTATTGATTCTGCACCGAAACAATATCCACGACATCTCGCGCCCGTTTAATCTGTTCAACGGAAAAGTTAGAAACTCCCACAAATCGAATTAAACCTGCCTCGACTGCTTCTTTCACAGGTGCAAGGGATTCTTCGATTGTGTACTTAGTATCCGGCGAATGATATTGCCAAACATCAATGGGTTTAGCACCACCTAACGCCTCAAAGCTAACTCGAATTGTTTCGCGTAAATGTTCTGGGTTGCCGTTGCTTGTCCAGTTTCCATTGGGACGCATCAAACCGCCTTTAGTTGCCACAATTACTTGACTAACATCGCCTTTGTAACTAGTAAGCGCCTTGTGAATTAGTCGCTCGTTGTGGTGCTTATCTGACTCATCTTTGCAGTAAGAATCGGCAGTGTCAATAAATGTGATACCCAGATCCAAAGCCCGATGAATAACTTGGATTGATTGCGATTCAGGAGGGCGATTAGAGATTGACATGGGCATACCACCCAAACCGATCGCACTCACAAATATACCAGTTTTTCCTAGCTGTTTGCTTTCCATGCTTCTAGCTCTAGCTTTCTGCCCCAATTATCTACCAGCTAGCCAAAGCTTTTTTAGCGATTCATCATAAATCCTCCCTAGTACTTAGACTTGGCGATTAGTTAATGCGCTACGAGGGGAATACTCTACTCAGGGCTTAAGTATTATATACACAGACACAGATGAAAATTGTAGAGGAAACCCGTACAAGATTGCAGCTAAAACATCGACCCCTCAGATATTGGTTCAACGGGTGGTGCTTTTTTATTTTCGGTTTAAGCTTTTTGATTTACTGTTTAGTTTTTAATTCTGCTTCAATTCATCTAACTTGCGATCGCCTTTCATCAAACCAAATTAACTGTGACTTGAAGCGGTTTAATTTGCTGGGAAGCATGGAAAAGCTTAAAATGTTTGATCCTCAAGAAGCATACATCCTGACAAAGACTAGTAGCAAAGGAGGAAAAAGCTATCAAGTTATTATTGTGACTCCATTTGGAGACTTTGATCTGCTATCAAATATTAGCTATCAAGAGAATGAGGAAGTTGTCTTAAAAATCAATAATTTTATTAACTCTGGGCAAACTTCCCTATTAGTGCAGCAGAATCAGCGTAATTATTTATTTTTCTTCAGTTTATTTATATTGATTATGATGGCGATCGCTGCTTATTTTGGCACGTCACCTGTAACTACCTGCACCTTCTATAAGAGTATCGATAAGGTATTTATTGAACGTAAAAGTTTGCGTGGTAAGCAAATTATTGAACATCCACTAGAAAATATTTTGCGTTTTGATATCCAAGAACAGCAATATAAATACTCTAAGCTTTACCGGGCGGTAATTGTGCTGAAATTTGGTGAGGTAATTCCAATTAATCCCCAATATACTGATGAAAAAAACGTTAGATATGCAGTTTCTAGGATACTCTCATTCCTAAAATTTTAACCGAAATTACCCCCAGGGTAACTTGCTGACCCAAACTTTCCGACATTAAATCCGTGCAGGTTATACAGCAACAAAAAAGATCCCCGACTTCTCAAAGAAGTCGGAGATCTGCGGCTTGCAATAGACATTGCCCCTGATGATACCTTCGAGTGATCTGGGCTGGATATATGCGCTCTTTTAATAGTCAATTAAGCTTTGCAGCCGTTAGGCGATTAAGTAAAGTTTTCAAACAAAATAGGGGAGTTTTGCACAATCGTTTCAATGCCCCTAATTATGTAGATTTGCAAATAAATTATATATGAAGTAGCTACTATCACTATATTGCAATGTTGATAAAGGTTATTGACTTGATGTAATTAACCAACAATTCATTAAAGTATGAAACCATTAGCATTAAGTAGTTCCTTGTTAGCTATTGTTGGATCGGTAGTCAGTTTAACACTGCCTGCAACAGCAATCAACGCAGCATACTTTGGCAAGACAACACAGAGTCTTTCATTGCCTATTACTCAGGGTCAGGAACTCAGGCTAGCGGAAATTCTTCTTCCTCGTGGTAAGTGGATAGTTAATTATTCCGCGACAGCTATAAACTTTGGAGCGAATGACACCGTGCGATGCTATGTCCGCGCCAGAGAAACAGGTCAGATTCTTTCTGAACACGTAGCCGTCGTTGGAACACAACAGGGTGCATCTCTGGCATCTACAATCAGTGGGGTTACAGTCGCTAACTTAAATGAGCCAACCACAATGCTTCTTGTCTGTAACCACGATAACACTGGTAAGACACCTATCATTGATGCTGGTGCTGAGATAGCCGCTTACTAAGCAAGCCCTTAAAGAATATTTGTAAAGTCTAATTTATGACTCGTCCTAGCGAATATAATTCGCGGCTACACAGGCAAAACCCACCTCCGTGGGTTAGCAAGCCCTTCATTTTGCACGCTTTCCACGAAGGTAGACTTCTCTGCGGGACGCTACGCAAACGCTTGTATAATAGCAAATTTTATTCACACAATGCTTTAAAACCTTGTTGCGTTATATAGTAGTCCTAAATCATTCGTGAACAACAAGATCCCCGACTTCTCGAAGAAGTCGGGGATCTGAAGCCCCTAGATTTTCACAAATAAAATAGGATTGCTATAGCCGCGACTTCAGGATACTGGAATCGTTTTGCTCATAACACAACCTAGTCAACTACAAATACCTACTTTGTCAGTTTGTGTAATTAAGCTATGTTTGGTAAATAGAATAAGTAGCCAGCCTATATAAGCGGCTGTTATTTCACACTTGACATAAAGCATTGTGAGTGCAAAACGTCTGCCAGAAACCATTGCCCATGTCAGAATTACTCGCCAATCCTGGCAACACGGCTTCCTTGAAGGCGAAGTGAATGCTGGTGAGTTTGAGTGGCATTTTCAGTGGCATTTTCGCCGGGGAGAACTTGCCGTCAAGCCTTCCCAAGGCCGCGCCTTAATCAAAGAACCCCTCGGTCGATTTTTAGAGCAACAAGATTATCAGCTAGAGCCTGGAGGAGATTATGCTTTTACTATTCGGGCGGAACTTTAAAAGTTAGAAGCCATTCAATTTTGGATTTTAGATTTTAGATTTTTGCTTGAATCCAAAATCCAACTTGCGCTGGAAGCGCACCAGAGGTGCGACCCAAAATCTAAAATTGGCTGACTGTTGATTCAGTGAGACGATTTAAGTATCTTTCGATTAAGAGGATGGCAACAATGTCATCTATCGGTCTTGGTGGCTGTCGTAGACCCTGTGGCAATAGTTTTATTAACCCTTGGGGCGGGAACATTTGCCAATAGCGATCGCGTGCTTCTAAGGTTGTGTAGCGCTCATCGACTAAAATAATACTCAACGGTTCTGTCAATTCCTGATATAGTTTCTGTCTCCACTCCTTGGCTGTAGTTTGGTCGCCCATCACCATCAAAGAGATCGGAAACTTTTGACGCAGTGTCTCAATACTAGCGATCGCCTCTTTTGCTAAGACGACCTGATGATAATACAATTGTCGATCCAGTCCCATCACCGCTAAACCACACTTATCTCGACCTGGATCAAATCCCAATATGACTGGTTGCGTTGGTGAAAATTCCGGGAAAGTCATAATAAATTAAAATTAAAAATTAAGAATTAGAAATCAATAAATTCAATCACAGCAACTATTTTGACTGCTGTTGGATATGTTTAAATCTTACTAATAAGAGTGTGCAAATAATGTTTTAAGTAGTAAAAATAATTTGTCCGTTGACTATTGCCACTAATTTTACTCTCAATGGCCCGGCTGTATAAGTGTCCTCTGCTGCGATCGCTTTAATCTCTAATGGTTGATTGTATTGTCTTAATTGGCTAACAAAGCGTAAGAAAGTCCCCTCTACTTGTACATCTTCGACAATTCCGGCATTACGGGCCCGAAATTGGGAAGCAGAAATCAATATTTCCAGTCGCTGCTGTAACTGATAGGATGTCATGGTTTTAGAATCAGCAGTCGTTGTGGCTAGCACTGCGCCTCCCGAAAAAACCAGTTGATTACGGGCTATATCGGCGAAAAATTCTATCTGCTTTTCTCCTCTAACGTAATTACCAGCCGAGAAAATTCGCACCACATATTCTTGACCATCGGCAATCTGCTTGCTCAACTGGTCAATCCTATCCTGAGTCACGCGCAGTAGCTCTACATTTGCAGGATTCGCCCCAGGCTCACTTAATCTGAGGTTGGCGTTGCGATTGGCTTCTTGTAAAAGTTGTATCACTGCCTGACGAGCAGCAGCAGGTTGGGTAACACGAACTACAGCAGCAGCCAGAACTTGACTACGAACTAAGGCTAGCTTACCTAGACGCAGATCGCGGTAGGACTGATAATATTTTTCTAACCTGGCAACTTCCATTTCTAGTTGCTCCTGTTGTGCTTCCAAGTCTTTGAGGCGTGATTCCCGTGTGGCAATTACTTGCTCTCGCGCTGCTACTTCTACGTTACGCTTTTGAATCAATTGATCGAGTTGGGAAATTTTTTGATCGCGTACTTCTATACCTTCTTGGCGATTAGCAAGTTCGCGATCGCGTTTTTCAATAGCTGTTTTGGCTTCGTCAATAGCTTTTTTAGCTTCAGCATACAGTCGTTGACGTTCTGTCTTCAGTAGTTCAACTGCCGCTTGTAGCTCCTTTCTCTGATTGTAAACGCTTTGCAATTCAGCTATAGCTTTTTGGTATTGAGGTACAACTTGTTCTAGCTGACTTTGAGTGCGTTGGAGTTGAGTTTGAGTTTGAGCTTGTTGACTAATAGTGCGGTTCAACTGAGCTTGTGTTTGGCGTTGTTTGGCATTCGCCGCCTGCAAATATTGATTAATTACCTGCAAGTCTTGTTGTGCTTTTGTTTGGGCAATTCTTGCTTGGTTTAGCTCACTCTCTACCTGACTTTTTTGAGTTTCTGCGGTTTTTAGCTGTTCCCGCTTCTGTCTGAGGTCTGTTTGAATATCTTCTAATTCAAAGACTCCCTTTCGCAAGCCTTCGTCGGCAGCGAATAAAATCCCTAATGTTGATGCAGAAATCAAACCGCCCGTAAAAATAGTTACTAGTACAGCAGTATTTTTTGGACGAAGGTTAAAAAGTGAGAGGCGGGCTTTGCCAACTCGTGTGCCGATGCGATCGCCCACGGTTGCAATTACGCCTCCCAGAATTAAAATTGCTGCGATGAGGATGTATCCGGTGGTCATCTTTAGCTACCGAAATCCTTCCAGATACAGCCTACTACTTTTAAGCATTGTCTGGAAAGAAGTGGAAATTGGCAATAGCTGAAATTACTCAATTTTAGATTTACCTCTAGCTATTAGTGTCATTTTTCAAAATAAAACACGCGCCGATTCCCCTTTCTCCAATTGATTTTATGTGAATTGCCTACTTAAGGTAACAGGTTTGTGCACAGTAATTTTCTTTTTGTGGATAGAAATCATCTTTTTCTCACGCAAATCCCCTAGTAGCCTAGTAACAGTAACACGAGTTGAACCAATTGCTTCTGCGATCGCTTGATGAGATAACTTCAGATCAATTGTGATCCCATCTGCACAAGGAACTCCAAAATCTCGACAAAGAATTAGCAAAAAACTCACCAACCTAGAACCCATATCTCGGTGAGCGAGAGTTTCAATCATCATCTCTGTTTGTAAAATGCGCGAAGACAGACCTCGCAGCATTAACATTGATAATTCTGGATTTTCCTTGAGTGCTTGCTCTACTTGTTCAATTGGTGCTGACAGTAATTCCGCAGGCGTAAATGCAACCGCATGGTAAAACCGATCTGACTTATTTCCCGTCAGCAATGACAATACACCAAAAACACTATTTTCCCGCAGCAACGCTACCGTTATTTCCTCTCCTGCCTCATACACCCTAGAAAGTTTAACAGCACCTTTCAAAAGAAAATAAACTCGTTCGGCAGGATCGCCAGGAAAAAAGATCGTTTTATTGCGTTCAAACGTTTCCACAACTGGCGGAAACGCCCCGGTCGCCATCTGACGAAATACATTTGCTAGGGCTTTATCTTGTGTCACGATCATCTCCCTTCCCCTACCCAATGCCGGAAAAACAAAAACTGATTACCTAAGAATACACCCGAAAAATGAATAAAGCACCGTCAACCTTTCTGTACTTTCCTATACTCAAACTAATCTCTTCATAACTCTTTGTTTATAATGATACATAATTGGTGATCCTTTCAGCTACAAATTGTTGATAAGTACTTCCAATAGCAGTATTAAAAAGGGTTTTTTAAAGAACAAATAAAGTTATTTTGGAAATATCTTTAGGAAAAATCAAGATTTTTGTCATAGCAAACACTCTTACCAATATTCATTTTTGCAAAGCCTGTATAAAACAAAGACAAAACGTGCCTCAGATTCTAGTATGCTCCTAGATGATCGATCGCATTAACAATTTATATGCTAAATCTGACTGGAAAAAATGCTCTTGTTACAGGTATTGCCAATAACCGCTCGATCGCCTGGGGTATCGCCCAACAGTTGCACCTCGCCGGAGCAAACCTGGGTATTACTTACCTACCCGATGAACGCGGCAAGATGGAGAAAAAAGTTGCGGAATTGGTAGAACCCCTCAACCCCAGCTTATTTCTTCCCTGTAATGTCCAAAATGAGGAACAGATTCAATCTACCTTTGAGACAATCCGTGAAAAGTGGGGAAAGCTAGATATCCTCATCCATTGTCTTGCCTTTGCCAGCAAAGATGATTTGACTGGAAATTTTAGTCAAACCTCTCGTTCTGGCTTCAACACCGCCTTAGAAATTAGTACCTACTCATTAGTGCAGTTAACTGGTGCAGCTAAACCTTTGATGACAGAAGGAGGTAGTATCGTTACCCTCACATATTTAGGCGGTGTTAGGGCAATCCCTAACTATAATGTCATGGGAGTTGCCAAAGCTGGCTTAGAAATGAGTGTGCGTTACCTAGCCGCCGAACTAGGGCCACAAAATATCCGCGTCAATGCCATTTCCGCAGGCCCCATCCGCACCTTGGCATCTTCAGCAGTGGGTGGGATTTTGGATATGATTCATCATGTAGAAGAAGTAGCTCCCCTACGACGCACCGTCACTCAGCTAGAAGTGGGTAACGCTGCCGCTTTCTTATGTAGTGATTTGTCTAGCGGCATTACCGGACAAATTCTATATGTAGATGCAGGATATGAAATTATGGGAATGTAAGATAATTTGGGGAGTGGAGAGTAGGGGGAGTAAGCGAAGAATTATTCTTGCCCATTCCCCACTCCCCATTCCCCACTCCCCATTCCTATGCAAACAACCAATCGCCAAGTTAATTCAAACTACGACCAGTCAACTAAAACCCCTCGGATTGCCACTGTTCACCGCACCACTGGCGAAACTAATGTGCAAGTTACCATCAATCTGGATGGTAGAGGAACTTGCACAGCAGCAACAGGTGTTCCGTTTTTAGATCACATGTTGCATCAAATTGCTTCCCACGGGCTGATTGATATAGATGTTCAAGCCAAGGGAGACTGGGAAATTGATGACCATCACACCAACGAAGATGTAGGTATTACCTTGGGCCAAGCCTTTAACCAAGCACTAGGAGACAGAAAAGGCATTGTCCGCTTTGGTAATTTTCTTGCGCCACTGGATGAAGCTTTAGTTCAGGTAGCCCTAGACTTTTCTGGACGCCCTCACCTCAGTTACGGCTTACAAATTCCTACCCAGCGTGTAGGAACCTATGATACTCAACTCGTGCGCGAATTTTTCGTGGCACTGGTGAACCATAGCCAAATGACACTGCACATTCGGCAACTGGATGGCATTAATTCTCATCACATTATTGAAGCGACATTTAAGGCGTTTGCAAGAGCAACCCGGCTGGCGGTGGAAATTGACCCTCGTCGTGCTGGTCTAATTCCCAGTTCTAAAGGCGTTTTGTAAAGCTAACCAGAATTATTTGCTAGGACTAATATTTTTAGTGTTGACTCAGCTACTCTATTTACGACAATTGACACACAGGTTAGTGATGGTTATTATCAGCCTATTGGGTAACTTGTAATTAGTGCCAAGCTGGTAATTAGTAATTGAACTGAGATGAAGTCTGTTGCAGATGACCCTGATTCTCAACTTAATACGACGGATACTCCGCCAGTAGTCCTGACTTCTGAGTTGCGAAAAGTTTATCGCACTGGTTTTTGGCTAAATCAAAAAGTCGTATCTCTCAAAAACTGTTCTTTAACAGTTTATAAAGGTGAAACCTTTGGGTTGCTGGGGCCAAACGGTGCTGGTAAAACCACCCTTTTAAAATTGTTGCTGGGGATTATTCGCCCTAGCTCTGGACGGGGATTATTGTTGGGTAAGCCAATAGGCGATCGCACTATCAAGCAACATATCGGTTATCTGCCGGAAAATCCCTATTTGTATGACTATCTCACTGGCTGGGAATTTTTGCAGCTAGCTGCCGGGCTATTCCAAATTCCCCAAAGTGTCCAACGCAAACGTATTCCTCAACTGCTGGAATTAGTGGGTTTATCCCAAGCCGATGCCCGCAAAAAGTTGCTGCGTCGCTATTCTAAAGGAATGCTACAGCGTGTTGGTATGGCACAAGCGCTAATTAACGAGCCAGATTTGGTTTTTTTGGATGAACCGATGTCTGGTCTTGATCCTGTAGGACGCTACCAAATGCGAGAAATTATCCTGGCGCTAAAAGCTGCTGGAAAGACGATTTTTTTTAACAGTCACGTTCTTAGTGAAGTAGAACAGATTTGCGATCGCATTGCCATCCTCGCTCAAGGTGAATTAATTTGCTCTGGTTCCCTTAATGAACTCTTAGGCGGAAATAACACATATCATGTCAAAGGTCAAGGTGGTGACTGGGAAATTCTTCAAAAATGGATACCCACTCTCAGATTTGAACCTGATGGTTCCTGGCAAGGTACACTACAAGACGATTATTATGATTTTCTCGCCAGTCTTCGTCTTATGGAGGGTAAAATTATTGCCATGAATTTGTCGCGTTACTCCCTAGAAGAGTTTTTTATTCAACAAATCCGAAGAAAAAATGACTTACTGAGTTAGTGTTCCTAACTTATTGCCAAATAGAAAATTTTGGGTTAATTTGAAGAGCAAAAGTAAACTTTATGCCTTTTTGAGTTCATAGTTTAAATATCATAAAATTGACTTTCACAAGAAAATTTTATTCGTCACTGCCTTGTTAATTAACAGATAATTTATTGTAGAAACTGGGGTGATTTGCATAAATCCCTAATATTTTTTTATAATTCCTATATTCAAGTTGGCTTAACTTTAAATTAGCTTCACTAAAAATTCAAATTCAATAAACAAATTTCCTCCGGAAAATGACACTTTTCGAGGAAAATAAGAGTGTCGGGGAACTTGAATACTTAGGTATAGTTCAAATAAAAATGTTTAGACAGTACATTATTGATTGTAGTTTCAGAGTCTCAGGTAAATATGCTTAATACAAGTTTGTTTAAATTCCTAACTCAGCCAGTTGTGGGTGTGGCTTTGTTAACTGCTGTCAATGCCGTCGTGCCATTTGCCAGTTTAGCTCAGGGACAACCATTACCATCAACAACACCAACGCCAACAACACCAACACAATTAGATACTAATTATTCATTAGGAGGCGGCGATCGCATCCGTGTAAATGTATTTGAAGTACCTGAATATACAGGTGAGTATCAAATTCCCCCAGGTGGAGCCATCAACCTACCTTTAATTGGCAGTGTGCCAGTCCTCGGTCTAACAGCTGAACAGGCTGCTGACGAAATTTCTAGAAGATATGCTCGCTTCCTCAAACGCCCTTTGATTTCAGTCAATTTGTTATCGCCTCGTCCCATCAATGTTTTCGTTGCTGGAGAGGTGACACGTCCAGGAGCTTATACTCTCAGCTTGAGCGGCGGCGCGGGAGACAATCCAGGTGTACAATATCCCACTGTATTAGCCGCATTAACAACAGCACAGGGGGTAACCTTGGCTGCGGATGTAACTCAAGTTCAATTACGGCGTAAAGTAGGACGTTCTTCAGAGCAAACTGCCACCATCAATTTGAAAGAATTCATCCAAACCGGCAGGTTATCACAGGATATTACCTTGCGAGATGGAGATACCATAGTTGTGCCAACAGCAACCAACTTCAACGTGGCAGAATCTCGCAATATATTTGCATCCAACTTTGCCGCTAGCCAAACCACACCTCGCACGGTAACAATTATTGGTGAAGTTAACCGTCCCGGTTCGTATCTTGTCACCCCAGCCAGCACAGATCCACAAGGAGGGGGCGCAACCGCTAATAGTGGTACTACTACTCCCAATGGTTTACCAAATGTGACGCGGGTAATTCAACTAGCTGGGGGAATTACAGCACAGGCTGATATTCGTAATCTGAAGCTACGCCGACCAACAAGAACCGGCTCAGAACAAGCTATAGATATCAATCTTTGGCAATTATTGCAGAGTGGTGACGCCAATCAAGATATCATTGTGCAAGACGGAGATACAATAGTTATTCCGACGGCAACTGAAATTAACCCCGCAGAAGCCACTCAATTAGCTACCACTACTTTGTCTCCTACACGCATTCAAGTTGGTGTGGTAGGTGAAGTTAAAAAACCAGGATTAACAGACGTTCAGCCGAATAGTTCCTTAAATCAAGCGATACTCGCTGCTGGAGGATTTAATGATGCCAGAGCTAGTAGTAAAGCTGTTGATTTGATTCGCCTCAACCCTAATGGTTCTGTCACTAAACGTATAGTAAAAGTGGATTTCTCGGCTGGGATTAATGAGCAAACTAATCCCATACTCCGCAATAATGACGTTGTAGTAGTTAATCGATCTGGTTCAGCTAAAACTGGCGATACCATAGGCACTGTAACTGGGCCTCTAGGTGTTATCTTTAGTCTTCTGAACTTGTTCGGACTCTAGTTAAGATACAGATGTGAATTGGGGACGTTGGTCAAATCTCTCCGTCTCCAAAATTGTACTGAATAATTAAACGGTTGTACTAAGCGGATTCACCTATATTTTAAGGGCTGGAGCCGTTTAGTAACAGCAGATTAAATTAACTTTACATTACGTAATATAGTTTTATTTCTTCTTGCTCACTTACTTAAATGATGCGTTTAAATATGATGCACAAAACTGTACTCTTACAGAGAAGCAAGCTATGCAACGCGTCTTTTATTCCAAAGAAAAACTTCTAGATTAGAGAATAGCTGTTTTCCTACTCTTATGGAACAAGCTACGCAGCCTCCGCTACAGGATAATACTAGGCTACAGAACTGCTTTGCATAGAGCGATCGCTTCCTCAAAAATTGTATTTTCTATCTCAATTTTAATATCTTTTTAGATAGTATTAGCCACTTGAAAGTACTGTATACCTAAAGTTTTCACTGAAAATTCTTAATCTGCTATTGATAGGCTTTTTCAAGCTTTGTTTTACTTACTCTGATATTTTTGATAATGATAATCATTAAAAGGTATTGTTCCTCTAAATCTACTCTGTAAAAGGATTTCACTTATTTCTTCATTATCATTATGATAAGAATTATTTAAGTAAATTAACTGATTTATAACAGATATACTATCTTAACCACAGATATCGCGTATACACAGTACAATGATGTCGAATTGGAAATGACGCCATTTGTACAGTTGCTTGGTGTCCATTAATGTAATAGCTCTGGATACTGAATCATTTTCCTTCAGTACTTTTACTATATAATTACTATTTTTTGGAAGACAAGCTAAAAAGGCTTTTCAGGCATATCTACGTGGGAATTCTCAGGTTGAAACCTGATAAAGGGTGTATAAACTTACAAATGGCAATTCACGACTGTATCCAATACTGAGTTACTGACTAAGGCTAGAACTACTGACCGTTGACGAATCAGTTTTTGCAACATACCCTATTTTTTCCCTATGATGATTCATGGTTTAGGTTTTCTCAGTTTGAGCGCATCTCTTGTACTTCCCTGGGCATTAACAGGTCTAGTTCAAGGCCAGAAAATAACAGAGTCTTTTGTTAAAGATGTTCGTCAGTCATCCACTGATCAAGAAATGCCACTACCAAGCCGCAAACTGATCAGTTATATTTCATATGGGACAACATACTATGTTAGTGGTAAAGGAAACGATAGAAATAGCGGACGCACTACCTCATCTGCCTTTAGGACAATTCAAAGAGCAGCAGACCTGACTAACCCTGGCGACACAGTACTTATTATGGACGGGGTATACAAGAATGCATATCCAACTGGATCGGTAATAGATATTAAACGCTCTGGAAGGGCAAATGCATGGATTACGTATAAAGCATACCCTGGACAGCGACCGAAACTTCAGCACAATGGATGGCATGGAATTTCGATTAACGATGGAGCATCATATATTGAAGTTAACGGGCTTGAGGTTGAAGGGAACAATCGCAAAATGTCCCGTAGTTATGCGCTGAGTCAGAAGTATAACCAATCAAACCCCCTGACCAATGGAAATTGCATCAGCATAGAGGGAGGACAAGGTGGTCGTTCCCACCATATACGTATTCTCAACAACAAGGTACATGATTGTGGAGGCGGAGGCATTTCAGCTATTCAAGCAGACTATCTAACAATAGATAATAACGAGGTATTTAATAATGCCTGGTACTCAGTTCACGGGTGTAGTGGGATTTCGCTGCTCAACAATTGGAATTCTGACAACAACCGAAACTATAAAATGTTTGTGACCAGAAACAAGGTCTACAACAATCAAATGTTGGTTCCCTGGATTTGGAATGGGAAGATCCAAGATGGTAATGGTATTATTATTGATCGTGGAATGAATAAGCAAAAAGGATCAACAATAAGTGCGTATCGAGGACGTACTTTGATTGCCAGCAACATCTCATATAAAAATGGTGGTGGTGGCATTCATACATTTCAAAGTGAGAATATCGATATTGTCTACAACACTAGTTATCTGAATAACCAAAGTCGGGAAGTTGAATACGGGCAAATCTCGGTTAATTACTCAAATAATATCAATGTTTTCAATAACATCCTTTATTCTGAGCGTGGAAAACGGATAAATCTAAGAAATGGTGGTGACAACGTTAGGTTTGACTACAACCTCAACGCCAATAGTTCCTTGATACCTGCTTCTGGCTATAATGATATGATTGCAGATCCACAGTTTATGAATCCCTACAGTGGTGATTTTAGGCTTAAGTCTACGAGTCCGGCAATCAATAGTGGTATGAAGTTCAATAGTGTAACAACTGATTTTTTAGGCGACCCTCGTGTGAAAGGTTCACGATCTGATAGAGGGGCATACGAAATGCGGTAGTAGTTAAGAGTATGGAATTGGGTTGTATGGCAAAATCCTAATTTATCCAGCCTTTTTGTCTACAACCCTTTTTGTAACACACATACTATTGGCTCATTTATTAGAAACTAAGAAAAATTGTGGTAAAAAATAAGGCTTTTAGCGTTTGCGAAGATAGTTAATACTGTATCAAGCTACGTTAATGCATAGGTAATTGCTGGCTAAATATAGCTGTTACTTTAACAGCAATACATTTTCTATATTCAATCCCAGAGCAAAACTAGATTGCTGATTTCTCCTAACTCTAATAAAAATAAAATGGGCGAGATGTAAGTTTTAACCTACATTCCGCATATTAAACTCACTATTCTAAATATTAAAGAAGAGGAAAAGGGGCAGTTATTCCTGGAGACAGAACCCCATACATAAATGCAGGGGCTTGAAATAAGGACGCATTATTTTTTGCGTATTGCGTTTCAAAATAAATATTTTTAATTTTTGGCACAACTGTATTTGCTCTGAAACCCTTGTGGCAGGGTAATTTCAATATTTTTCTCCCAGCAAGAAATGCTCCTTGCTCCCCTGCCTCTTCAGCCACATGAATTAGGATTGTGGTTTATTAATAGTATTGGAGTAGTTCCTAACCTTTGAAAATTTTATTTTTTCGCAAGTCTTTGAAACTCCTTTGCCAACTTCGTTGGTTTAAAATATTCATGATCGTGATATAAATAACTACTAGATTCATTTTTATCAATGATTCCATTCACGACTAAGCCTAATACGTTATAATTGGATCTTTCTAACATCTCTTGAGCAGCGTTAGCACTGTTAGAATCAATTACCCCAGGTCGAGCTACTAACAAAATCCCGTCAGTCATTTGGCTTAAAGTCAAAGCATCGGCTGCCAAAAGCAGAGGAGGAGCATCAATAATTACAAAATCATAGTTATGTTGAGATGAAAAATTTTCAATTAATGATGCCATCCGTTTCGAGTCAAGCAAAGCCAGTGGGTTGGGAGGTCTAACCCCAGCAGTTAAGACATCAAGATTATCCATTACCTTAGATACAGTAACGTCAAATTCAGCCTGGCCTACAAGAACCTCACTCAAACCAACTGCATTGGTTAGCTGCCAAAGATGATGCTGAGAAGGAATTCGCATATCTGCATCAATTAGTAAAACTTTACGCCCTAGTTGAGCGATCGCTGCTGCCAAATTAGCTGAAACTGTAGACTTGCCTTCTTTAGGAACTGCGCTAGTTACCACGATAGTTTTGAGCACTTTATCTGAACTCAGGAATTTCAGATTGGCTTGAATCATTCGGTACATTTCGCTAGTTAAAGAGTAAGGCGTATCTCTGACAGCAATTTTTGGTTCTACATTTGAATCACGACGAAGCTTTTTAACAGATAAAGGAATAATTCCTAGCAACGTATATCTAAATACATCTCTGACTTCCTTAAGTGTTTTCAATGATCTATCTCTCATGCTTAGGAAGAGAACAGTTGTAGTAGCCAAGAATAAACCAAACATCACTCCTAGCAATAAAACGATAATTTTTTTGCCTATTGCTGGCTTACTTGGCACTGAAGCCGGAGTAATAATCCGCGAACTAGGTGTATTTGTATTCTCAACTAACTGTAATTCTTGTACCTTTTTCAAAAGAGTTTGATATGTAGATTCTGCAACTTCAACTTTCCGTTCTAACTCTCGCTGATTTTGTGCTAACTGAGGTATAATTTTCACTCGTTGCTCGTAGGCAGAACGGGAATTAGACAGAGATGAGAGTCTTTTAGCTAAACCAAAGCGCTGTACTTCTGACTGTAGAAAACTTTGGATCAAGTTTTGTCTGAGTTCTCCAATCTGCAATAGTCTCTGCGGAATTTGTGTTTGATTACCAACAGTCTGACCAACTTGCTGTTGCAGGAGTGATTTTAAGCTAGCTTTCTTTGCTTCTAAGTTAACAACTACAGGGTTGTCATCTAAAAAACGGCTACGCTCTATCGCTAGCTGTCGGTCAGTATCTTGAAGTTGTGTAAGAACTCCCTGTACTGCGGGTGACTGACTGAGGGCACTCACTGCGATCGCTTCCTGAGAATTTAGCTCTACTTTCTGGCGCAGTGCATTGGTTTGAGCGTTTACCTCATCCAGTTGAGCCTTAACAGTATTCATCTCATTATCTAGATTTCCAATAGTTGCAACGGCTGACTTTGTCTCCTCTGATAAATCAGCTATCTGATACTTCTGTTTAAATATACGTAACGCTACTTCTGCATTATTAACAGCCTCTTGAGTTTTAGGAAGCTGCTTGGCCATAAATTGACGAGTTGCTGCTGCTTCAGAGCGATTTGTCAAAATATCATTTTCTAAATAAAGATTCATGATTGTGTTGACTACTGCCGCTGATTGTTCAGGGTCATGGCTGGTGTAGCTAATTCGCAATACATCAGTGCCGTTAACTATTTTCATGATTACGGCTTTCCGTAGTTTCTCTACCTCTATGGGTTTACCTTCGTCGTCTTTAAGCCCTAGTTTGTCTATTGTTCGCTCCAATATACTAGGTGAAGAAATCACCTCTATTTGAGTGTTTATAGGATTTTGAGTTGCTAGGAGGGATTTTAAATCTCCTGGATCTCCTCCTTCATTGTTAGTAGGAAAAAGATTAGAGCCTACTACTTTATAAGAAGGAATTCTAAATAACAGTTTTCCTTCGGCTTCATAGGATGGCCTAATAAATTGGGTAGCTATAGCACTGAGCGTAACTGTAGCTGCAAATATCGCAGTAGCAGGTAGCCACCATCGTTTTAATATCAATAAGTAACGACTAAGGTCTAAATCGATAGATTCTCTAGATTCCATAGATTTTTTTGACATAAATCTTCAAAAGTACAGGTTTTAAGCAAGAAACTAAAAATTGTCTTACTTAGATAGAGAATGCACAAACCACTGCAACTGACAAGACTGATGCGATTTGACAATATGACAATAGTATAAACTATATTAAGTTACAAATTTAATTCCTTCCGAAATTTAAAGTAACTACTAGCTTTGCAAAATTTTATCATCAGCCTCTAACAGTTTTGGAGCTTGATATTGCCACTCAAGGATCTTCTCTATTCTGCGTTGTCCTTCGGCTTCTATCTCAGAAGATAATCAATTTTCTCTTCAGCCATGATAGTTTCTCATAACCAGAGATACCACTTTGTAGGAGGAAGCAAGAACTTAATGTGATAATCTTGAGACTATTAGTTCGACATATTAGCTGTAATTTTTGAATACTTGGTCTATCGTTTAATTAATATATCAGCGAAAGAATCACAAATTAAGGTTTGATTTATTTTACCAGCTTCAAAAGACCACCTAGCTTTTTATTGAGTTCCAGCAAGCCTATTGATTTTCTTTTTATAAATTTGTGCGTGTAGAAAGTTTGCTTGATAATATTGCTGATACATAAAGTATCCATTCAAGGCTATTTTGGTCTAGTAATGTAGTTTCAGTTAGATTTGAAAGAATAATATAGGTAAGATAAACTAAAAGCCATAAATTTTCAGATGTTTGATTCCATCGGATTAAATATATTCCTCTTAAGAAATTAATAACTAACCCAATTAGAAAAATTAAAACTCCTAATAAACCCAACCCTAACCAGAGATCCAAAAAACCATTGTGAGCATTAGGAGCACTCCATTCTACGGTTTGTACAATAATAGAAGCTTCACCCTTCTCTCCCCAGAATGCTCCATAGCCATATCCCAACCACGGTTTTTTGGCAATCATCTGCAACACAGCAGGCCATAATTCTGCACGTCCAGTGAGTGTTGTGTCCTTACCTACTGACCCTAAAATTGTATCAGCATTTGATATAAACCAGGTATACAAAATTATACCAAATGTTGACATAAAAGTTACAATAGGTATCATTACTTTATACTTTAAGTTTAAAATTCGATAATATATAATAAAAGCACCTGTAATGATTATAAAATTACCTAAAGATGTTGTTGATTTTGATAATAATACAAGTAATCCAGAAATAATATAGCCAAACCATAAAAACAAGCGATTTTCTTTAGAAGTCATGGCAAGAAAGAAAAATACTGCTCCACTAAGTACAAATCTCTTGCCAAGAACATTCTTAGTTGGAAATATTCCTCGCCAAGTATTTCCATCAATACCGCCTGAGAAACCATATTTTGGTATCAATATAGCAAATACAAAACACATTACTGCTGTGATGCCAAGCATGTATGCATATAACTTCAGTTGCTGGTTTATGGTGTAACGTGAAGCTAAATAAAGTCCAAAAAGACTTGTTCCTACCACAGCAATAGCGCGACGAAAAGTAGTGTCTGGATCTAAAGACCAAAAACTAGAAAGTGCACAAAGTCCAACCAAGAGCCAAATGAATTTATCTCTGCTAAAAACGTAAGTAACCTTCTTCCAACGTAGAGTAATCAAAAAAATACTAAATATATATGTAAAAGTAAAAAGAAGTCGAAATATAACTCGATCGCCCTGCTTTATAGTATAGCCATCCGTTAGAAAAGCATCTAGTGGAGTTCCTGAGTAGATCATCAAGCAAGCGAATGTAAGTATTTGTTCAGCAGAGATTAAAAATTTTCTCATTTTTTATGATATGTATCATCATCCATATATATAGAAAATATATTAAGTAAGCCAGACATTACTGGTTGCTAGTATCAGTTGATTTTGGCAAATACTTTGTTTCTTAAATTTCTATTTATTAATTATGTTCGTTAAATGCCATGTAATGATTACAACGCTTTTAATTTCTCGTTTTTATGGTTTTTTCATAAACTTCCACAGTTTGAGCCGCAATATTTGACCAATTTAAATCTTCCTGGCAGCGAGCTAGTGCGGCAGTTTGCATACGTTGTTGTAAGTCGCGATCGCTCAATAAACAAATTATGGCATCAGCTAAGGATCGAATATCACAGGGAGGAACTAACAACCCATCTTTTTTATGCTGAACTATCTCACTTAATCCCCCTACCTCAGAGGCTATAACAGGTGTTCCCATTCCATAAGATAAGGTTGCTACTCCACTTTGAGAAGCTTCTATGTATGGCAGAACTGTTACTGTGCTTCGTTGAAATAGATTACTTACTTCTTCAAGGGGTATAAAGTCATTGATAATCTCGTAGCGTTTATCATTATGGCCATCAGGTAAATATTGTTTAATGCTTTCTCCTTGTCCAGCAATAATCAGTTTTACTTCAGGTACACGTTCAGCAATTAAAGGCATAGCTTCAAGCAAATATTTTAATCCTTTATAGGGCCAGATGCGTCCAAAAAATAGTAATGTATTTGGCTCGCGAGGCTGACTCTTGAGATTACTCCGACGTTGATACAAACTACCAAGTTCCCCATGCGGTATAATATTAACTTGCTCTTTAGGTAAATTGAATTGTTCAATTAAAATCTTTTTTAGTTGATGAGTATGGACAATCAATTGTTGGGAACGGTAGAAAGCAATACGCTTGGTATACTCTGAACCGAACACAGACATACTATCACCTGGGTGACGGAATATATCGTGGATAGTTGTCACCAATGGTGGCATCTTGTTGAGTAACAAAGTCCAATCGTACCAAGGATCGTTAGTTTCTTGGACATGTAAAACATCTGGCTGTATGTCCTTGATTATATGCATCATAGCGCCCATAGATAATAGGTTACGCAGGTCACGAATCCGTGGTTTTTTAAAGCTAATGACGCGGATACTTGGATCAATAACATTGATACAGGCATCTGAGACTTTTTCTGGATGAATTAGCGTTAAATCAACGTATTTAACCAGGCTATTTGCTAATTCGATAGTATAGTCTTCAAAGCAAAAATGTAATAACGCAACTTTAATCATAATTAATATTATAATATCAGCTATAACTATTTATTCAAGAAATTTATTTGGATGCTTTCCTAATAGGATTTTATCTTAAAATTTTTTGACTCTCTTAAAAGTTTTATCTACAAAAAACGAAACCCACTGAACGCCCTAATATTTAGATAAATCACAAATAAACAGGAATCAATAGTAGCGAATATAAAGTACAAAATAATTTAATTTTTTCCAATAATTGCAAATATAAGTAGCATTAGTAACTGATACTGCGAAGCTAATGACAATCCTCTCAGTATTCCTAATGTATTGGTAATAATCATTACTTACGAAGTATTTTTATACCATTCTTAAATTACTAATTAACCTTAATTCAATGACTTTATTTAATGTGTGAAAAACAGAGTGCTACTGGAGACAGCAATAATTATAATACATTATATTGATACAATTATTGCTGTCTGCTATTATTTTCTATTTTTGACTCAGTAGGCACCTTCTTTTTTCAAAACTACCATAACTGTTTTGAGGAGAATTTCAAAGTCTAACCGAAGCGACCAATTTTCAATGTAATTAAGGTCAAGATGTATCACTTGTTCAAAGTCTAAAATGTCTGAGCGACCTGAGACTTGCCAAAGACCTGTAATTCCAGGTAAAACTTCATGGCGAATAAAATGATGTTCAGAAAACTTATCTACATCTCTAATAGGTAAAGGACGAGGCCCTACTATACTCATTTCTCCAAGGATAACGTTAAAAAGTTGGGGTAATTCGTCTAAGCTATAACGTCGAAGGAACTTTCCAACACGGGTAATGCGAGGATCATCTTTAATTTTAAAGATAATTCCATCTTTCGTTTCATTTAATGCTTCTAATTCTTTTTGGAATTTTTCTGCATCAGACCTCATAGTTCTGAATTTCCATACTTTAAACTGTTGCCCATGTAAACCTATACGGGTTTGTTTGTAAAATACTGTGCCGGGAGAGTCCAGTTTGATAGCTATAGCTATAGCTATATAAATAGGAAATGATAACATGACAAATAAAGTCGCAAAGCAAAAATCACAAGTACGCTTTATCCAAAAATCTTTCCCTGTAATTATTGGACAATCCAAACTTAAACAAGGCATTCCCCCTATTTTATTAAATTCTATGTTTTTATAAATTGGTTTTAATTCCATCGGCAAAATATGCACTTGAATGCCAGATGCTTGAAATAACCAGCATAAAAACATTCTATTTTTGAGAGCATCCCAAGATATAAAAACTTCTGTTACACCTAATTCATTAAGTTGCTTCAATGTTTTTTGACGTTGATATCTATCTAGTGAATTAGCTTTAGCAGTTCCAGATACAATGTAATGTTTTTCTTTTTTTATAAAGTTAGCTATCACTTCATGGTCTTGAGAATCGCAAATAATGAAGACAGAAGAACGAACTATTTTCTTCTGTTTCCGCAGATATTCAAGCGTAAGATTTATCGCATATCTACCTGTACAAACAAACAATATACTTAGCAACCAAGATAACAATATTAATCTTGGGCGTGTAATATCAATGACTGGCTGATATAAAAGGCAAACTAGGAGAATTAACCCATGAGCAAAAGTTAACGATTTTACAATATTGAAATAGTCATAGCGTTTTTGACCTTCTCGATAAATACCCTCGATAGCTAATGAGCCTATTTGAATAGCAATAGTTATTATAATCGGCAAATAATGACTCTGTATATACGAAGTAAAATGCCCATAAGAGGATTGATATCCAGCTATAACCCAAGCCAAGGATAAAAGAGTATAGTCTACTAAAAACAATGTTGTTAATCTCAACCACCATGAACCCTTGCGTACCCTGGCAAATGAAGATGCACGTAAATCTAAAGGCACTTCATTGAATTTACTTGTTGTAATGCTTTGATTACTCATAGTTATAAAGACTTGATGTAGTTAAAATTTGATGGAAGCTAACGTTGCGGGGAATTTTATATTTTTTTCAAAGAAACCTGGATTTTATAGCCTACTAATTAACCATTTTCTTTGCACTAATTTTAAATTTAAGTTCTTGATCATAAAGTATCTTCCAGGGTCGTTGAGCGCAGTTACTACCTAGATACTTAGCTTTTATTGCAGGGTATAATCCTGTTTAGCCTGGAAATTTTGAGCTTTAGATGCCAAAACAAAGATTTTTTGGTGAATGTTAACTTAACAGCAGAATCAAGATTCCTGGCGTAAATAATAAATAGGTCAGGTAATCAAGTAGCTGAAGATAAAAAAATATTAGGAAGGATTTTAAGGTGCGTAAGAGTTGAACTGAGTTACTGAACTGAGTTACTACAGTTCAATTGCAGATTTTCGCTTTTATTCAGGCAATGATATACCTTCGGAAATTACTGTAGCATGTTGAGCTAGACTAATTCAGCTTTGCTTACTAAGTTGTCTGTTTCTTTACGCATAATTACTGATTAATAAAACTTACACACACAAGATATAACAAAATGCATCAAAAATTTGATTATCGTTACAAAACTTTACATAATTTCTTGTCGTGGTTAAGCTTAAGTAAGTTTTATGGGCATCTCTCGAGAATTGGTCATAAAGTAATATCAACAGTGGTTGATATCTGTTGAGTCTTGTCATATCTGCATTATAGACATTTTTACTTACTCACAGAGAATCAATTCTTTGGCTTTACAGTATTTTTACATTTGAATAAACACAATGAAGATTGGGTAATAATTGTTTTTTATTTCAGCAAATTGTTGTAGAAAAAGATAAAGTCTTTTCAGTCATTGTATTTGAACCATATTGAGAGTTATACAAAAAAGCATTTATTGAAGTAAACAAAAATCTTGAAATTAAATGCTTATTTTAACTGTACCTCAATAATGTAATCAGATACTTTTTAAAAATTAAATGCATTTTAAAAATTAATTATTAATAAAGCTTTGGTAAAGTTTTTGCATTTATTGGCATTTATAGTATTCAATAAAAATTGATTAGTGAGAGTTTTAAATATCAATTATGTTTGAAGATGCATATAATTAGCCTGGATACTGCCAAAAAGAAGCATTTCGCGCACCAGACTGCCCTTAAGTCAGGCTAGGCTTCTATCCTGAGGGTATTTATTGATGTGCAGTTTGGCAGAAAATTTTGTATAAAAACATTTACAATAAATAATAAATTAAAAGAATCGCATTTGTTGATGGAGTTGATATATAAAAAATGCAGAGAAATAGCCAGACTCCAGAGTATAAGCAAAATATTCCTTTAAATACCTTAACTCACATCATCGATACTCAAGTTATAGAGGCATGTAATAACACTCAAGTAGTTAATTACGAACTGTGCATCCATCAGATGTTTGAGATGCAAGTAGAGCGATCGCCTCAAGCGATCGCTCTAGTATTTGAAGATACACAACTTACTTATCAACAGTTAAATAAGCGGGCGAATCAATTAGCGCACTACCTACGTACTTTGGGAGTTGGGCCTGAAGTACTTGTGGGAATTTGCATGGAGCGCTCCTTGGAGATGATCGTAGGAATACTGGCTATTCTCAAAGCTGGAGGCGCTTATGTACCTTTAGATCCGGCATATCCTCCAGAGCGTTTAGCCTTTATTTTGTCAGATACCCAGGCATCAGTGTTGTTAACGCAAGAAAAATTGGTTAAGAACTTACCAGCGCATCAGGCGCAAGTGGTTTGTCTAGACTCAAACTGGCAAGGTAACATCCAAAACAGTCAAGAAAATCCTGTAAATCAAACGACGGCTGATAACCTAATCTATGTAATTTACACATCTGGTTCTACAGGACAGCCCAAAGGTGTAATGATCCCTCATCGTGGTATCTGCAATCAACTATACTGGCGGCAAACAACCTTTAGATTAACTCAAGCAGATAAAGTTTTACTGACTATTTCTTTTAGCTTCGACCCCTCAGTGTGGCAAATATTCTGGCCATTGTGCTTTGGGGGGCAATTGATCTTGGCTCGTCCTAGTGGACAGCAAGATACTACTTACCTGGTAAAGCTGATTATTGAGCAGCAAATTACTGTCTTGGCCTTAGTACCTTCTATACTGCGTGTCTTACTGGAAGAGAAGGGAATTGAGAATTGCCGATTTCTTAAGCATATTACCTGCGGTGGTGAAGCTTTACCTAGCGAACTAATAGAACGCTTCTTTGCCCAACTGAATTTGGATAATGTTTTCCATAATTGCTATGGCCCGACAGAAGCTTCCATTGATGCCACTTTCTGGACTTGTCAGCGCGGCAATAATTATAATACCATTGCTCCCATTGGTCGCCCCATTGCTAATGCAGAGATTTACATCCTTGACGAAAATTTGCAGCCTATGCCTGTTGGTGAATCAGGTGAACTGCACATTGGCGGGATTGGTTTAGCGCGAGGCTATCTGAACCGTCCTGAATTAACCACAGAGAAATTCATTTTCAACCCTTTTAGCTCTGAAGCTGGGGCACGTCTTTACAAAACTGGGGATTTAGCACGTTTTCTACCAGACGGTAATATCGAGTTCCTTGGTCGTGTTGACTACCAAGTGAAAATTCGTGGCTTCCGAATTGAATTGGGAGAAATAGAAGCGGCATTAGGTCAACATCCGGCACTGACACAGACTCTAGTCATAGCTAGAGAGGATGTTCCTGGTGACAAACAGCTCGTAGCGTATATTGTTGGCAACCCAGAGCAAATTCCTAGTCAAGTTGAATTGCGTTACTTTTTGCAAGGTCGGTTGCCTGAATATATGGTGCCTGCCTCATTTGTATTTTTGGACAACCTACCATTAAACCCCAACGGCAAAATAGACCGCCGCGCTTTACCTGCACCGCATATATCTGACCTTGGTCTATCAACTAACTTTGTCCCACCCCAAAATGCTACAGAAGAAGTCTTGGCTAGCATTTGGGAAAAAGTTTTGCGTTTGGAACAAGTAGGCATTCACGACAATTTTTTTGAATTGGGAGGCCATTCACTGCTGGCGACGCAAATTATGTCTGGGGTTCGCCAAGCCTTTCAGATAGAAATGCCGTTGCAAATCCTATTTGAGAATCCAACGATCGCTAGTTTAGCTCAAGCGATAGCTCAAACCCAGACTCAAGAAAATGATCCTCAAAACCAGACTATTCCCCTAATAGCCAACCGGGAGTCAGTCCCTTTATCCTTTGCCCAGCAGCGAGTGTGGTTTTTGGAGCAGTTGGAACCTAACAGCCCAGCTTATATCATCTCCAATGCACTGCGCTTAACGGGCGAGTTCAACACGAGTATATTGCAACAGGCACTAAATGCGATCGTCATCCATCACGAAGCATTGCGAACAAACTTTATTACATCACCAGATGGTAGCCCCATACAAGTTATTGGCAAGCCTCGGCCAGTTGAACTCAAAATAATTAAAGTAACACCAAAGCAGGTACAATCTCTGCTAAATCAAGAGTCGCAACGTCCCTTTAACTTAGAATCTGACTTAATGTTGCGAGCTTGCTTGCTCCAGATAGACGAACAGGAGCAAATACTTTTGTTAGTGATGCACCACATCGCTTCCGATGGCTGGTCAATGGGCATTCTCTGGCAGCAGTTAGCATCCCTTTATGAAGCCTTATTGAGCGGTAAGCCTTCTCCTTTGGCAAAATTACCCATTCAGTACGCCGATTTTGCTGTCTGGCAGCATCAATGGCTATCTGGTGAAGTCCTCTCCAGTCAAATCAACTACTGGAAAACCCAGTTAGCAGGTGCTAATACTGTACTGGAATTGCCTACCGACCGGCCACGGCCACCAGTGCAAACTTACCAGGGGGCGGCTCAATCCCTCGTGCTACCGCAGACTTTGAGTGCATCGCTCATTGAACTCTCGCGTCAGGAAGGTGTCACCCTATTCATGACCTTGCTGGCGGCTTTTGGAACAATCCTGCATCGGTACACTGGGCAAGAAGATATTCTCATCGGTTCTCCCATTGCTGGGCGTAACCGTTCTGAAATTGAAGGGTTGATCGGATTTTTTATTAATACGGTCGTTTTACGGACTGATTTTTCCGGTAATCCTAGTTTTCGTTCAGTGCTGAGTCGAGTTCGCCAGATGGCATTAGGTGCTTATGCCCATCAAGACATGCCCTTCGAGAAATTGGTAGAAGAACTGCAACCAGAGCGAGATACTAGCCGTAACCCACTGTTTCAAGTGTGGTTTAATATGCTCAACTTAAAGGATATCCAACTGGAACTACCTGGGGTGGCTATAGAACCAGTTTCGATGTTAGAAACAGCTTCTAAGTTCGACTTAACTTTGTATGTGACAGAAAAAAATCAGGGAATCCAACTTGATTTAGTCTACAACACTGATCTGTTTACTTCAGAGCGGATGATGGAAATGCTACATCAATTCCATCATTTGTTAGAGCAAATTGTTGCTGCAACGGAATGCCAGATTAGTTTGTATTCTCTTGTGACACCAAAAGCCAGAACTTTGCTACCAGAACCAAGGGCGGTTTTGCCAGAACCTCGGTACGAATTAGTAACAACAATATTTACCTTTTGGGTAAATCGCACCCCAGAATATTCGGCACTCCGTCAAGGATCTCGCACTTGGAATTATAGGGAATTGGGCAAAAGCGCTCAAGCTTTAGCGGGGGTGATGTTGTCTCACGGAGTCCAACGGGGAGATGTTGTAGCCGTGTTCGGGACACGAAGCTTTGCACTGATTGCGAGTATGAACGCTGTACTTTTGAGTGGTGGTGTTCTACTTACCCTAGATCCGAAACTTCCTAGCGATCGCCACTTGCTCATGTTAAAGGAAGCTAAAGCTAAATATATCTTATATATAGATAGTCAGCGTTCAGAAGATAAAGAAATATACAAATCTTTAACAATCATTAGTGTAAACCCAGATACAGGAGAAGCGATAAATTCCCCCCAAGACACCAGTAAAGCAATAAACTTACCTGAAATCACTGGCGATGATCCAGCTTATATTTTCTTTACTTCTGGCACTACTGGTATACCCAAGGGAGTGCTGGGATGTCACAAAGGAATGGCGCATTTTCTTAACTGGCAAAGGCAGACATTTGAAATTAGTCAACAAGACCGGGTAGCCCAATTGACAGGTCTTTCCTTTGATGTAGTTCTCAGAGACATCTTCTTACCTTTGACTAGTGGTGCAACCCTGTGTTTGCCAGAGGAAGAGCATAACCTAGAGCCAACTAAAATTCTGAATTACTTGGAACATGAGCAAATTTCTGTGCTACACACAGTTCCATCGCTGGCGCAATCATGGTTAGCTAATGTGCCGTCAGGAGTCTATCTACGTAACTTACGCTGGTTATTCTTGGCTGGAGAACCTCTCAAGGAGACACTTGTATATCGGTGGCGGGATGCTTTTCCAGAATCAGGTGAAATTGTCAATCTCTATGGGCCAACAGAGACAACTTTGGCGAAGTGTTATTACAAAGTACCTGTTGAGTCTACACCAGGGATACAGCCAGTAGGATTACCGCTTCCTGAAACCCAAGCATTAGTTTTAACACCAAATAACCAACTCTGTGGCATTGGGGAACCAGGCGAGATCGTTATAAGAACGCCATTCCGTACTTTGGGTTACATAAATGCTCAAGATGAAAACCGTTCTCGGTTTGTCAAAAACCTCTTTCGGAATGACGAACGAGATTGGCTTTATTATACAGGCGATCGCGGTTGCTATCGTCCAGATGCCTCTCTAACAATTCTCGGTCGCCGAGATCATCAAGTTAAAATCCGTGGGATACGCATTGAGCTAGGGGAAATTGAGACGGTATTAGCCCAACACCCGCATGTACTCCAAACCGTAGTAATTGCTCGTGAAGATGTTCCTGGGGATAAACGTTTAGTGGCTTACATTATCCCGAATCAAGACTGGGCATCTAAAATTAGTGACATACGGAGTTTCCTGTTAACAAAGCTTCCACAGTACATGCTCCCTTCGGCTTTTGTCTTGCTAGACACCATGCCTTTAACCCCTAACGGCAAGGTAGACCGCCGCGCCTTACCAGCACCCGACTCATCAAGGCAAGAGTTGGAAGCCACTTTTGTTGCTCCCCGCAATGAAGTAGAACGCCAGTTAACAGAGATTTGGGAACAAACTTTAGGTGTCCAGCCCATTGGTGTCAAGGATAACTTCTTTGAGCTAGGAGGACACTCAATATTAGCAGTAAAACTGTTTTGGCAAATTGAGAAGAGATTTCATAAAAATCTGCCTCTTGCCATTCTCTTCCAGTCAGGAACTATAGAGGCTTTAGCCCAAATAATCTGTCAAGATGAAACAGCAAACAAAACTTTAGTAAATACCTTAGACGAGTCAAGAACTACTTGGTCATCCTTGGTAGAAATTCAACCCAATGGTTCCAAGCCACCTTTTTTCTGTATTCACGGACTGGGTGGAGAAGTTTTGTGTTTCCGTGAATTGGCACAGCATCTAGGGCCAGACCAACCATTCTACGGACTACAACCACAAGGGTTAGATGGAAAACATCCTTTCCATACACGGGTTGAAGACATGGCAACTCACTACATTCAAGAAATCCAGACCCTTCAGCCCAATGGCCCTTATTTTCTGGGAGGTTATTCTTTTGGAGGTGTAGTTGCTTTCGAGATGGCTCGGCAACTGCGAGAACAAGGCGAACAAGTTGGTATTCTAGTTATGCTTGATAGTTGCCGTCCAGGTTATAGCTGGCGGGCATCATTTTTCAAGCGAGTTTTCTTGCATCTAAATAATATTGTCCAACAAGGGCCAGCCTACCTTTGGCAAAGAGTTGTGAGATGGAGTTATTGGCGCAAGTCTCTGCTCCAAAATACATACGACCGTTACTTAGAAGTGGCACTAGATATACCTGTAAGTGACAAGCACTTAAAGATTATAGATGCTAACACTCAAGCCGTTAGTGAATATACTTTCCCGGTTTACCCGGGCCAAGCTATTCTCTTGCGAACAGAAGATCAAAATCGGGACGAAGCTATAGGCACACAATACGATCCTCAATTCGGCTGGGGCGAAGTAGTTGCTGGAGGATTAGATATTCATTATATTCCCGGATCTCACCTTGACCTACTTAATGAGCCGCATGTACAGGTGTTAGCTGAAACATTGAGAAATTGCTTAATCCAAGCGCAGTCTCCAAAGAATTAACCTGATAACCCGCTACCTTAGCAAAAGAAATCAACCAATTTTTAATTTTTGATTTTGGATTGAAAGAAACTAAAAGGATACGAGGTTTAAGGATTTTAGATTTTTTCTAGCCTCAACTCAGCCCTGCTGAGTGGTTTTGTCATATCTTAGCCTAAACACTAATTGGGAAAATAATAGACCTCTTGGCATTTGTGCTTTTTGCACTCTTGGGGAAAAGGGTAAAGGTTAAAGGGGAAAAGGACGATACAGAACTTTTTCCCCTTTTCCCGACTTATGCAAGAAGTCTAATGGAGAAATATTTGCTAGTGTTAACTAGGATAAGATAATTATTTTGTGGAACGGGAATACTGGTCGCAGTCCAATAACCAAAAGACCTGACCAATTTAATATGCGATGAATCCTGCTAGTGTCACAGATTGAACAGAGGTAGTTATTAGACTTCTTGCAGAAGTGGGGTAAAGGGGAAGGGGTAAAGGGGAAAAGATAGAATTTTCCTTTACCCTTTAACCTTTCACCTTTCCCCAACATCAAGGCAAAAGTTACTTTTGCACGATGTCTATTGTGGCACTGTAGGCTTGAATGGCTGTTGTTTTAGATTTTAAGTTGGTAAGCAATCCACAATTTACTGATGCTATATAGACGATTTGGACGCACAGAATTACAGATGCCAGTGTTTTCCTGCGGTGGCATGAGATATCAGTTTAAATGGGAAGATGTTCCCAATAATGAAATTCCTGCTGATAATCAAGCGAATTTGGAAGCGACTATTAGAAAGGCTGTTGAGGTTGGGATTAATCATATTGAAACTGCTCGTGGTTATGGTACTTCCGAAATGCAATTAGGGAGAATATTGCCCAAGTTTCCCCGCGAAAAGTTGATTGTTCAGACCAAAGTCAGCCCAAAGGCAGATGCGAAAGAATTCCGCGAAACATTTGAACAATCATTGAAAAATCTCCAGCTAGATTATGTTGACCTTTTAGGGTTGCATGGCATCAATCATGCTGAGTCGTTTGATGACAGCATCCGTCCAGGTGGCTGTTTGGAAGTAGCGCAGCAGTTGCAAGCGGAGGGAAAAGTTAGATTTATTGGCTTTTCCACACACGGCTCAACAGATATAATTGTGCAGACAATTAATACCAATCTATTTGATTATGTAAATCTGCACTGGTACTACATTAATCAATGGAATTGGGCAGCAATTGAAGCAGCTAAACGCCACGATATGGGGGTATTTATTATTAGCCCATCTGATAAAGGAGGTTTGTTATATAAACCACCGCAAAAATTAGTAAATCTTTGCGCCCCTTTGAGTCCAATGGTGTTTAATGATTTGTTTTGTTTGAGTCATCAAGAGGTACATACCCTGAGTTTGGGAGCAGCAAAACCAGAAGATTTTGATGAGCACCTGAAGACTTTAGAATTAGTAGATCGGGCATCAGAAATTTTGCCGCCAATTTTAGCAAGGTTGGAAGAAGAAGCGATCGCTACTTTGGGAGAAGATTGGATAAAATCCTGGGAAACAAATCTACCAACCTTTGACCAAACCCCTGGTGAGGTAAATATTCGGGTAATTTTGTGGCTGCGAAATTTAGCGATCGCCTACGATCTGGTAGAGTATGCCAAAATGCGTTACAACCTGCTTGGTAATGCCAGCCATTGGTTTCCTGGCAACAAAGCTGATCGCCTAGACGAATTAGACTTGCGGCAATGTCTCGCCCGCAATCCCCACGCCGATAAAATCCCTCAACTTTTGGCACAAGCCCATCAAATATTGGCAGGTGAGGCCGTCCAACGTCTATCGAAGACTTGACAAATTGTAGTGATGGGGCATGGGAAATAGTAAACAATTATCAATGCCCAATGCCCAATGCCCAATACCAAATACTACTCAGATTTTGCCGTATCCGGTGATTTACTCCCCTTTGGTACGACTAGCACCTTATCAACGCGGTTACCATCCATGTCCATCACTTCAATTCGCATACTTTGCCATTCAAAATGATCTGCTGCGGCAGGAATACGGCCTAAATGGGTGATCACAAAACCACCTAAGGTTTGATAACTGCCGCTTTCTTCAGATTTCCACTCTTCCATCCCGAAAAGTTCCAAAAACTCCTCTACAGGCAACATCCCATCCAAAAGCCAGGAACCGTCCTCGCGTTGCACCGCTTGTGGTTGGTCTTGCCCATCTGTTGAAGGAACATCACCCACGATTTCGCTCATGATGTCGTTGAGAGTGACTAATCCTTGAATCACACCATATTCATCGACTACTAACGCCATGTGAGTGATTGTTTGCTTGAATAATTCCAAAACTTTCAAACCACGAGTGCTTTCTGGCACGAATACAGGCTGTCGCAATCCCACTGTTAAATCTAGCGGTTCTCCTCGGAAACTCCTGGCTAATAAGTCAGTGACAGGCATAACACCAAGCACATTGTCAAGTCCTCCCTGACAAACTGGATACCGAGAATAAGCACTATCAACCATTTTTTGGCGATTTTCTTCGGCAGTGTCATCCAAGTCTAGCCAGACAATATCTGGGCGGGGTGTCATTAAGTAGCTGACAGGGCGATCGCCTAAACGAAAAACTCGCTCTACCATATCCTGTTCAGCTTCCTCAAAGGTTCCTGCCTCAGTACCTTGCTCAATTAAGATTTTAATTTCTTCTTCGGTGACTTGCGGCTCGGTAGAAGCTGTAATTCCCAATACTCGCAAGATCAAATCTGTAGAAGCGCTTAAGAGATAGACTACAGGAGAAGCGATCGCCGCCAAGGCTTGCATCGGAATCGCTACAATCGATGCAATCCTTTCTGGGTTGTTTAATGCCAAACGCTTCGGTACCAATTCGCCAACAATCAGTGACAAATAGGTAATGATCAAAACCACTATGCCGAAAGATAGCGGTTCACTATAAGGTGCTAACAAGGGCACAAGTTTTACATAGACTGCTAGTCGGTTGGCAATTGTTGCTCCTCCAAAAGCACCAGTCAGGATACCGATCAGGGAAATACCTACTTGGACGGTTGACAGAAAATGATTTGGAGAATCAGCAAGTTTCAATGCTGCTTTTGCCTTGGCATCTCCTTGATTGGCAAGCTGTTGTAGCCTAACTTTCCGAGCTGAGACAATCGCCATCTCAGACATAGAAAACACGCCGTTGGCAATAATTAGCACCAAAATGATTAAAATTTCAAAATTTATGGAGGACATGTTTAAAATTGCCGCTTATCAGAGCGAACGTAGCTCAATACCTAGTATCTAGTATTAAAGGTGCTTCTATAAATGCTTTTACTGTACACAAAGTAATAGTTATAGTTCTTAAATTTATTAGTTGCCGTGCATTATTCTTCCATCCAAAGAATAAGAAGGCTGTTAACACTTTTAAAATAGTTGAGATAAACTGCCTCAATATTTTCTGATCCACAAAGACTCCCACCGCTAGTAGTACTTATGTCATTTTCTTCTATTGTGCGTGCCTTAGCGCGATCGCCGCTCACCACTGAATTTATTTCTAAGCTAAACCGACAACAAGAATTGCGGTTAAATGGCGTTCCTCGACTACCCAAGGGTTTGGTGGCTTCGGCATTGGCGCAGGCTACGGGCAAGGATTTGTTTGTGGTTTGCGCCACTCTGGAAGAAGCTGGACGCGTTTATGCACAACTGGAGGCAATGGGATGGCAAACAGTACATTTTTACCCCACCTCCGAGGCTTCTCCCTACGAACCTTTTGACCCGGAAACTGAGATGAGTTGGGGGCAAATGCAGGTATTGGCAGATTTGCTCAAAAATCAGGAGTCATTAGTCATTAGTCAGTTGTCATTAGAAACAAACCAAGGACAAAAGACAAATGACAAAGGACAAATGACAAATTTAGCAATTGTGGCGACTCAAGGGGCGCTGCAACCCCATTTACCACCACCGGAAGCTTTTGGGCAATTCTGTCTTACCTTGAAGCGGGGGATGGAATTAGATTTGAATGCCTTCAGTGAGAAAATAACTATTTTGGGGTACGAACGAGTTCCTCTGGTAGAAACAGAAGGACAGTGGAGCCGACGGGGCGATATTGTTGATGTGTACCCAGTTTCATCTGAGTTTCCAGTCCGGCTGGAATGGTTTGGTGATGAAATCGAGCAAATGCGGGAATTTGACCCAGCAACCCAACGTTCCGCCCTCGATAAAGTTGACCAGTTAATTCTTACCCCCACTAGCTTTGCTCCCATCGTCATGGCGGCACTGAAAAATAGTTCTGAGTTAGGAGTTATGAGTTATGAGTTAAATTCTGACTCAGAACTTAGCACTGAGAACTCATCACTGGAGGGTAGTCGTCGCTTTTTGGGGTTGGCTTTTGAGCAACCAGCATCCTTGCTAAACTACTTATCAGAAAATACCCTTATTGCCATTGATGAGCCAGAACAGTGTCATGCTCATAGCGATCGCTGGGTAGAAAATGCCGAAGAACAATGGGGAATAGGGAATAGGGAATGGAGAGTAGGGAATGAAGAATCTAGCTCTACTCCCCTAACATTGCCGAAAATTCACCGTTCTTTTGATGAGTGTTTGGCTGATGTTGCCAAATTTAAAACCTTATATTTATCGGAACTTTCAGAGGAAAATGATGGGATTAATCTTGCCAGCCGTCCTGTTCCTGTCACGCCGCACCAGTTTGCTAAACTAGCTGAAACCATCCGCCAAGAACGCGATCGCAATTTCTCGATCTGGCTGCTTTCTGCTCAACCTTCGCGTTCCGTCTCTTTATTGCAAGAACATGATTGTCCGGCTCAGTTTATTCCCAATCCCCGCGACTACCAAGCAATAGATAAGCTCCAAATCAATCATACTCCCATAGCCCTAAAATATTCTGGTCTGGCCGAACTAGAAGGTTTTATCCTGCCTACGTACCGAATCGTAATCGTTACAGATCGGGAATTTTTTGGACAGCATTCTTTGGCGACTCCCGGCTATATTCGCAAGCGTCACAAAGCTACTTCTAAACAAGTCGATCCCAATAAGCTGCGTCCAGGCGATTATGTGGTTCACAGAAATCATGGTGTTGGTAAATTTGTCAAGCTCGAAAGTTTGACGATTAATAATGAAACCCGTGATTATTTGGTGGTGCAGTATGCTGACGGATTATTAAGAGTCGCAGCCGATCAAGTAGGTGCTTTATCCCGGTTCCGCGCCGCAGGTGATAAAGCACCGGAACTCAATCGGATGACTGGTAAAGCTTGGGAAAATACCAAGAATAAAGTCCGCAAAGCGATTAAAAAATTGGCGGTGGACTTGTTGAAACTGTATGCAGCGCGATCGCAACAACAAGGTTTTAGCTTTCCAGGTGATATGCCTTGGCAGGAAGAATTGGAAGATTCTTTCCCCTACCAACCCACGACGGATCAACTCAAAGCTGTCCAAGATGTAAAACGCGACATGGAAAGCGATCGCCCAATGGATCGCTTAGTTTGTGGCGATGTCGGTTTCGGAAAGACGGAAGTGGCGATTCGTGCTATTTTCAAAGCAGTCACCGCCGGAAAACAAGTGGCACTCCTTGCGCCAACTACTATTTTAACACAGCAGCATTACCATACACTCAAAGAACGTTTTGCTCCTTACCCGGTAAATGTCGGTTTGCTCAACCGTTTTCGTTCTGCTGAAGAACGCCGCGAGATTCAAAAGCGATTGGCGACGGGTGAATTAGATGTAGTAGTTGGTACGCACCAACTTTTAGGTAAAGGTGTGACATTCAAAGATTTAGGGCTATTGGTAGTGGATGAAGAACAGCGATTTGGGGTAAATCAGAAAGAGAAAATTAAAAGCCTGAAAACTCAGGTTGATGTGCTTACCCTCTCCGCCACACCCATTCCCCGAACTTTGTATATGTCTTTGTCGGGAATTCGGGAAATGAGTTTGATTACCACACCACCCCCAACCAGACGACCAATTAAAACCCATCTATCGCCAATAAATTCTGAAAGTATCCGTACTGCAATTCGTCAAGAATTAGACAGAGGCGGGCAGGTATTTTATGTGGTTCCACGAGTAGATGGAATTGAAGAGACAACAGCCAATTTACGAGAAGTTTTACCGGGAGCTAGGTTTGCGATCGCTCACGGTCAAATGGATGAAAGCGAGTTAGAATCAACCATGCTCACTTTCAGCAATGGCGATGCAGATATCCTCGTTTGTACGACAATTATTGAATCTGGCTTAGATATTCCGCGAGTCAACACGATTTTGATTGAAGATGCTCACCGCTTTGGATTGGCGCAACTGTATCAATTACGCGGTCGTGTGGGACGTGCAGGTATCCAAGCTCATGCTTGGTTATTTTATCCAAAGCAACGGGCATTATCTGACGCAGCACGGCAACGATTACGAGCAATTCAGGAATTTACTCAGCTAGGTTCTGGGTATCAGCTAGCAATGCGTGACATGGAAATCAGAGGCGTGGGTAACTTGCTAGGTGCAGAACAATCCGGTCAAATGGATGCCATCGGTTTTGATTTATACATGGAAATGCTAGAAGAAGCAATTCGGGAAATCCGAGGACAAGAAATTCCGAAAGTGGAGGATACCCAGATTGACCTCAACTTGACGGCGTTTATTCCGGCAGATTATATCACCGATTTGGATCAAAAGATGAGTGCATATCGGGCGGTAGCAACAGCTAAATCTAAATCAGAATTAAAACAGATTGCAGCCGAGTGGAGCGATCGCTATGGTAGTTTACCAGTCCCTGCAAATCAACTTTTGCGAGTCATGGAACTCAAACAGCTAGCGAAAAAACTCGGATTTAGCCGGATTAAACCAGAAAACAAGCAGCACGTCGTTTTAGAAACGCCGATGGAGGAACCCGCTTGGAATTTGTTGGCGGCGAATTTACCAGATAATCTCAAGACGCGCTTTGTGTATTCTCCTGGTAAAGTAACGGTGCGCGGTTTAGGAGTTTTTAAAGCAGATCAACAATTGCAGAATTTGATTGATGCTTTTGGGAGAATGCAGGGTGCGATTCCAGAGGCGGCTGTTGTTTGAACCTTAACAACATTAATTTGAATAGCCACAGTTAAGAGCAAACAGGTATCGTCGTTAGAATATTCTCACAAACTAGCTCAACAAGTTTATGAAAATCAGAGCAATCATTCATCCAGCAGAAGAAGGCGGCTATTGGGCAGAGGTTCCCGCGCTTCCTGGTTGTATTACCGAAGGAGATACCATAGAAGAGGTGATGGCTAATTTAAAAGATGCTATTGAAGGTTGGCTTGAAGTTGCCAACAGTCGTAATGCAATTGAGTCAACAGATCAAGTTGTCGAAATTGCTGTATGAAATCGATTTCTGGCAAGCAACTTTGTAAGATTGTGGAACAAAAAGGTTGGGTTTTACAAAGAATTACTGGGAGTCATCATATTTATGAAAACCTTGAAGTAGAAAAATCCTGTCAATTCCTGTTCACCGCAATCAAGATTTGAAAGTTGGAACCTTGAAAGCTTTGATGAAAATAGCCCAGCTATCCGAAGAAGATTTACTTTAATTTCAAATTACTGCTCGGATTCATCTAGTAATTTGCTTGGTTCACCGGGGTAAAAATCATAGTCCACAATCTCTACCAAACTGTAAGGACACTCTACTGGAAAAGTCCGTTTGGGCAAATCTGTTTCTCCAACAGCCAACTCGACGCCTTTAAGGTAGGCTTTGCTAAGTGCTTCTTCAAGGTAGGGTTTGAGGCTAGGATTATCTTCAAGCAGTTCAGCAATATCTAAGCGTTGAATACGAAGTGTTGCTAACCAGCTACGGCTACGACGCCCTGACTGGTACTGCCATTTTAGTAAATGTCCAATCAACACACTCATACGGTTTCGCAGTTCTTGACGTTGCTGTTTACCCAAAGATTGAATCTCCTCAATCAGATTTTGCAGATCAATCTGACTCCACTGCTCATTGCGAAGTAAAGCTACTTGTTCCTGTGTCCAAGCGTAAAAATCAGTTTCGTATAAGCTTGGTGAAAGCATTGGTATCTTTGGGTTTGTTTCAGGTACACCCATTAGGTTAGTTCAACCTTAACGTCTTTGCTTTTATTGTATAACTGTCTTCAACTCTACTACTTCTGCTATTGAGAGCGATCGCTATGGCACTTTCCCAGTATCAGCAAATCAACTTTTGCGCGTAATGGAACTCAAACAGCTAGTAAAAAAACTCGGCTTTACCCGGATCAAACTTCCCAAAGTACGCCATCAGGCCCAAACCCGTGAGCAAAAATAGGTAAATTTAATGTATTTGCTAGCTGTTCACCATCATCGGGAGTTGTTCAATTTTAGTAATAGGATAAAACTTAAGGCAGCTAAACTAGCAAATCCAAAGGTAGGTTCGGGAATAGATTTTGCAACTACAAATGGTTGAATTTCAGAAGAGGAAATATAGTTAGCAAGAAAAGGCTTGCCAATATAATTAAGATAAGGTAAACCAACAACATTAGCAGTATACTCATCTAAATTTTCAGAAGTTGAGAAAGCTAATTTAGAATTACTATAGTTAAATCCAAAAGAACTTAAACTAGATACACCCGACCATTTCTCTTGAGGAACTTTGGAGTTACCAGAAAATATCAAATCAAACTTACTCAACTCACCTGTGTAAATCAACCCATCATTATTTTGATCCACACCAGAAAATGAACCAGACAAGATACCTCCGCCTTCCCAGCCTGATTGCGTAAAAGTATAGTCCACAGATGCAGCTTGCACTTGGTTAACTGAGCTTCCTAGCAAGCTGAAAATACTAAGAGTAGTTGTAAATGCTATTTTTGAGAACCATCTCATAGTTTTATGCCAAAGAAATGTTGAGTAATTTTTGATATTGAAAAAGAGAAAATACTTGCTCAAAACTAGCTATACTACTTCTTCTAATCGACCTAGTACAGCACGGCGTAAATAGAGATACAATTCACAATCAAAAAAAAGCTGATAACACAAGCTTTTTGACATTTGACCCTTCGACTCCTTTGGACTGCGCTACCTCGGCTGTGCTCGGCAAAAGTCAAAAGTTGACTTTTGCCTTCCGGCACTAGCTGTTACTCACCCAAAGGCGCTCCTTCACGACGTGGGTCAGCACCACTAATTAGTCCTTGATTAGTTAGTACAATTCCAGTGGAACCACTGGTTAGTTGTAGAATACTGACTGTATGCCCCTTGGCTTCTAAAGCAGGTTTGAGTTTAGCAACATCTGTATTTTCTTCTAGTTCAGTTGGGCCATTACGACTACCAAAATTTGGCAAAGCTAGCGCTTGCTGAATGTCTAATCCCCAGTCGAGATGCCCTACTATTGCCTTAGCGACATAATTAATAATTTGCGGCCCACCAGCTGAACCAATTACCATTACTAGCTTGCCATTGCGATCAAAAACCATCATGGGAGCCATTGAGCTTCTAGGACGTTTCTTGGCTTCTATGCGATTAGCAACGGGCTTTCCTTCTGATGTTGGTGAAAAAGAGAAATCTGTTAGTTGGTTGTTAAGTAAAAAGCCTCGTACCATTAATCTTGAGCCAAAAGCATCTTCAATGCTAGTAGTCATTGAAATAGCGTTACCCGCCGCATCGACAATTGAAACATGACTAGTAGATGGCAAATCCTTAGATTGATCTTTACCCCAGCGACGTGCTTGCTGTAACAATGGATTACCTGCTTGGGCTTGACCGATTGAACGTTCAGGATTGATTTTCGCTGCCCGTAACTTCAGGTAGTTAGGGTTAATTAATTCTTTGACTGGTACTCGGACAAAATCTGTATCAGCTATATATAAATTTCTGTCAGCATAGGCTAAACGTCCAGCTTCAGAAAATAAATGGACTGCTTCTAAAGAAGCTGGCTTTAAAGCTGCCAGATTAAATTGTTGAAGAATACCTAAAATTTGCAGTACGGTTAAACCACCAGAACTTGGAGGCCCCATGCCGCAAACTTTGTAAATTCGATAAGTGCCACAAACTGGTTCTCGTAGTTTAGCTTGATATTGCACTAGATCAGTGGTGGTTAAGTCACCTGGTACAGCAGCTTGCCTCACTGTAGCTACTACGTCTTTTGCAATATTTCCTTGATAAAAGGCATTAGCGCCTCCTTTGGCAATCTGACGCAATACCTCTGCCAAAGGCTGATTGACCAATCTTGTACCAATTGGCTTGGGTGTACCATCGGGTTGATAGAAATAGCTCTTAGCTGGCTCGTTGCGAGATAGATATAGATCCTTACTTAGCAGAGTGTACAAACGTGGTGAAAGTGGAAAACCTTGTTCAGAAAGTTGGATAGCTCCTTGAAACAGTTGAGACCAAGGTAACTTGCCATATTTTTTGTGTGCCAACTCTAGCATTCGTAACACCCCAGGCACACCTACAGATTTACCTCCGACCACAGCATCATAAAACTGTAATGGTTTGCCATTAACATCAAGAAAGCGATCTGGTTTAGCCGCAGCCGGTGCAGTTTCTCGACCATCATAAGTGACCAACTTCTTAGTTTTGGCATCGTAGTAAACAAGGAAAGCACCACCACCAATACCTGAAGATTGTGGCTCTACCAACGTCAATACCATTTGGACTGCAATAGCAGCATCTACAGCACTACCTCCACGACGTAGAACATCGCGTCCGGCTGCTGATGCTAGTGGATTTGCAGCTACTACTACATACTTATTTGTGCGAACAGCTTCACGCTCAACTCGACCACTCCCAGCCTCCGGTGGAGGAGGATTTTGGGCTTTGCCTATGATAGCTGGCAAGAGGGTAGCACTGAGTGTGAGGGGAAGCAAACAAGTACCTAACGCAAACTTAGATGCTGTAGTCAACGCAACTCTCCGAATTTAAATATTTTATTTATCGTTAATGCTGGAATTACAAAAAACATCATCAAAACTCTCGTAATATCGAGAGTCTTGCTTGTTGATTTCTTGTTTACTTCACAAATTAGCTTACAAGACATCAAGTTACAGCATATTAGGATACTAGTCAACTATTTCTCACTTTTAAAAATTTTGATTGTGTATGTATTGAAAACAGAGCGATACCTTCTCTGCGTTCGTGCAGCGTGTCGTAGACAGACGCTACGCGTAGCTTGCTTCCCCAAAGGGTTACAGTGGGCTACGCCAACGCCACCCACACCACCTGTAAAGATATCTTTGCCACTAAGCTGTTCCACATTTAATTTGCAAATTTAAATTAGATAAACTCGTCTATCTACTGCTAAGAAGGTCAGTTTTAAAAAATCAACCTATTTAATGAAATATAAAATCAGGAAACAGCTTAGAATTTGGTCATTCCAGAGTTTTTATAAAACTAAACATACATGGGTTTTATCGTGCCGACTTCCTTATGCCAGCCATTAGATACCTAACTCAATCGCAGAAATGAAAGTTTACAAAAAGCTATTTCAGAGAGTAAGTAAGGACGATACACTTTATCTGTCAGGAGCAGGCGGGAATTCTAAACCCAGCCCTTTGAGTATAGTTTAGTAGAATTAAAGGAAATACCAACCCAACTTTAATTCATGATAAAAACTATCGAGGGCATTTATCAGGATGGACAAATTCATCTCACCCAGCTACCGCAAGATATTAGCGATCGCTCCCAAGTCCTCGTTACCTTTCTAGCTCCTGGCAAAATCGACCCCAGTAAATTACGCCAACTGATTGATCAGTTGGAGACAATTGCAGGTATTGGACAAGGTTTCGAGGAACTCAACGCTGGTAAAACTCGCCCAATTGAGGATTTTGTCCAAGAAATGCAACAAAAGTATGGCATTTCAGGTTGAGATTACCCCAATCGCGGAAACTGAGATTGAGCAAGCTTATCGCTAGTATCGAGAACGGAATCCTGAATTTGCTGATCGTTGGTTTCGAGGATTGATGAATGCTATTGCTACCCTACAAGAGAAGCCCCAACGTTGTGCTTTAGCAGTCGAACATGAAATTTTTCCAGAAGAAGTACGTCAACTTCTTTATGGGAAAGCCAAAAATGTATACCGAGTACTTTTTACGATTCGAGGTACTACAGTTAATGTATTGTATGTGCGCCATAGTGGCCAAGCACCACTGACAGTAGATGATCTAGAAGAGTTACAAGGTGAAGTTTAGGATTTCAAGGCGATTGCCTTCGCTGTAGGTTAGGAAATTAACAGTTGCTTCTACTCCACCTCTGCTATTGAGAGCGATCGCACCCTAACAACCCCAACAAAGTGCAAGCAGGGATAATTTATAGTATGACTTTCGTATAACAGCCATGACTGAGCTACTTGAACAAGCGATCGCTAAACTAAAAAATTTGCCTGCCAATGAACAAGATGCGTAGGCGTAGCCCGCCGCAGGCATCGCGGCAATGATTTTGGCAGAACTAGAAGATGAACGCTGTTGGGATCAAGCTTTTGCCCGTTCTCCAGATATGCTTGCCAAACTTGCAACCGAAGCAATGGCTGAATACCGTGCAGGTAAAACCCAAGAGTTAGATCCAGATACATTGTGAAGTTACGTATAACCGCTAAGTTTTGTCAAGGGTTTGCTGATCTACCTAAGCAATGTTTTATAAATAGTCAAAAAATACTTCAGGTACTAATCGTAATTCCCCAGATTTCAAGCGAGAAATATCTATCCATAATGCTGTATGTTTATGAGTTGGTGATTCGGAAAAAACTAAACTTTCTAGTTGATAAAATTTTGAATCAGCAAAGTCACATTGATAAAGCTGAATAATTTCATGACCTTGCCTACCACTAAATGTAAACAGGTTTTCTATACAACCCAAATATTTAATATTCGTTAAATCTGCCTGAATTTCCTCTTGAAACTCTCGTTCCAAGGCGGCGCGACTGGTTTCGCCAAATTCAACACCACCGCCTAAAGCACGATAAAATCTTTCTTGCTTTACGGGATCGTAGCCTTCAGAAAGAAATATGCGTTCGCCATCCCGAATTAGCCCCAAGGCTATTACCCGAATTTCGCCTGCTTTATTCATTTTGGTAACTAATTATCGTAAATAGACTGAGGACGGCTTTCGCTATCCTCAATAGGCCAATCTGGATTTTCGCCGCCGATGTACAATTGTTCAATGGTGACATATTCCTGACTTAGCTGGGTGAGGGCGTTGATTAAAATATCTAATGCGATCGCATCACTGGTTCCTAAGTCAAACCAACAACGCCCCCACTGTCCCTCATATTCAAACTCACCAATGTTGTGCATCAGTGCTAGTAGACTTTTGTCATACCCTTGCTCATCATAATTCATGTAGCTGATATCGAGTCCAGTATCCTGTACCTGGAGATTTTCTGCATTAAATGCACCCAATTTACCTAAATAAAACCAGGAATTAAAGACTTCTTCTACATACTGCTTTTCACGGGCAGAAGGATTTGTGCTAAATTTCAGCCAAATCCACATATCAAAAGGATTAATTTCGCGGAACCGAATATCCATTTTAGTTTATTATCTCAATTACTCTTCTGCAAATAAGCATATCAAAGTAGGGAGTGGGGACTAAGGATTCTTCAGGCTAACAGCACTGCTGCGTTCACGTTCAATTTGTTTGACTAAATCGCCTGGGAGTTGGGATTTTTTAGTCAGTGCTTTGTCAAAATTAGCGATCGCTTCTTGGAGCATCTGCTGGCTTTTTTCTCTTTGCCCCAGTTGTTTCAGTATTTGGGCTTTCAGATAATAAATTTCTGGATTATCTGATGTCGTTTTGATCGCCCGGTTGACATACTCTAGCGCCTGTGGATACCGTTTTAAATCGCGGTAAGCAAGAGCAATACCTCGATCTACTAGATACCCAGGAGCAGCATTTTGTTCTAAGCGTCCAATTGCCTGATCCGGGCTAGCAAAAGGCAAATTAACCGCCAACAGTAAATCCATATAACCCTTGATTAAATTCAGTTCTGGATCGTTGGCAGAAATTGCTTCAGCTTTGTCCAAATATTCATAAACTTGCCGCAACCGACTAAAGGCTTGCGGCACACCGTTGACTGTACCCTTACGGGTGATAATTGCTGCTCCCTCTAAAAAATGGCCAACAGCAGTGTATAAATTACCACGCAATGGATCGCTAGAAATCAGTTTTTGTCCAGTTTCTAGAGTTTTTTGGCTGTAGGTATCTAGTTTAGCCCAATCCTTATTTCCGTATGCTAAAGATGCGCTCATGGCATAAGCTAGAGGTTCATTTGGCTCTTTGGATAGTGCTTGTTCCAGATAACGCTGTGCTGCTGGATAATTGCCCTGTTGGAAAATCGCTTTAAAAGCGGCTTCTGTTTGGTCGCCAATTTGATGAGGTTCACGATTGCGAAACGGATCGCCAGCCAGAGAAGGATTTACCCACAGACTAAGTGCGAACGCAGCGCCAAAAGCAGTCTGAGCAAGGTTAGTGAGTTTAGCAGACACTACTAATCGAAGCGAAGAAAACCTTTTAGTCATTTTAACCCTCAGAATATTTGCGGTTGAAATAGTTGTATGTGTTACTTAGAATGCAAAAAATGGTTAATTTTAACTTGCCTCTGCTTCAACCAAAATTTTCTTATATAAAGGTTGACTTTGGTAATTTTTTCATGTTCCTAAGCTGGTTAGAGCCAAAGTTTTAAGGATGACTCTGCCACAATAGAGAAAAAGTGGATGATTCTTGCTGCTAAATTAAGGTGTTAATCCTTTCTTGGAATTTTCCAGATGCTTTCAGTGTAGCTAATCAGTAATTTGCTGACTTTTTGGTAATCTTAACAAATGCTCTATCTCCGAAATTTAAATTATCACCCGACAGCGTGCCCAACAGCGATTCTCAAATCGATCAACTTGGAATTAGCACCCCAGCAGCTAGGTCTGATTATTGGCGCGAGTGGTTCGGGTAAAAGTACCTTACTAGAAATTTTGTCTGGACTAGCTGAACCCACTAGCGGCGCACTCTTTTGGCGGGAACAAGAACTTATAGCCGAACAGCTGCAACAGTTAGCTGGGTTGGTATTTCAATTTCCAGAGCGTCACTTTTGCGGTGGTTCAATTTTAGAAGAATTGCGTTTAGGACATCCTGAGTTAGGGTCAGAACGAGTCAGACAGGCCCTAACCGAAGTGGGATTAGACCATTTATCGCTCTTTGCCGCTCCCTATGCTTTAAGTGGTGGTCAGCAACGACGTTTAGCTTTGGCAGTGCAATTGATTCGCCAGCCAAATTTACTGTTATTGGATGAACCCACAGCTGGGTTAGATTGGTCAATGCGTCGGCAACTGGTAAATTTATTAGCGAAACTCAAACAAGATTGGACGCTGTTGGTAGTGACACACGATGCTGGGGATCTGTTAGCGATCGCAGACCGTTGCTGGACACTCAACCACGGTGAACTACAATCAGTAGACCCAAAGTCACTAGAAGCCAAAGCTAAAGAACCTTTACCAACTGTGTGAGAAAAGAGCAGGGGGACAAGGGGACAAGGGGACAAAGAGAAAAACTATACCCCATGTTTCATACCAAATGACAAATGACAAATGACAAATGACTAACTTATTGCCTGAGATGGCAGAAATCTGGCAGCAAACTCTCAATTGGCAACCAAGTGTCCAACAGCAAGCGCAATTCCAAAGGCTTTATGAGTTAATCCTGGAAGGTAATCGCCAACTAAATTTAACTCGGATCACTGACCCCCAAGAGTTTTGGGAAAAACATCTCTGGGATTCTCAGCGAGGAATTGCACCTCTTTTATCAGCAAATTTCTCTCCTGCTTCCCCTGCTCTCATTGATATTGGTACAGGTGCGGGTTTTCCGGGTGTTCCAGCAGCAATTACTGTACCTAATTGCACAATTAATCTTCTCGATTCCACTCGGAAAAAAATTTCTTTTATCGACAATATATTAACTGAACTTGCCCTTAGCAATGCCAAAACTCTAGTTGGTAGGGCTGAAGAAATCGGTCATCACCCGCAGCATCGGCAAGCTTACGATATTGCATTAATCCGTGCTGTAGGATCAGCTTCTGTCTGTGCAGAATATACTTTACCACTGCTCAAACAGGGAGGTTTAGCCATAATTTATCGCGGTAATTGGACAGAGGATGAAACAATTGCTTTGCAGAATGCTGTGAAGCATTTGGGTGGTGTCATTGAATCAATCGAACAATTTACAACACCCCTGAGTTGCAGCATTCGGCACTGTGTTTATTTGCGTAAGGTAGCTACCACACCAGCTAATTTTCCTCGTGCTGTTGGTATACCTACTCAAAAGCCGCTTTGAGGGGAACATGAGAATAGTGGGGAAAAAGAATTTCTTTTTCCTTGTATCTGTCATTAAGATATTAGCTATTAAGATACTGGAATCTTAATAACAAATTCTGTGCCCTCACCCAGAATGGAGTTGCAGATTAACTTACCATTGTGCGTTTCTTCGACAATTTGACGAGCGATCGCTAATCCCAATCCTGTTCCCTTGCCAACGTCTTTAGTGGTAAATAAGTGGTCAAAGATATGTCCTTTAATATCCTCTGGCATTCCCGGCCCGTTATCTTTGATTTTAATTACTACCGTATTCTCGTCGCTGGATACTTCAGTGCGAATTATAATTTGTTGAGAATTAGCTTGTAATTGGGCAAATGTTCGTCCAACGCTTTCTGTATCTAATACATCAATTGCATTGGCAAGGATATTCATAAATACTTGATTTAATTGTCCTAAAAAGCATTTAACAGGCGGTAATTTACCATAATCTGTAACTACCTCAATCGCTGGACGTTTTTGGGACGGTTTGAGGCGATACTTCAAAATTAACAGTGTACTCTCAATTCCTTCATGCAGGTCGCAAGCAACTTTTTCAGATGTATTGGCTCTGGAAAAGGTGCGGAGACTAGTGCTAATGTCCATAATACGTTCTGTTGCTACATGCATCGAACCTAGTAGCTTTGGTAAGTCCTCAGTAAGAAATTCTAAGTCAATTTTCTCGGCAAGGTTGGTGACGGCCGGTGTCAGTTGGGGATAATGTTGATGCACACATTGCACATACTTAAATAAATCTTGGATATACTCTTGAGCATTATTTAGGCTGCCTTTGAGAAATCCAAGAGGGTTGTTAATTTCGTGCGCTACCCCTGCAACTAAGTTACCCAAAGTTGCCATTTTTTCACTTTGGACTAATTGCAATTGTGCGTTTTTAAAATTATCTAGCGCTTGCGAAAGCTCTGCGGTGCGTTCTTGTACCCGTTGTTCTAAAATATCCTTTTGTCGAGCTAATTCTAAATTTGCTTGTCGCAGTTTCAGGTGAATCTTAATGCGTGCAAGAACTTCTTCTTGTTGAAATGGCTTTGTAATATAATCGACACCTCCTAAGGCTAAACCTTTGACTTTATCGGTTGTATCATTAAGAGCAGTCATGAAAATAATTGGAATCTCACAGGTAGTCTGCTGAGATTTTAATTGACGGCAGGTTTCAAAGCCATCAATTCCTGGCATCATTACATCTAGTAAAATTAAATCAGGAGGGTAGTTTTTAATCGTTTCGATACCGTGCAAACCATCCATTTCTACTAGAACTTTATAACCTGATCGGTCGAGTGCATCATATAGCACTTCAATATTAGTTGGATGATCGTCAATAATCAGAATTGTTTGACCTTTTTCATCATTTGCCATTAGTTTTCAATCTCCTAGCTAAATTTCTGTTGATTCTTGAGATTGGTTTATCGACTCTTGAAGAAAATGACGAACTGTCTGAATATTGAAGCCTTTAACCAATTCCCTAAGTTCTTGAATAAAGGGTTGATATTGTTCATCTAATTGAGCTAATTGATCCAATTCTTCTCGGATACCTCTAAAGTACCCAGTTTCCACATGTTCTAATAACCCTTTTAAATCAGAAATGCTTGGAATTAAAATGGTTTTAGCGCTTGCATCTGTAGCGATTGAGGATTCTGTTCTGGTATTTTTATATACCCAATTTAATTTTAATTGCTTGGCTAATACAGCATAAAGTTCATCTGCTTGCACGGGTTTTGCTAAGAAATCGTTACCACCAGCAGCTAAACTCTTTTGGCGGTCAATCTCAAACACGCTAGCAGAAGAGACAATCACGATAGCATCACGTAAAGTTTCAGACTGACGCAATTGTTTGAGCATTTCCCAGCCATCCATTACGGGCATGGCTAAATCACAAATGATCACATCGGGGCGATCGCGTGCAATTTTTTCTAAACCCTCTTGTCCGTTGTTGGCTTCGATAACCTCAAAACCAAGGGGTTCCAAAAGATTGACAATCACTGAGCGATTTTCCCAACGGTCATCGACAATTAGGATTTTTTTGCGATTCTCTTTCACAGAGGTAATGCCAGCGTATCCGATAATTCTGCCAGATGATGTTAGGGAATTTGCTTGTACCCAATCAGTTGCGATCGCACAGTTAATATTAAAGAAAAACTTACTACCAACCCCTAATTGGCTTTCAACCTGGATTTGACTGGCCATCAACTCAACAAATCGCTGGCTGATAGCAAGTCCTAATCCTGTTCCTTCGCTTTGACGTTTGCTATCCCCGACTTGCTCAAAGGGGAGGAAGATTTTCTCTAATTGCTGGGGACTCATGCCGATGCCCGTATCCTGAATATAGAAGCGAAGATTAGTTATATCCCCTAACAGAACTTCCACTTTAAATGTGACACTGCCTTTGTCGGTAAACTTAATGGCATTTCCCAGCAAGTTAATCAAAACTTGTCGCAGACGCTTCTCATCAGCAACAATACCAATTGCTGAATTCTTCGGCGGCTGATAAATAAACTCAATACCCTTTTGTTCGGCTTTAATGCGGCAGATTTCCACAACACTTTGTAGAAATGCAGGTAGATAAAATGGAACTAGATGTAGTTCTAGTTTGCGAGCTTCGATTTTAGATAAGTCGAGAATATCGTTAATTAAAGTCAGTAAATGCGAACCACATTGATAGATAATATCGATGCCACGCTGTTGTTTTTCGTCAGATGCAGTCCGGGCAAGAATTTGGGCATAGCCTAAAATCCCGTTGAGCGGTGTCCGCAGTTCATGGCTCATGTTTGCGAGAAAATCGCTTTTGGCATGATTGGCAGCATCGGCAGTAAGTTTCGCTTCCTTTAACTCGTGGGTGCGTTCTTCTACGCGACTTTCTAATTCTTCATTAGTTTTAGCTAATTGTTGATTGGTTTGCTCAATAGTGGTGAAAGAGTCTCGTAACTGCTGCGCCATGCGGTTGAAGGACTGCGCCAATCTACCCAATTCATCCACTGGCGGTACTTCTACCTGTTGGTTTAATTCACCTGCTGCAATCGATTCTGATGCTTGACTCAAGCGCAAAATAGGATGGGCAATCCAACGAGAGGTATAGAAGCCTAAAATTGTTGCTAATGTTAATGCACCCAGACATAACAAAAGTGTTGTGCGCGTGTTGGCATTAATTTGTCCCATAAAGTCCGATTCTGGAACCGCCACAACCACCAGCCAATCTAACCCCCATTCATCCCGCCAAGGTGCTACTTGAACAAAATGGCGCTGACCGTTAAGTTGAAATTCCAGCGACTGATTGTCTTTGATGGTTGATAAACTCTTAAAACGCTCAGTTAAATGTTTTGTAGTAGCTTGAATCAGTGGATCTTTACTGTCAGAGCCATAAAGCCGTTTAGCTTTGCCATTAACAAGCGTAAAAGGTTGTTCTTTGTTGGAACTTGCAATTAACAATCCATTGCGTTCCAAAATAAAAGTTTTCCCAGCTGGACTAACTTTTAGCTGCTGGAGAAAATCACTAATCTGCGTGAGTCGCTGGTCAACTCCAATAACACCAATTAAATTCTTGTTTTTGTCATAAACCGGACGATTGGCAGACACAGATAGCGTGTAAGGCGGCGATTGCCATTGATAAAGCGTCCACATCGATTTGCCTGTTTTTGCTGGTTCTTCACACCAAGCTTCTTGCATTGCAATGTAAGGGCCATTATCGATCGCCAGTTTAGCCCGATTCCCTAGTTTATCTGTGTTGTAGATATACCAATGTTGGTTGCCATTGCGCTTGCGGGAAACTTCATCGACTGTAACGCGACCATCATCAAAGAAGCGTCCAGCACCTGCAAAATCTCCTGTCTGTAAGCAAAAACCAATATAGCCAATATTATGCAGTTGAAGTTGCTTCCAGAAAAACTGCCCAAGTTGCTGTGGATTGTCCGGGTGAAGTAATCCCATATCCATCGCGCCGCCGTTAATTTCAGCTAAATGACGACCTGTATTAAGATAACTATCTAAATGCTGGTCAATGCGATCGCTAACTTCATGTTGCAATCGATTGGCTAAATCATTCACTGCTTGTTGTCCGTTGCGGAGAGATAAATAGCCTGTTAGCCCTACTGCGGCGAAAATTTGCAAAACGAAAGGAAACACAAGCACTAAGCGTAGCGGTAGATTCCCCTTGGCATGAAAACTTTTCTTATTTGATAGCATCACCTCAGATTGGCTCTCCTTACATCCTGACGATTGTCATTGGCTATGTATAGGATTCCCAAATTAACCTTGATAATTAAAGCGATCCTCAGTTAGGTTCAATACGCCTGCTTATTGAGGAGTTATAAGTTCGGAAAATCAGGATAAATTTATATTTTGATTCGTTATATCTGCTTTTGAATAACAAGACTTATACCAATTCAAAAAATGTTTGCGACAGATAGGGCATTCAAAATGAAATCATAACCAGTCAGAGAAGCAGCCACTTGAGAAGTCAGTTGAGCAAGAAGTTCAGCAACCTTAGTTCGCAAATGTTCTAGATTATCGAATAACTCCCACTTCAAACTAAATGATGTACCGTGGCATATTCAGCTTCTACTCCTAAGATAGTACCAAGCCAATGCTGAATTTGTTTATACCCTGCAAAACCAATTTCTGGCTGTTCTAATTGTTTCTTGAGACTTTCAACTGCCCAATTTGGTATTACTCTTGTTCGACCTGGACTTACACCAAATTCAAGCATAGTCTCGATTCCAGTTTCACGATACTCTGCCAACCACCTTTGTACTGTGCTTCGATGCTTTCCTAGTATTTTAGCGATGCCTTCGGCGGCAAGCTACGCACACACGCTCGTTCCTTGATCTTTTATCATATAAAGCGCTTGTACGCGCTCTTTTAGTCGTGCATTACGCTGTTGACGTAGCAGTGCCTCTAGTTCCTCAGCACTTTCTTTAATCTCTATCCGGGTTATCCCTGCCATCACACCCCCCAAATGCTGCTTCTATACATTTACCATTTGTCGCATTCTTTTTTCAAATTGGTATTACATCACAAAAATGGCAACAGAATACTGTTTCTGTTGCCATTTTATAAGTGCCTATAACTCTAAATTATTGTCTTGCCTCAGGCAAGTTTACTTGCTGCTGCAAATCGCTTGTTAATCTCATCCCAATTAACCACGTTCCACCAAGCATCTAAATAATCGGCGCGGCGATTCTGGTAATTGAGATAATATGCATGTTCCCATACGTCATTACCCAAGATAGGATATTTACCTGCACTTAAGGGAGTATCTTGATTGGCTGTAGTGGTCACTTCCAACTTGCCACCTTTGTTACGCACTAACCAAACCCAACCACTACCAAAACGACCAGCACCAGCTTCATTAAACTGTTTTTTGAAAGCTGCAAAAGAACCAAAATTTTGATTAATCGCGGAGGCTATATTTCCCGTTGGTTCTCCCCCACCTTTCGGCTTCATAATTTGCCAGAACATTGAGTGGTTGACATGACCACCGCCATTATTGCGTACTGTTTTGCGAATATCTTGTGGTACGGTATCAAGTTTTTGCAACAGTTCTTCAACACTTTTACCTTTGAGTTCTGGATGTTTGGCTAACGCTGCATTCAGGTTTTTCACATAAGTTGCATGGTGTTTATCGTGGTGAAATTGCATCGTTTTGGCATCGATGTGTGGTTCAAGTGCTTCGTAGGCGTAAGGTAAAGGCGGTAGTTGGATAGCCCCTGTTGTATTTGCTGTTGTATTTAGTTTTGTATTTGGTGTTGTGTCAGAAGTTGCAGTGTTTCCCTGAGGAGATTTCTCTGCCAATGCACAAGCATCTAATGCAAAAGCACCCGCTCCTGATGTAAGTAAAAACAAGAAATGGCGTCGATTAATAGTCATATAAGTTTTTGCAGCGAATCCATTAAGTATTTATTGCAGTTATTATTTTCTTAGATTCTGGCTACAAAAAATTGGAAATTGGTGATTATTTATGGCAGTTTAAAAAACTATTTATAAGATTCTGTCTCCAGTTTTGGGATCAAACACAAACAATTGATTTAAATCAAGTTGTAGAGAAAGCCGATCGCCTGGACGCGGACGCACATCCCCGCCCACCTGAAAATTCAACACCACCGCCGAACCAAGTAAACCAGCACGAATCAAAGTTTCCCTTCCCAAAGGCTCCACCACCTTAACTTCCACAATCAGCTGACCCTCATTTACTTCTTGGCGTCCTTGGCGACTTGGTGAATCAGCGCTGTAGGCGGGTTTCCCGCCGTAAGCGACTGTGAACCCGGAGGGCGGTTCGTTAATAAAAATATGCTCTGGACGAATCCCCAAATCATAACTGTGTCCCTGACGCAACTGCAATTTTTCTTTCACAACTGCTGGAATTGTTAATAACTGTCCACTTACATCAAAACCACTACTTTCATAGATTGCAGGCAAAATATTCATTGGGGGACTGCCTAAAAAAGTTGCCACCATCTGATTAGCCGGACTTGCATAAATAGTTTGGGGATCGCCGATTTGTTGAATCCGTCCACGATTTAGCACGACAATTTTATCAGCCAGAGTCATCGCTTCGACTTGATCGTGGGTGACGTAAATTGTTGTAATGCCTAACTCTTGATGTAGCTGTTTCAATTCTGCCCTTGTATCATCGCGCAATTGGGCATCTAAATTAGATAAAGGTTCATCAAGTAAAAATACTTGTGGTTCACGAGCGATCGCTCTCCCTAATGCTACCCGTTGTTGTTGTCCCCCGGAAAGTTGTTTCGGCTTACGATCCAGCAAGTGATCCAAAGAAAGCGATCGCGCTACATTCATCACCCGTTCTTGAATGATTTTTCGGTCAACCTTCCGCATTTGCAAGCCAAAGCCGATGTTTTCTGCCACACTCATGTGAGGATAGAGAGCGTAGTTTTGGAACACCATCGCTACATCTCTTTGTCTGGCTGGGATATTATTCACCAAGCGATCGCCAATAAAAAGTTTGCCAGATGTAGCGGTTTCTAAACCCGCGATCGTTCGCAAAATTGTAGATTTACCACAACCCGACGGCCCGACTAAAACCCAAAACTCGCCATCAGGAATTTCAAAGGTAATATCCTCAATAGCGGTGACATTATTAAATCTACGCTTAATATCTTCTAGACGAACGTTTGCCATTATCTAATTTGATATTTTCAGTTTGAGATCTGCGCTAATTAACCTCCAACTCAGTACTAGGGGGTTTTATCTGCCCCCTCTGAGGAACTGTGAGGCTGCTTTGTAAATGCAGAAACTTGGTTGTCCTGCACAACTCTAATCAGAAATCTTAGAGCCTCATTCACGGCATCGGCATTGGGAAAAACCTGTGCAACATCAGGTTCTAAACGAATTGTTGTCTTACCAAAGCTCTTTCGTTCAGGGCCCAACTTTCTAACCCTTAGACTTTTTAAGTCATACTCTGATCGCAGACTACAGCATGAGATTTTTGACTTCTCAGACATTCTCCAAACAAAGTTCAATGACTTGTTTCATATTAGCCATCAACTCATCAATTGTTTCTCCCTGACTGTAACAGGCTTTTAGCTGAGGAACTTCTCCAACATAGTAGCCATCTTCATCCCGTTCAATGATGACGTAGAATTCTCGGTTGGTGGAATTGATCATAATCTGTTTGTCCGTAGGCTTAAAATCATTTTTCTGGATTCTTAGACCACGCTGGGTGAGAAAGTAAAGAAGCAAAGACTCTTACTCCCCGAAGTTGATTAGAGAGGGGTAAATGACCTCTAGGCGCACTTAAATCCCAGGTAAACCCGTTAGGGTATCGCGTCCAGTTATTACCTGCTTTCCAGCCAATTTTCGGCCAAAAGTTCTCCCAGTTTTTACCCAAACTTAACCAGATTTCTCGCTGCACTGAAAAACCAAATTTACCTTCGGAGTGGACTAACCAGAGGTTGTTAATGGTTTGCAAGTCAATAGCGGAGGTATTTTCTACCTCAGTAAAGTACAACCATTTTCGTTGTACAGCCGTTGGCCCTGATAGTTCACACATTTTTTCGATGGTGACGCGATCGGCTGCTTGGAAGTCTTGAACAGCTAGTAGCTGTTGCAAAGAATTGTAGTTAATCCCGCACTCTGATTTTAGAGGTACAATTCCTTCAGGAAAACAAGAGCGCAGAAATTCTTTGGCTTGAGGTGCATCGGAGTTATAGAGAACTTGGTAAGCTTTGCCATCGACCCAAGTCGCTGGGTTCTCACGCCGTTTCAGTAAAAATTCCATCAACACGTCTAATCCCTCATTACCCAACTCAGCTAATTGTGGGATTATCTGCTGTTGGACTTTTTCAGACCCAGCGATTAATGGTCTTCGGAGAGAGTCGATGTCATTTGCAGGGCCTGATAAAATCATTGGGTCTGTCATGCCATTCTTGTTTTAGCGGTCAGTGAAAGAGCGTTAAGCTATCTGGCTCCTCTAAGGTGAAGCACTGATAGCGAAAAGTAGTTTACTATTTTTGATCGTACAAAATTGCGATCGCTTCACTGAATCCCACACTTAATCCCCAAATAATGTGGGGAACAGGGGGAAAATCTGCGCCTTATGGCTTGGTGAACAAAATACATAGCAAAATATACAAGCCTGCCACATAAGGTTTTTTTGAATAGCAGTGTATCGATTAGGAGTGTGTGAACGATGTACGAAAAGATTACCCCCCCCGCAACCGGAGCAAAAATCACCTTCAAAAATGGTGAACCAATCGTACCGGACAATCCAATTATCCCCTTTATTCGTGGCGATGGTACAGGTATAGACATCTGGCCTGCTACCCAAAAGGTGCTAGATGCTGCGGTAGCTAAAGCATATAAGGGTCAGCGTCAAATTAGTTGGTTCAAAGTTTACGCTGGGGATGAAGCCTGCGATTTATACGGAACATACCAATATTTACCTCAAGACACTCTCACGGCAATTGAAGAATATGGTGTAGCTATTAAAGGGCCTTTGACTACTCCCGTTGGGGGGGGAATTCGTTCTTTAAATGTAGCGCTGCGACAGATTTTTGACTTGTATGCTTGCGTGCGTCCTTGCCGTTACTATGCAGGTACGCCCTCACCTCATAAAAATCCCGAAAAGCTTGATGTAATTGTTTATCGGGAGAATACGGAAGATATTTATTTAGGTATTGAGTGGCGACAAGGTAGCGAAATTGGCGATCGCTTAATTAAAATTCTCAATGAAGAACTGATCCCCGCCACCCCAGAACACGGAAAAAAACGCATTCCTCTTGATTCTGGTATTGGCATCAAACCCATCAGCAAAACTGGTTCCCAGCGTCTAGTTAGACGTGCCATCAAACACGCCTTGCTATTGCCCAAAAACAAACAACAAGTGACTTTGGTGCATAAGGGCAACATCATGAAGTATACCGAAGGCGCTTTCCGCGATTGGGGTTATGAACTAGCAACCAGCGAATTTCGCCAAGAAACTGTCACCGAACGAGAATCTTGGATTTTGAGCAACAAGGAAAAAAATCCGAATATTTCCTTGGAAGAAAACGCCCGCGAGATTGATCCTGGGTTTGATAGTCTCACTGAAGAAAAGAAAGCGCAAATTGTCAAGGAAGTTGAAACTGTTCTTAACACAATTTGGGCAACCCACGGCGATGGCAAATGGAAAGAGAAAGTTTTGGTGAATGATCGGATTGCTGACAGTATTTTTCAACAAATCCAAACCAGACCGGATGAGTATTCGATTTTGGCGACAATGAACTTGAACGGCGATTATTTGTCTGATGCCGCCGCCGCCATTGTTGGGGGATTAGGAATGGGGCCAGGGGCAAATATTGGTGATTCTAGTGCCATATTTGAGGCTACTCACGGCACTGCACCCAAACACGCCGGATTAGATCGGATTAATCCTGGTTCAGTGATTTTGTCTGGTGTGATGATGCTGGAATTTCTGGGTTGGCAAGAAGCGGCAGACCTAATTAAGAAAGGTTTAAGCGATGCGATCGCAAATAGTCAAGTGACTTACGATTTAGCCCGGTTGCTGGAACCGCCAGTTGAACCCTTAAAATGTTCTGAATTTGCCGAGGCAATTATTCAACATTTTGGTTAATTCTATTAGGGTTAATTAGTCACTAGTCGAATTACCCCACCCTAACCCTCCCCGTATGTATTGGGGAGGGAACTGGATTTCTTGTTTCCCCCCTTTACAAGGGGGGATTAAGGGGGGTAATTTTTGTTTTTTGATAACACGCCCTAGTAGAGACGGGTGATTTTGCTAATTTATCAGGTGCGATCGCTCCATTCTCTGTAATGATGGCTGTAATCAACTCAGCCGGAGTCACATCAAAAGCTGGGTTATAAAAATCTACACCCGCAGGTGTGAGAATCGTATCACCAACTTGATAAATTTCTGTTGGTTCGCGTTCTTCAATAGGAATTTGGCTGCCATCGGCTAATTCAAAATCAACAGTAGAAAGGGGTGCAGCGACAAAGAAAGGGATATTATGTGCTTTAGCTGCGATCGCCACACTATATGTACCAATTTTATTGGCAGTGTCACCATTAGCAGCAATGCGATCGGCACCCACAACTACAGCATGAATCAAACCCTGTTTCATACAATGGGCTGCCATATTATCAGTAATTAATGTTACTGGAATACCTTCTTGCACACATTCCCAAGTGGTGAGTTTTGCGCCTTGCAAACGAGGACGGGTTTCATCGGCAAATAAACGTTCTAAACGTCCTTCCCTCCATGCAGAACGTACAACACCCAATGCTGTGCCATACCCAGCAGTAGCTAATGCCCCAGCGTTGCAGTGAGTAAGCAGCCTTAGCTTTCCTGGGGTAGCGGGTAACACTGCCAAACCATTGTCGCCGATCGCTTGACAGGTTTGTAAATCTTCAGCGTTGATTGCTTGGGCTGTTTGGAAAAGAGTTTGCTTAATTTCTTCTACTGTTCCCAGTGTTTCGTAGGCGGCTTTCAGCATCCGGCTAATTGCCCAAAATAAATTTACCGCCGTTGGACGAGTAGAGCGCAACAACTCGGCTACTTTATCTAAGTGTTGCAAAAATTCGTGGCGATCGCTTGTTTTAATTTCCCTAGCACCAAGATACATTCCATACCCAGCAGCCACGCCAATTGCAGGCGCACCTCGCACAATCATGGTTTTAATCGCCCGCGCCATATCTTCACTACGGTGAATTTCTACAAATGTATATTCGTTTGGTAAGCGAGTTTGGTCAATTAGTGACACTGAGTCATTGTGCCAAATAACGGGATAAACCTGGTTTGCAGAAGGTGTCATAGAAAAAGGTCTTTAGTAAAGGGTCAATATTTTTTACTTTAATGCAATTAGATGATTTCATTTTAAAAAACAAAATTCAATTAATTATTTTTTAGCTATTGATGATTTTGCTGTACGGATGGTTACTTAATAATTATTTACTTAATTTTTTGCTTAACTGTTCTTGCATTCTCATTAGAAAAGTGGGAAGACATTTCGCTAAATAATTTATAAAATATAAATATTTATGAGTTAATATATAAAGCGTCTTTTGTCCTAACTAAATGGCGAATTTACATTTTGATAAAAGTTTAAGAAATTACTTAAGGGTTTTGAAATAGAATTATGAAACGTCTTATTATTTGCTGTGATGGAACTTGGCAACAGTTAACCAGTCGTTATCCAAGCAATGTGGTAAAGCTAGCTCAATCTGTGAAATCGATTGCCAGGGACGGGGTTACACAAATCGTTTTTTATGACCAGGGCATTGGAACCGAGGGTCAAAAGATTTTAGGCGGAGCTACCGGACTAGGAATCGATAGAAATATAGAATATTGCTACCGATTTCTTAGTCTCAATTATGTTTTTGGTGACGAAATCTATTTGTTCGGCTTCAGTCGTGGTGCTTACACAGTTAGAAGTTTAGCTGGCATGATCTATTGCTCTGGTCTTCTAGATCGCCCCCATGTTACTAAAGCACATGAAGCCTACGAGCTTTACCGTAACCGGGATATTAAACCCAAGGATAAAGCAGCAGTAGAATACCGTCAAGCTTATGGCGATCGCGTCCCTATCACCTTACTCGGTTGCTTTGACACAGTTGGGGCCCTTGGTATTCCTGGGATACCAGCCTTTAGTGGGTTAAGCAAACAGCTTAATATGCGCTACAGATTCCATGACACTACTTTAAACAAATGTGTTCAGAATGCATTGCACGCGATGGCGATTGATGAAATCCGTGAAATCTTTGATGTCACTCCCATGAAAAAGCATCCTGAGGCTGAAAATCAGAAGGTGATTCAAAAATGGTTCCCAGGCGTACACGGTTGCGTTGGTGGTGGAACGGAAGAATATAGTGGGTTATCAGATGCTGCCTTACAGTGGATGATTGATTCCACCGGTGAACTAGGATTAGGGCTTGACTTAGATCCAAATGTGATTCCGACAGGCATCAACCCTAATTATGAATGTGACTTTAAGAACGATGTCGGATTCTTTAAATTGGCAGGAGTCAAGTTTCGTGAGGTCAGCGATGTCATTGAAGACCTTCATGAAAGTGCGATCTACCGTTTGAAAAGTCGCAAGGACTATCGACCAAAAAACCTACAAAAGATTATTTCCAAACTGAAATAAGTTGAATTAATTTGGTAATTGCATCAGATAAATTTAGGGTGCATTGAATACAGAGTTGCATAATAAAATAAGGTAAAAAATTATGGGTGGAAAAAGAGATACATCTAAAGATGGCTTAGGTAACAAAATTCAAACATACATTTTAACAAACTTTAAACCGATTTGGCAACTTTTACAAAGTAACAAAACTATAAAACGTAAAGTTAATAAAACTTTAATTAACAGCCTCATCTATAAAATTCCAACTCGTCCTAATCCCTACAGTATGATGAGTCTAGATGAGCATATTCCTGATACTGAAATTCCTAAAAAACCTGATACTTATACTTCGTGGGAATCACTCAACGATCGCACTTATACAGGACGACATCTACCACCCGATCCCAAGTTAAACGCTGAGGGTAACTTACCAAAAGTTGAAGACTTAGCTATCTTATTCCGTAAAAGAGATGATAAAACCATCTATTCTTCCAAATCAACTATGCTGTTTCCCTATTGGGTGCAGTGGTTTACTGATAGTTTTCTCCGCCTCGATCACTATAATAAATTAAAAAATACTTCCAATCATGAGATTGATTTGTGTAATGTTTATGGCTTAACTAGAAAACAAACACATCTTTTAAGAGCTTTTCAAGGAGGTAAATTAAAAACTCAGAAACTCAAACGCCAAGATGGTGTAGAAGAAGAATATCCGTTGTTTTATTATGCTGATGCAGCACAGGGTAAAGTTAAGCCGGAATTTGAGGGCCTTTATGAACCCATCAATGATGAAAAAAGACAGGCCGTAGATAAAAAACAATATATGTTTGCGATGGGAGTAGAACGAGCAAATGTGCAAATTGGCTATGTCATGCTCAATACTCTATGTCTCCGGGAACATAATCGACTTTGTGATGAATTAGCAAAAAATTACCCAAGTTGGGATGATGAACGCCTCTTCCAAACATCGAGAAATATTCTCATGGCGATTATTCTCAAAATTATTATGGAAGAGTACATTAACCACATAACTCCTTATCACTTTAAGTTGTTTGCTGATCCTGAAGCTTTTACTAAAGAAAGCTGGCATCGTCCCAATTATATGGCAATTGAGTTTGACTTTGTTTATCGCTGGCATAGTGCGATTCCAGAAACTTTTACCTATAACGGTAAACCAACTCATATTGCTACATCTCTTTGGAACAATAAGATGTTTATTGACCAAGGTTTAGGAGCATTGATGGAAGAAACTTGTTCTCAACCAGGTACAAAAATTGGTTTATTTAACACACCTGATATATTGGTTGAGTTAACAGAATTACCTTCAATCCGACTGGGACGCCAGTTACAATTAGCAAGCTATAACGATTATCGCCAACTGTGTGGTTTCCCCAGAGTCACAAAGTTTGAGCAAATTACTGGCAATAAATTTGCTCAAAATAAACTCAAAGAATTATATGATCATGTTGATAATATTGAATTCTTTGTGGGACTTTATGCCGAGGATGGGCGGAAAAATTCAACTATTCCTTCCTTAGTAGCACGCTTAATTGGGATTGATGCTTTTTCTCAAGCACTAACTAATCCTTTATTATCACCCAATATCTTTAATGAAAAGACTTTCTCGCCTGTGGGTTGGAAAATTATTCAAAATACCAACACTGTTTCTGATTTAGTTAATCGCAACGTTCCTCCTTCAGGCAAAAAGTACAAAGTTAGTTTTGACCTTCACTAAAGATCGGCTTATAGTGCGATCGCACCCTAACTAATTGATTAATCCTATCTAAAAAAAATGAAACTATTTACCGAATATCCAGAAAAAGACGAAGCCAAATATTCTGCTCTCATGAGTGAACTAGTCAAAAAGAATATGGAAAATCTTTATGGAGGTAAGAAGAAAGAAACTGCAAAGAGAGATACCCACTCTAAAACCAACGCTGCTGTACAAGGAACTCTAGAAATCTTTGACTTTGATGAAGTAGCAATTAAACAGGAATTGAGCAAACGCACCTCATTAACTGAAGCTCAACTTCAAGCCATTTCTCTAAAACAAGGTTTATTTGCTAAACCTAAACAATATTCGGTTTGGCTACGATTTGCAAATGGAGCGTTTTCAGTCAAGAATGATTATGAAGGGGATACGCGCTCTATGGCCGTAAAGGTAATAGGAGTAGAAGGAGAACGACTACCGCAAAGTCACGAGTTAAAAACCCAAGATATTATTGTCCACAATACCGAATTCTTTTTTGTTAGAACCATCAAAGACTTCCACAGCTTTTTTGTAGCGGTTTATCGAGCAGGACTGTTTCCACTTTTTAAGCTATTGGTGCTTTTTTGGCTAAAGTTGCATCCCTACGAATCCACTCTTTTAAAAAACAGTTTCAAACGGTTTCCTAAGAGTTTGCTCACAGAACGCTATTGGAGTGCTTCAGCGTTTTCTTTGGGACTCAAATCTGATTTTGACCCATCCCAACCAGGTCGAGTTCCTGTGGAATATCCAGTTGTGATTAAATATGCATTTACTCCAGTTTCTAGTCAACCACCTCATCAACAACTTCCTCTCGAATCCAGACCAGAAAGTGAGCTTCAGCGTGCCAAAGCCTCCGGTTCAGAGGATAACTACTACCGAGATGATATCATTCAAGCTTTAGCAAAGCCTGATGCCGAATATTGTTGGGACTTTCAAATTCAATTTCAAACTAGCCCAGAAATGTCTATTGATGATACCACTATTGTTTGGAGCGAAAAGGAATCACCCTTCATTACAGTTGGTCGCTTAACAGTTAAGCATCAGAAGGTTAATTCTGCTAAAGATAATGACTTTGGCGAAAATCTCAGTTTTTCTCCTGGGAATGGTCTAGCAGTGCATCGTCCTGTCGGTGCGATCAATCGTTTACGCAGCATTGTTTATCCTATCGTTGCTAATGACCGTCATCAAAAACGAGGAGTCAAATACCAGGAACCAACTGTTTAATTTTTCAAGAAAATTATTAACTATAGTAGTCCTAAATCGTTTTTGTGACTTTGCGTGAGGCTAATTCATATTTTCAATCGGCAACGCCCGTTTTACTGGGTACTGGCAAGATTTATTCTTATATAAATCTTGACTCAAAATATTGTGTATTATTTAAAGTTAAGCAATGCCAAAACGCTGTGATTGCGACCACCACATGCGAATCCAGATAACATGAAAATCCGATTTTTGAACTCGCAAGATGTCGCCGCTTACCGCAAACTGCGTTTACAAGCGTTGAGTGAGTCACCAACGGCTTTTATTTCCAGTTTTGAGCAGGAGGCTTGTTTGTCTTTGACTGACTTTGCTGCCAAACTAGACGCTCACGATAATTATACTAGTGGTATTTTTGGTGCTTTCGATGACAGAGAACGAATAGCAGGAATGCTTGGTTTTTCGCGTGAGAGTCGTCCGAAACGCGCTCACATCGGTTTACTATGGAGTATGTATGTTTTGCCCGAATTCCGTCGTCAAGGTGTTGGAGCAGCGCTTCTCGATCGCGCATTATCCCATGCTCGACAACTTGGTGTGCTGCGACAGATTGTCCTCGGAGTAACTGCGAATAATTTAGCAGCATCCTCCCTTTATAAGTCACGCGGTTTCGAGCGTTTTGGTTTAGAGCGTGACGCTTTATTCATTGATGGCACATATTTTGATGAAGAGCATCTTGCATTACACTTCAACCACGATACCTAAATAGCAGCTTGGGCGTTAGGAAAAACTGAAGATTTAAGTGCAGCAAAACTATTAATTAAAGTATTGATGAGAATAAAAAAGTGAGACAGACCGCAAGATAAGCCCTTTTAAAAATAATTTTAAAGTTTTCAGTTACTATGATAGGTTCATATTTTGGTATTAGTTGGGATAGGTTTGAAATAAAAGTCCGCTTTTAATTTTATTGCGATCGCTAAAGGAAGTTAAGGGACTTTCAGTACATAAATTATCCAATTTTGTGGGGTGGGCATCTTACCCGCCTTTGATCATTAGGCAGGCGAGATAACCACCTCACAATAAATACTTGGATATTTTTTATTTGGAATTGGGCGAAGCGGTATTAGGCAATTAAACTGAAATTGCTACTACTGAGAGTAATATCAGGATTTCCTAAAGTGGCAAACTCAAACACACCTCCTGCACCCAAAATATTCCCATCCCGGTTATAGAATAACTTGTCACTACCTTGGCTAAAGACAATATGCGCCTTGCTAGCGTTGACGAATTGATCGTTAGTGACAACTGCAAAGTCAGTTAAAGCTTGTCCCACAGTATTAGTAATAGCATTAAAGGTGGTTTTACTCAGCACAATTTGGTCTTGTCCTGCTTCAAACTCGGTGATGTAATCAATACCTAAGCTTGTACTAAACACACCATTGCCTTGGAATACATATTTATCACTACCAACTCCTCCAGTCAAAGTATCATTGCCCAGTCCTCCCCAGAGAAAATCATTACCGATTCCACCTGTGAGAATATCATTACCATTACCTCCCTCAAGGGTGTCATTTCCTGCTAACCCTTGCAGTTGGTCATTTCCGCCACTGCCAATCAGGGTATTATTTAGTGTATTACCAGTGAGACTGTCATTACCTGTGCCACCCGTTGCATTTTCGATAACGTTGTTGGCAAAGAGAATCAGTTTGAGATTGCTATTAACCGTTTGCAAGGTGGTTAGACCTAGATTTAGGTTTACGGCAACTGTAGTACCGCTAAAGTTAATAGTATCAGTACCACCTGTTGTGGTTTCTCTAATTGTGTCGGTTCCCAAAGCACTATTAGCTAGGAAAGAATAAGTATCATTACCTGCTAACCCTTGCAGTAGGTCATTTCCGTTACCGCCTATCAGAGTGTTATTTAGTGTGTTACCAGTGAGACGGTCATTACCTGTGCCACCCGTTGCATTTTCGATAACGTTGTTGGCAAAGAGAATCAGTTTGAGATTGCTATTAACCGTTTGCGAGGTGGTTACACTTAGATTTACGTTGACGGGAACTGTAGTACCACTAAAGTTAATAGTATCAATACCATCTGTTGTAGTTTCTATAATTGTGTCGGTTCCCAAGGCACTATTAGCCAGGAAAGAATAAATATCATTACCTGTACCACCATACAAGGTATCATCTCCCAAGCCACTTTCTAAACGGTCATTTCCTTGTTCACCAAACAGAACATCATCACCTCTAAATCCTCTGAGGGTGTCATTACCTAAACCGCCGAACAACTGATCTGCGTAATAGTCATCACCATCAATTGTCTGAGCCAGGTTAACAGTATTCAAAAGGAAATCTGTAGCTTTCAGTTGACTAGGATTGATGCCATTGAGTTTCAGTTGGGACAAATAACCATTAGAATAAGTTGTAATCAAAGCATTGTCTTGACCGTCATTAGTAATCAGTTTTTGCAGCGTAGTCCAATCACCAATATTCAGGCTTCTGACATCAATTTTGTCTTGTCCTCGAACAAAATCAATCACTACATCTTTTTCTTGAGAGTATGCCAAGTCAAAGACATCATTCCCTGCACCACCATACAAGGTATCATCTCCCAAGCCACTTTCTAAACGGTCATTTCCTTGT
>NZ_JAVRBS010000004.1:0-188575 GCF_034531155.1 Nostoc sp. ChiVER01 | reverse complement strand
GTCTTGTCCTCGAACAAAATCAATCACTACATCTTTTTCTTGAGAGTATGCCAAGCCAAAGACATCATTCCCTGCACCACCATACAAGGTATCATCGCCCAAACCACCTTCTAAACGGTCATTTCCACCTAGTCCAGAAAGGGTATCATTACCGTTGAAGCCTTCAATAGTATCATTTCCAAAAGTGCCGACTAAATTATCGTTTCTGTTTGTTCCTTGAATAGCCATAGTTTTACCGTGCTTTTTTGGGTTTAAAATGTGCAGACCGAATTTGACATATCATGTAATATCTATTACATGACTTTTATGAACTCAATAAATAATATTAAATATTAATTATTGAGTTATTCTTCACTCTCAATCAATCTATCGGAATTTGATTTGATTTTTGAAAAAGACCACGACAAAATACGGGGTTAAACTTTACTCATTTAACCCACGACAACTAGAAAGCGATCGCTTGCTACTAACTTGATCCTGCTATTGAATTGATGGTATAATGAACCTAGTAATTAACAAGATTAAGTATACAGATAATAGAAAAATAAAAATAAATTTCAGTAATTATTTAATACTTGATAATTTTCGGTAATTGACTAAAATTTAACCGAACATGATATTACTAATATTAAACTTGCCGTTCACATAAGCAAATCGCCCACACCTGAATAACAAGTGTGGGCGATTTATTATTACAAAGAATTAACTAAACAACAGCAGATACTTGCTGCTTAAAAAAAGCTTGCAATACTCTTTCTGCTATTTGATGGCTAGTTAAACCTAGTTCTGTCTTAGATTCATTGGGTTCAGCATGATCTACTAATATATCTGGAACACCGAATCGCTTGACAGAAACGAGAATATCTGCATCTAGTAAAGCTTCAGCGATCGCACTACCAAAGCCACCCATGACACAGCCTTCTTCTAAGGTGATAACGCGGCCGATTTTCTTAGCTAAAGGTAAAATCAACTCGGTATCCAAAGGCTTAACAAAACGGGCATTAATTACAGTTGCTTCAATGCCATGTTCGCTGAGAATTTCCGCAGCTTGCATTCCTGGATAAACCATTGTGCCATAGCCGACGATTAACACGTCATCACCTGTACGCAGAATTTCGCCTTTGCCGATTTCCAAAGGTTCCCAACCTTCTTCCATCAGGGGGACACCATAGCCATTGCCACGAGGATAACGCATAGCGATCGGGCCACTGGTATGGTTAACGCCAGTTAATACCATGCGTTGCAATTCTGCTTCATCCTTGGGTGCCATTATTGCCATATTGGGAATGCAACGCAGATAAGCGATGTCATACATACCCTGGTGGGTGGGCCCATCAGATCCGACAATTCCTGCCCTATCTAAACAGAAGAATACTGGCAGGTTTTGGATGCAGACATCGTGAATTATCTGGTCATAAGCGCGTTGCAGAAAGGTAGAATAAATGGCAGCTACGGGACGCATCCCTTGAGTTGCAAGTCCTGCTGCTAGGGTGATTGCGTGTTGTTCAGCAATGCCGACATCAATATATTGATTGGGCAGTTTGGCTTGAAGTTTATCTAAACCTGTCCCCGTTGCCATCGCCGCAGTAATCCCAACGATTTTCGGGTTTTGTTCGGCAAGTTTCACCAAAGTGTGAGAAAAGACTTTGGCATAAGCCGGGGGTTTGGGTTTGCTAGAAGGAATGGCTTTGCCAGTTGCTACGTTGAAGGGGCTTTGGGCGTGGTAGCCAACTTGATCGAGTTCGGCAATTTCATAACCTTTGCCTTTGACTGTTGCTACATGTACCAAAACTGGGCCTGGTATTTGATGTGCTTGTTGGAAGGTGGCAATCAATTCTTCAAGATTATGCCCATCGACTGGCCCAATGTAGGTAAAACCGAGTTCTTCAAAAACTGCACCTACCTTGGGAACAGCCAAGCGTTTCATGCCTTCTTTGATGCGTCCGAGTTCGGGAGACAAGGATTCACCCACGAAGGGAATTTGCTTGAATTGTTCTTCAAGATTATCTTTGATAAATTGCACCGGCTGGCTAAGGCGCATTTTGTTCAGATAGCGGGGAATCGCGCCGACGTTACGAGATATAGACATGTCGTTGTCGTTGAGAACAACCAACAGGTTAGTTTTTGGCAAGTGTCCGGCATGGTTAATGGCTTCTAAAGCCATACCCCCAGTTAGCGCCCCATCCCCAATTACAGCAACGGCTTTAAATTTTTCTCCTTTTAAATCTCTTGCTAAAGCCATGCCTAATGCTGCTGAAATACTTGTAGAAGCATGTCCAGCCCCAAAGTGATCAAACTTGTTTTCGCAGAGTTTGAGATAACCTGCAACTCCGTCTTTTTGTCTGAGGGTGTGGAAGCGATCGTAACGTCCTGTAAGCAGTTTGTGGGGATAAGCCTGGTGTCCTACATCCCAAATCACTTTATCCCGATCTAAGTCCAGTGTCTGGTAAAGTCCTAGTGTTAATTCTACAACACCCAACCCTGGCCCCAAGTGTCCACCATTAACTGCTACGGTTTGGAGATGCTTATCTCGAATCTGACGGGCAATCTGTTGCAGTTGGCGAACAGATAAACCGTGCAACTGATTAGGATGGGTGATTTCGCTCAGATGCATATTATAGGGTTTTCCTCTCTAACTTCAGGTTTTCGGTATTTTGATTTTCCCACGGTGGGGTTGTTCACATAATTCAGACTCTTACATTGTTACTAAGTTGTAGCGGAAAGTATAACTTCGTAATTGATAATGTTGAAAAATTTGTTAGCTATTAACAATTTGTCCAAATAAACTTAAAAAATTTAAAACAAAAGCACATTTGTCAATAAGCAATACTACTTAAAAATGGCTTTTGATTCGTATAAAAACAAGTATTATAGCAGCAGTTTGCGGAAACTCGTTAACTAGATCGCTTGCTTTAGCTAAACTCAGTATTTCTTTAGTAAAATAATCTTTCTCAATTAATAATTATAAAAATTATAAAATTTTGTTTTATTTCTAAGATAACTAGCTAATAACATGCCAATTAGAATCCAATACAGTTCAGTTAAGCATTTCTTTCTTCTCTCTGCGTCCTTGGCGTCCTTGGCGGTAGCCTGCGGCAAGCCGTTCGCGTAGCGTCTCGTAGAGAAGCGTCTACGTTAAAAAAATTGAGTTTGACAAAGAGTTTTAGCCTTAACCCAAGCGTATTGAATTAGAATCACATCACAAATATAAATTAATCTGTGCAATAAATTTAGACTTTCTTAAATTATTTGTAAACAGCAAGATTCCCAACTTTTCTCAGAAGTTGGGAATCTAAGCCTTTCGATTTGAACGAAATCAAATAGGATTACTATTTACCAAAAGCATCCTTGATATTATCAACAGTGCGTTCAACAACATTCTTTGTGTTGTCTACTGCTTCTTTAGTCCGAGCCGCATCTTCGTCTGCTCTTCTTTGAATTGTAGCCGCGTCTCTCTTTGCTTTGCGCTCAACAAAACTACCGTTGTCTGTTGCTTGATCAACTTTACTGGCGTTGTTCTTGGCAGCATCTTTAACTTTATTTTTTGTATCTTCGATGAAATTTTTGGCTCGTCCAGCATCTTTACTGGTTTTTTCTTGAACTTTATCGCCTGCGTCTGATGATGCGATCAAGGTTGCGGTAGGAGCAGCCATTGCTGAAGTGTTCGATAAAAATGCACCTTGCCAAACGAAAGCGATCGCTAACATACAAAACAGTGTTGTAGCCATCCAGCGTTTTACGGTAGAAAGCTGTTTTGTAACATAATTCAATTTCATAGAATACAATCTCATGTGACTTAGTATACTATTTCTACTTTATTTAGCTTATTTGCCATATCGTTCCCTAGATATAAATTCTTGCGTCATTAGTAATGAAATGAATTCACTATTTTGATAGATTGAATTTTGAGCATTGCATAATTGAAGTATGCGATCGTGGTGTAGGCAGGGGGGCAGGGAGCAGGGGGCAAGAGGAAAAAGAAAAATATGAAATATGATCTGAGTAAATTAGATAATTTATTTTCAGGAAGTCCCTTAAAGCGATGGCTACGCCCGCCGCAGGCATCGCATGATTCATACTTGGATTCAGCAACGTTGAATTTTAAATTGTCAACCCCTCTTCTCTTGCCGCTCTTTGAGTTTTAGCATAATCTCTGCGTGCATCTCGCGGGTAATTGGGTAAAAATACGTTAAAACTAAGCCACAAAGCAAACAAATTGTAGGTATAGGCCCAACAGCAATGCGAATCGCAAACAGTGCAGATTCAGGTTGGATGGGTAGTGGACTTCCGGCTACAGATTCTTTGAAACCGGCTACTTGCAAAGCATTTCCCACCAAAAATAGCCCGAAAGCTAAACCAAATTTTTGTAGCAAAACCATGAAGCCATAAAAAATACCTTCTCTGCGTTGTCCGGTTTGCAGTTCATCTAATTCAATCACATCTGGAATCATCGACCAGGGAATTAAATATGCTGTGGAGACACCAATACCAGCCATAACAGCCATTACATACATCAAAATTATTTGACCGGGTTTTAAAAAAAATAATCCGGCGGCGGCTATTATCCACAAACTCATTCCCAGAAAATAAACAACTTTTTTTCCAAGTTTTTTACTCAACTCACCCCAGACAAATAGCATCAGCAGGGCAGTTACTTGGACTGCAATCAGCACTGTGGGCACATCTGATTCTTTAAGAGCCATACAATTGACTACAAAATAGGGAATAATGCTGGCTGTAATCTGCACACCTAGCCAAGAAAAAAGATATATACCAATAACAAATAAAAAAGGTCGGTTGCTGAAGACTATTTTTAGCTGTTCGCCGAAGGGGAGAGATGCAGGTTCCTCGACTAGGATGCGTTTAGCCTCAAAAGCCAAGATGCGATCGCGGACTCCAAAAACGCACCAATATAACCCTAAAATCGAAATTACAGTACAAACTGCTGCTAAAACGAGATATGCTTGTTGGCGATCGCTAATTTTGATAAAAATAACTAGCGCTAAAATCAATGATAGAATGCTGCCACCGATAGAAAATGTAAAGCGATAGCTGTTAAGGCTGGTGCGTTCGTCGTAATCTTGAGTTAGTTCTGGAGTCATCGCCGTATAAGGCAAATTCACAACCGTGTAAAACGCTTGAGATAGAATCCCAATCGCTACGTAATACCAGAACAACGGCCAAATATTCTCACTCTGATTTGCACTAAATCGCGGTACAATCCACTGCAAGAAGAATAAAATTCCAAAGGGGATTGCTCCATAAAACATCCAAGGAAGACGACGGCCCCAACGGCGAGATTTCGTTTTATCAGTCAGGAACCCGACAAGCGGATCATTTACCCCATCCCAGATTTTGCCAATCATCAAAATAGTGCCAGCTAAACCCGCAGGGATACCAGCGACATTGGTAAAGAAAATCAGCAGATAAAAGACAGAGATATTTGCAGTAATTGCTGGCCCTAAATCCCCTGCACCGTAAGCCAGCTTGGTTTTAAAATCGAGTTTTTCAGTAAGAGGATTTCGTTGGCTATCACCATCAGTAGTAGAATCATTCATAAAACTTTGCACTCATACTAAAATAAAAAGTCTGCAATCGCCTTCAATACTAGCCATCTACCACTCCCGTTAGACTTATGCCAGACCTTTATGTTTCTTGGTCAGATTATCACCAAAAAATTGAACAACTGGCTATTCAGATTTATGAATCCGGTTGGGAATTTAACCAGATTATCTGTCTTGCCAGAGGAGGACTACGAATCGGAGATATTCTTTCGCGTATATATCAGCAGCCATTGGCAATTTTAGCAACCTCATCTTACAGTGGCGCTGGTAAACAAGAAAGAAATAATTTAATTTTCTCTCGCCACTTAACGATGACTGCCGAAAAGTTAGGTTCCCGCATTCTCTTAGTGGATGATTTGGTAGACTCTGGCATCACACTCCAGCAAACTATACCTTGGCTCCAGCAAAATACTGATTTCCCCATTGAGGAAATTCGCACTGCCGTTCTTTGGTATAAAGCTTGTTCAGTTATAGCACCCAATTATTATGTTGATTATTTGGCTGAAAACCCCTGGATTCATCAACCTTTTGAACACTACGAGCAGATGAATATTGCACAACTCGCGGCTAAAATAAATCAAATGTGTTGATTAATACTAAACAATGTTAATCTCATAGCCAAAAGTATTAGTCACTTTTTAGATATTAGCGTTAGCGTAGCTCGCCGCAGGCATCGCTTCTTTTAGCATTATCAATTACAAGTTATTTTTAATATTGGCTTTCAGCCAAAAACTCCTTGCTGGTATTAGAAGGAACTTCCAAACTCTTCCCTCAGGAAGTCCCAACGGCAAATCATTTTGTCGTAGTCTTTAATTTTGTACGAATAAAAGGAAGTTAAAAAAGCAAGACAGGGGGTATTTATGCTAAAGGGAACAATTAATGGGGGCTTATAACCACAACTGATAGCGTAGGGTTGCGAGTCTGTAAAAGTATTGGAGGCCACCATACCGGAGGTATGGTGGCCTCTACCCAACTAAGTCTTGGGAAAAGGCTTTCCCAAAAACTTTTTCTTTCCCCCTGCTTCCTGCCTTGCCCGGAGAGCTTGGTCAAAATTCAGCAGTAACAATGAAAGGGTTTTATACTACCACCTGATTGTAAAATGCCCTTATTAGGCGAGTGTATAAAACCCTTTTATTCAGAATTCATTCTGAATTCTGAATTTTGATTTTTTCTTGATAAAAATTGAAAAAATATTACGAAACTTGGGTGAATCTAGACAGGAACTGCTGAGGCAATATTTCTTAGAAGCGGAGTAGTGTAATGACGAATGAGGAAGTGGAGCAAACATGTTTAGACGATATTCTCATCACTCAAGAGTTGTCCCGTAGAATACCCAGAACCACCAACCTCAAGGAAGAAAACGATGCACTTCATACCCTGATAGGGCAACTAGTTGAGCAGCCTCAAATTCTGCTCCAAAAGCTTGTAAAAATAATTGCTCAACTGTGTCAAGCAGAATCAGCAGGTGTCAGTTTACTTGAGGTGACTCCGAACGGGGAAGATATTTGTCGCTGGTTCGCACTAGCCGGGATGTTAGAAGCCTATGAACAAACTACCACCCCTTATAACTTTAGTTGCTGCGGCATCTGCCTAGAACGTCAAGCCCCCGTGTTGTATTCCTATCCAGAACGGTATTTCACCTACTTGCAACAGTTTAAGCCAACAATCGTTGAGATATTGGTGGTTCCTTTATTGATTACCAATCAACTACTTGGCACGATTTGGATTGTATCCCACGATGAGCATCGGCAGTTTGATCGAGAAGACTTGCGGCTGATGACAAGCTTCGCAAATTTTACAGCTACCGTTCTTTACAGTAACAACGCCCGTCAAGCAGCCGAAGAATCGGCACGGCGTGAGCAAGCCGCCCGTGCGGTTAGCGAAGCGGCACAAAATGCAGCTGAACAAGCCAATCGTCTCAAAGATGAATTCCTCGCTGTTCTATCTCACGAACTGCGTTCTCCTCTCAACCCGATTTTGGGTTGGACAAAACTTCTGCAAACCCGCAAATTTGACGAAGCAAAGACGGCTTATGCCTTAGCAACCATTGAGCGCAATGCCAAGTTGCAGTCTCAGCTGATGGAAGATTTACTGGATGTTTCCCGCATTCTGCAAAGAAAACTCAGCTTGAAGATCAGTTCTGTTGATCTGTCTGCCGTCGTTGAAGTAGCCCTTGATACTGTGCGTTTAGCAGCTCAAGCCAAGTCAATTCAACTCAAAACGGTATTTGAACCGAATATAGGGCAAGTTTTGGGCGATCCCAGTCGCTTGCAGCAAGTCGTCTGGAATTTGTTATCTAACGCCGTTAAGTTTACAGAGTCCGGGGGTGAGGTGGAAATCCGACTTGAGCGCGTGGGTACACAAGCGCAAATCCAAGTCAGTGACACAGGTAAGGGCATCAATCCAGAATTTCTGCCTCACGTATTTGATTACTTCCGTCAAGCTGATAATACCACAACAAGAAGCTTTGGCGGCTTGGGGCTTGGTTTAGCGATCGCTCGTCAAATCGTTGAACTGCACGGTGGAACAATCCAAGCAGAAAGTGAGGGAGAAGATAAAGGTGCAACCTTTACTGTCTTGTTACCTATCAAGAGCGTCGAGGCTGAAGCCAGTGAAGATAAGGGTTTGGCTGACGATTACCCTAATCTTCAGGGGGTAAATGTGCTACTCGTGGATGATGAAGTTGATACCCGCGAGCTAATAGTTTTCACTCTGCAACAGTATGGTGCTTCTGTGCGTGCCTTCGCCTCAGCATCGCTTGCACTAAAAGCCTTTGCACTTGAGAAACCAAATATTATTTTAAGTGATATTGGGATGCCAGAAATGGATGGCTATATGCTGATTCGGGAAATTCGTTCGCTACCGCCTGAACAAAGGGGAGAGATTCGAGCGATCGCACTGACAGCTTATGCTGGAGAGATTAACCAGTCTAAAATTCTCCAAGCAGGATTTCAAAAACATTTGACTAAGCCAATAGAACCAGCAAAATTAGCGATGGTAATTGCTAGCCTGGTTAAATAATAAATAATTATTTTAAGAAGTCGAGAGTAAGAGTTGGCTACAAATTCTGGTTTTAGAAACCTAAAAGATCAGTTCCTTCCTGAACGCAAAGAAGCTCTACTGGCTCGGATGGCGAACCACATCCGGCAATCGCTGAACCTGCAAGAAATTTTGGATGCAACTGTGGTTGAGTTGCGGGTATTTTTGCAAACCGACCGGACTAAGGTCTACCGCTTTGATCGTGACGGGCATGGACACGTCGTTGCTGAAGCTAGCGCCCCCAACCGCCTACCTTCTTTACTGGGATTACACTATCCATCTGATGACATTCCGCCCCAAGCGCGGGCTTTGTTTGTTAAAGCACGTACCCGCTCCATTGTCAATGTTAGCGAACAACGAATTATCCTGAACTCACTGTCGGTTCCTAAAACAACGGCAACCGGTGACTTGACCGTTGAAGAAGTGCAAGAGCAACCCCTTCAAGATATTTTAAGCCGTCCAGTAGACCCTTGCCATCTGGACTATCTCACCCAGATGGGTGTGCAATCTTCTCTGGTAGTACCAATAATTTATCAACAGGAACTCTGGGGGCTGTTGATCTCTCATCATGCCGAACCCAGAGGAATTTCATCTGAGGATTTGCAGATCGTCCAATTACTCGCTGACCAGGTTTCACTGGCAATCACCCAGGCAAATCTGCTGAGTCAGATGCAGGAAAAACAGCAGCGCGAAGCGATCGTCAATCAGATTGCCACTCTGCTGCACGCGCCTCTGACCCCTGAGCAGATTTTGCATAATGTTTTAGAGCAAGCAGTAAAAGCTTCTGGCAGTTCTGGAGGCAGGTTGTACCTCACTTCCCCAGATGAGGCTTTACCAGCCCATCTTTATACTTACGGAAATCAGCCGACCCCATCCCAACTTGAGCAACCAAACTTACTAGAAAATCATCCCCTTTGGCAAGAGGTAGGGGAAACTCCTGCTCCCATCGACGCTGACTTAACCCAAGAAAATAAACCAGCCGTGCGAGTGGTAATTAATCTTCAACAAGAACCGCGTTTGCACCAACTGATTGAATCCTTCCAGACCACACCGATTCGGGGTTTGATTGTTCAACCGTTGTATTATGGTAAGGAATTTTTAGGGTATCTAACCTTCTTTCGCGACCAAATCGGCACACAAGGTCTTTGGCCAGGCTATGAAGAGACTGATGAGCGCCAACAGCGCCCCCGTCAGTCAATGGCACAATGGCAGGCGCTTAAACAAGATAAAGCTCATGCCTGGAGCATCGAAGAGATGGAACTCATCCAATCTTTGAACATTCACCTATCGCTAGCCGTGCTGCAAAACCGCCTCTATCAGCGCGAACGGCAGCAACGTCTGATAGTTGAGATGCACAACGAAGCTCTTTCTCATGCCCGAGCTGCCGCCGAAGAGGTGAGTCGCCTCAAGAGCAACTTCTTGGCTTCTACCAGCCACGAACTGCGAACCCCTCTGGCCTCAACCTTAAACTATTTAAAGTTGCTTAAAGACCGCCTTTATGAAGACGAAGATGAGTTGCGCGAATATATAGACGGCGCTTACCAATCGACGCAAAATCTTGTCACCATCATTAACGATGTGCTTGACATTGCCAAGATTGAAGACGGGCGCATAGCCTTAGATTTAGAGACAGTTTATCTAGAAAAGCTTTTACAAGAGCAATGTTTCCTCTCAGGCGCCGAAAGCCGCTACAAGGCAATTCCTCTGACACTCCACTGTGAAATCGAGACTGTTTTCGCCGACAAGATCAAAGTCCGTCAGGTGATGACAAACCTGTTGGATAACGCCTTCAAATTCACAGATGAGGGTCAAATCGATGTCCGCGCTGTCGTTGATAGTACTGGGACAATGGCTCAAATATCGGTACACGACACAGGTATCGGCATTGACATGGAAGACTCAGAGCAACTGTTTTCTCCATTTGTGCAAGCTGATGGTTTTGCCCAGCGTGCCTACGGGGGCACCGGCTTAGGGCTGACTATTTGCAAGCGATTGGTGGAACTGATGGGTGGTAAGATATGGCTTGAAAGCCCAGGACTAGGGCAAGGAAGCACGGTAAAGTTTACCTTGCCCTTAAACGAACCAAGTCAGATCAGAGGTGACAGTTTTGAATATCCTACTGGTTGAAGATAACGAACTCCTGGCTAAGGGAACCGCCAAACTAATCGAACGTTTAGGGGGTCATCAGGTGTTTATTGCTGTGGAACCAAAAGAGATATTTCACCTATGCGAAGCTGGGGCAGTAGAACTGGTGATTATGGATATCAATTTGCCGGGAGCTAGGTGGGAAGGACAAAAAGTCGATGGCTCCATGCTGTCGCGCCATTTGAAGCAACAGTGGAAACAAATACCAATTATCTTGGTGACGGCTTACACCATGCCGGCCGAGCAACATCTCCTGTTGTCCCAATCTGGGGCTGACAGTTGCTATACCAAACCCATCACTGACTACGATGGCTTTTTGGATATGATTACTCTACTCGGTCAAAAAAGGAATTGAATCTCCATGTACAAGCTAGCGATTTTGGATGATGACGAACACTGGTGTCGGATCGTCCAACGCTTTCTGAAGCAAGAATATGCTGTGGCAACCTATAAGTCCGTGTCTAGTTTCTTATGGGAGTTAGACGAACTAAACCAGTATGATATATTTCTGGTCGATTTCGTGCTGCCTACGGCTCGGCATGAGCTAAGTACAGATGGTATGGAAATTGTTACTGCTCTCAAGCGCCGCTTGCCTCGTTCTCCTCTGGTCATCCTCGTTACGGCTTTTATGAGCAAGAATGAGTTAGAGGTGCATGGCAAACAAATGTGTCCAGAAGCAGACGGATTTTTTGCCAAGGATGCTGGACTAGAATTATTGGCTCACCAAATTAAGCGGCTGCTCACGCCAGGTACAACTGAGGACAGTTAGGGAAAGTACTTAGGATCTTCTGACTTTCGCTTGCTCTAAATTGAGCTAAAGAGGGTTTGAAGCGATCGCATCACAGTGCATAAATCTAAAATCAACTGGAAATTCTTTTATCCATTGTGTAATATTAATACATAATGTAAATTTAGTATATTTTTAGCAATTTGTACAAAAATTACATTTTAGTTAGGATCAATTATTTAATTTTATGAGGCGATATGACTGCCATAAGTGCAACAGAAGCTCGTGCAAACTTCCAAGAGCTTATTAATCGTGCTGAGTATAAAGGTGAGCGGATTATAATTCAGCGTCATGGTAAAGCTGCCGTAGCAATTATCAGTCTTGATGATTTGAAATTGCTTGAAGCTGTTGAAGATGTTATTGATTCAGAAACACTTCGTCGTGCAATTGAGGAAAATGATGGGTTTACTACCTTAGAGGCAATTAGTGCCAAGCGTGGAAATGAGTGAACGCTACAGTTTGAGAATTGCTAAGACTGCGGAAAAGGATTTGTTAGATTTGCAAGCGAAACTTTATAAACAGGTTGTATCTAAAATCCTTTCGCTTCAAGGCAATTCTCGACCTCAAGATTGCAAAGCCTTAAAAGGCTATGAGGGTGGTTATCGTGTCGATCAAGGTGAATATAGAATTCTCTACACAATTGATGAAGAAAGTAAATTGATTGATGTTTTTCGTATTGGTAAGCGAAATGATGGTGAAGTCTACAAAAATTTGTAATCGAACTTTACAAAAATTAGAGCAAAAAACCACCAACAAGAGCATGAAAACCCAAAAAGTTTTCATGCTCTTGTGTCCTTTAGGGATGGGATGAATGCGTAGCCAATAGGGTTCAGTTTTGGAAAAGGTATTGGGTAAAGGTTTTATTCTGTGCTTTAAATCTTAATTGGAGCAAAATTCTGAATTCTTGCTGAGTTATTTTAGTAGCGAGCATAACCGTAAAATTCAATCACTATTGAGGAAATTCGCACTGCCGTACCTTGGTATAAAGCCTCTTCTGTTCTAAAACTCGATTATTATGTCAAGTACTTGACTGATAACCCCTGGATTCATCAACTCTTTGAACACTACGAGCAGATAGACATCGCAGAACTTGCGACTAAAGCAAGGAAACTGTGTTAAAAGATACATAGACTTATATTCACCAGCTTTTAGCTGTTCTTTACTCATGGTAAAGTCCACATTGCAACCTATAAACAGTCTATATTCTGTTTTAGGAGCATCGTTTGTCTTTGAGATGTACTCTTGTTCTTCAGACGTGAGTAAATGCTGTCTTAAATGTTAGGTGTTGAGGTAAGGCATAAGCTTTCTGCTCATGGGGATAGAACAGAGCTTTTTCATCTAATTTTTTGTAATTTATATCTATGGAAGAAACAGTCCACGACAACTTTTTCAAGAACTTTACTGTAGTCACAGCAACTATATCTGCGGCAGATTACCTTCCTGAAACATCAGGTATTTATGCCTTGTATCATGCATTTGATTTTTTAGAAAATAAATTATCTGACCATATAGATACTCGTATGAAAAATACGGTATTTAAAACAAAATTTTCTGAGAAAGATAATAGAAGCAAGTTCATTGTCGATACTTGTGGAGAGTCAGTTGGTTTGTCTCCAAGAATGGATAAATTTATCAAAGCTGTTTCTCAGCCTAAAGAGCGAAGAATTTTAAAAATCTTTTAATTTCATGTAGCATTCTCCAATGTCCAGATTACATTGGCACTGCAAGTAACTTAAGAGATAGATTTATTCAGCATTTAGAGCGAGATGATGGGTTTTTCTCAAAGTATGCAAATATAAGACCCAATGATGAATTCTTATTCGTTTGTTTACCTTGCCCAAAAAACATTTCTAGAGAGTTGGAAAGCCTATTAATTCAACTATGTCAACCTAAATTTAATACACAGAGGAGTTAAAAATGGAATTAGATAATCAGTCTCCAGAGACTATTGAATATAAGGCAATTAGTGGTGAGTTTGGTGAGGTTAGGTACTTCATAACAACTCTTGATCAAAGCGATGCAGTTGAAAACATTAGATTTGCTGATGAAATTCAAGGCAGTTGGAGCTTCTCTGAACGAGTTCAGCGAAAACTAGATGAAAATAGAGCTAATACAGACATATTTTCTTACCTAGCGCAGGGTGGAATTCGCTTTTTTAATTCAATTGTCGTCATACTTTTGCCTAACTCAAATGACCAAAGAGAGTTTTGGGACTTCTCTACAGTTAGTAGTCAGGGAAAAATTGTCGAAAAATGGGTCAATTTAAAGCTATATAAGAATGTAGCTAGAATTGTAATTGATGGTCAACATAGACTTCTTTCATTAAGAAGATATTGGAACGCCCATACTGGAAAAGAGCCTTTAAGTTCTCAACAAATAAATGACAATTTTAGCTGCTTAGAAACCTTTGACATACCAGTTGTTTATTTAGTGTTTGGTAATCTTGGTAGAGTTGGTCATGCAGACCTAAGTGAAACTGTAAGGGATGAGATAATCAAAGCGACTCGCAATATTTTTACAGTTATAAACAAGACAGCAAAATCAATCGATAAACCAACTCAACTGTTGTTGGATGACAGCAAAATATCAGCATTGATTCCTAGAAAGCTTTTAGAGGAAGGAGTGCTTGAAGATAGATTCGTTAAATGGTCTGACACAACAAGAAGCTTGAATCAACAAGACCCTTATCTAACGACTCTAGATTTCTTGAGCCAATGTACTGTTGAACTATTGAAAGATCATCAGAAGCAAGCTTTAAAGAAATCATTCAATTCACCAAATGAACGTAATATGGCTCTGGAGACTTATTATGAGTCTCATCCTAAACTTCATGAAATAGGTACTAAAGGATTGCTGAAGTGGTTTTTTACTGAACTTCAGCCATTCAAGGATTGGGTATCACAGATTGACTACGTAGGTATAAACATTCCTCTTCAACCGGAGCAACCTCGATTAACTACAAGCCAAAAAGCAAGTATAAAACAATTACGGGGTTCCAATATTCTGTATACTCTTATAGGACAAAGAATTCTTTTTTTTGCTGTTTCAAGGTTCTTGCTTAAGATAAGAATAGAGTACCGTATTCCAGAAATTCTTGATGCTATATTGCTTAGTATAACTAAGATGTATGAAGATGGCTTTTTCAATAGAAATAAAGCTCATTGGTCTAATGTTTTAGTACAACCAAATGAAAAACTAGCCATGATCACTAAAAACTCTGGAGTTGAGAAATGCATAGAACTTCTCAAAATGATATTGCTTGATTCCTCTGATGGCGTGAGAGAATTAATAAAACGTACTAAAGAGAATGTCAGTAATGAGGTTAACTGGAATGAAGTTTTAATTTCAAATTGGAGAAGAGAGTTTCATGTGATATTACCTAAAGTTGATTTTATTGATGAGCAGATAAAGGAATCTTCTGAATCAGATGACTCCTTTGCTGAAGTTCGAGATTTGCTTGACTTTTCTGAGGAGGAGGAAGAGGAATCTGAGGAAATTGAAGATGATGACGATATTTTTAAAGAAACTGAGTAAATAAAAGACTAAATGTAGTGACCTGCAACACTAATAGCTAAAATTAGTTAAGTTTTTGATATCTCCCCAAACTTAGGACTCCACCACCCTTTTGACGTCCTGAAATAAGCTACCTCTTTATGTTTGGTATCTTTACGCGATTGTGGGTCAGAACATCGCAACATTGTCTTACTCTGCCCTTCTTTGATGTAACTATACTCCTCTAAAGGCTTCTTACATACTGGGCAAGGATATGCCGTCATCTTGACAGGAGGCTTTTGTTGATTTTCAGTTTGGACTGTTTTAGTTTGTGGTGGCTGCCAAGTTTTATTAAAGTCGCTCCAAAATAGCACGACATTTTCACAGCCTTTTATGCATTTGAGGAAATATTTCTTTTTAACTTTAGTACTCGGAATTTTGGCGAGAAAATTTTTGCATTCAGGGCATCGTGTTTTGGAAGTTTCATATTTGCGCTCAGTTATCACATTAGCTTTACCTGTTGGGGAACTCGCAACTACAGTTTTAGCTTTGGAAAGCGCTGGTACAAAGTAATTCTGATTCCAACTAGTTAAATAATGCTGCCAAGAGTTTTTTCCTTCAGAAATTGCATCAAGGGCATCTTCCATTTTCGCTGTGAATTCCGCCTCTAGTAAATCCGGCAGTGCTTTGAGCAAAAACGCATCAACTTCTAATCCTAACGCTGTCGGTTGCAGATGGTCTTTCTTCAACTCGACATAATTTCGTTTTTTTAAGGTTGCAACAGTAGGAGCATAGGTACTTGGGCGACCAATTCCTTTACGTTCCATCAGTTGCACCAACTTTGGTTCGCTATAACGGGGTGGTGGCTGCGTTTGTTTCTTTTCATGTCCAGCACTCTCTAGTTTCAATGCTCGTCCCTGTTGTAATGAAGGTAAAACACTATCCTTGCTGAGATTATTCCAGTACCGGGCATAACCGTAAAATTCAATCACTTGCCCTCTGGCTGACCACAGTAGGGAACCAGACTGAGTAATCACTAAAGTTTTACGCAATTGGGCAGCCCGACACTGAGAAGCAATTGACCGTTTCCAAATCATCACATACAAATTAAACTCATCATCAGGGAGTTCTAAACGCAACTGAGCTGAGGGACGAAATACATCGGTTGGACGAATTGCTTCATGTGCTTCTTGAGCCGATTTGCTACTGCGATGCTTGGCGACTTGCGGCGGTACATTCGGCGGGTCATTTTGCTCTAACCATTTGCGGGCGCTGGCACAAAATTCTGGACTCAGCATCACTGAGTCTGTTCGCATATATGTGATAAGCCCTGCCTCATAGAGCTTTTGAGCCACAATCATGGTTTTATCGGGAGCAAACCTCAGCTTTGAACCGGCTGCTTGCTGAAGGCTAGAAGTTGTAAATGGTGGCGGTGGCTGGCGGTTAACGATTTTTCCTTCAAAATGAATCACCTGATGAGGATGTTGCTGTGCTTCTTCAACTAAACGTGTTGCCTCTGCTTCCGAAAGAACGCGCTTAGACTCCGGTGTTTCTGGACTATTACCCAATTTCGCATCATCGTGAGTTTCAGTTTCTTGTTCTGCTGCATCTTTTGCAGAATCAACCGTCCCTTTGTAAAAAGCTCGAAATCCTTCAGCATAATCTACCCAGACACTCCAGTAATCTTGGGGGATAAATGCCAGAATTTCGTTTTCTCGCTGACAAATCAAGTGCAACGTCGCGCTTTGGACTCTGCCAACACTCTTAGCGCCGTTATTTAATGCCCAAACTAAAGGGCTACCCTTGTAACCCACCAACTTATCTAGGCAATCTCGGCACAGCCCAGCACCGATTAAATTTTGGTCTAGCTTTCTGGGATTAGCGATCGCACTCTGCACCGCCGATGCTGTAATCTCAGTATAAATTACTCGTTTCGGTTCCCTTAAACCCAGCGTTTCTTTGAGATGCCAAGCGATTGTTTCACCTTCCCGGTCTGGGTCAGTTGCTAAAACAACTTCATCAACCTGCCTCACCGCAGACTTAAGTTTCTGGATTGTTTCCTTCGCTCGTTGGTCACGCGGGACGTAGTTGCATCTAACATTACTCCCGTCCATGACAAAGCCCAAGGAATCGTCCCCTTCATTGCTGAGTTCCCGGATATGACCACAACTGGCTAGAACCTTCCAATCCGAACCCAGAATTTGACTGAGTTTTTTGACTTTTCCGGGAGATTCTACCACAAGCAGGCGTTTGATCATAGCAACTGCGTTCTAGATTTTGAGCAATAAACTGGCAATTGCTTTTGAGCGATGGCTGCGCCAACGCCAAGGGCGATCGCCTATTCTCGTGATATGGATTTTCTAGAATACTGTACCAAAAAGCTTGGGAGATTGCTTAACTCAGTTTAGAAAAAATGATGCCTGATTGTGCGATCGCTGTTGTAACTGGCTCAACTATTAACCCAAGTTGCGCGTTATCGGCTGATATGTGTTTGTTACCACTCCATTTATGCGCTCGCCTGCAACAAAGTGGCGTTGGCGCTACACGCCAACGTACCCATGCCCTTGCTGCCAGCATTCAACTACTTAAATGATTTGGCTGTTATATAAATTACTTATTAAATAAAAGCTTGTTGAAGAGTAAAAGAAAAAATGAATGCTTGTAGTTTAAATAAAAATAAGGGGAATGTTGCAAATTCTGAAGTGGGTAGTGGTTTCGATGTAGTTAATTATAAAATTCGTGTAAAAGTTTTGTAGAAAAGGTAGGTTTAATAAAAAATCGCTATGATTACACCTCAAATGATGCTGTTTCAGAGCAAGCCAAAGATAAAGCGATTAACATTATGTGGTTCTTTGTTAGCTATTGTTAGCTCGACAGTTGTTTTCATACCATCAGCAACAGGAATCCCATCATTATATTATGATAAGACAAGCCAAACTATTTCATTGCCTGCTGCTGATGGAGTTCCACTCATATTGCTACGACGGAATGTTCCCCCTGGCAGTTGGATAGTCAATTACTCAGCAACTGTAGTGAATTCCAAAGCCAACGAAGTTACCCGGTGTGGTGTCCGAGTGAACGGTACTTTTGTTTCTGTTCACGCTGCTAATGTTGGAGCAAATGCAGGCGCAACTTTTGCATCCACAATTAGTGGCGTCGGGTATACGAATGCCGGCGGCGCGCGGACGATTGACCTTGCTTGTGTCCACGATGGCTTCGGTGATGTACCTTCCATCGATCCTGGTGCTGAATTATTGATTTACTAACCCAAGTTACTAATTATCAAGGTGTGGGTACTTTGCACTTAAATAGTCGTGCAATGATTCACGATGAAGTAGCGGTTGTGCGACACGCAACCGCTACTTCAACTAACTCTAAAGCACAAATACTGAATTACATTCACAGTGTACTAGGGAGTATCAACTATTCCCTAATGAGGTACAGCTACTTGTGCATCGGCTACCTGGGTATTGTCAGCAACAATTTTGCGAAATAAATCGCCTTCAATTGTTTCCTGTTCTATTAACAAATCTACTAAACGCTCCAAAACTATGCGGTTTTCTTGCAACAGTTCTATTGCTCTAATGTAGGATTTGTTAACAATTTCGCGCACCTGTGAATCAATTTTGGCGGCGATTTCCTCAGAATATTCTGATTTATTCATCCAGTCACGCCCCAAAAATACCTCTCCACTCTGATTTTCTAGTGACAATGGGCCTAATTCTGACATCCCGAAGCGTGTCACCATCTGCCGCGCCATTCCTGTAACTTGTTGTAGGTCATTGCCTGCACCTGTGGTCACTTCTGGCTTACCAAAAACAATTTCCTCGGCGGCGCGACCACCCAAAGTGGCAGTAATCCTGGCTTTAAGTTGGGAACGCGAAATTAACCCCTGTTCTTCGTTGGGAGTAAACCAAGTTAATCCCAGTGCTTGTCCTCGTGGAATAAGTGTAACTTTTTGTACAGGGTCATGCCCTTCGAGGAATGTGCCAACTAAAGCATGTCCAACTTCATGATAGGCAATCAACCGCTTGCTTTTGCTGTCTACTAAGGCGGTACCTTCCATACCTGCAACGACTCTATCGACAGCAGCATCAATTTCTAAAAGGGTGACAGCTTCTTTGCGTCTCCTAGCAGTGAGAATGGCAGCTTCGTTGAGTAAGTTGGCTAAGTCTGCGCCAGTAAAACCAGGAGTGCGACGAGCGATCGCTTCTAATGATACGCTAGGATCAATTTTCTTATTCCGTGCGTGGACTTTCAAAATTTCCAGTCGCCCTTTGAGATCCGGTGCATCCACCATTACTTGTCTGTCAAAGCGTCCTGGTCTGAGCAGCGCTGCATCTAGAACATCTGGGCGGTTAGTGGCAGCAATAATAATTATCCCTGTGTTACCTTCAAAACCATCCATTTCGGTGAGCAGTTGATTGAGGGTTTGTTCGCGCTCGTCATTACCGCCACCGATACCAGCACCCCGTTGTCTACCTACTGCGTCAATTTCATCGATAAATATTAGGCAAGGGGCATTCTCTTTAGCTTTCTTGAAGAGGTCGCGCACGCGAGATGCACCTACACCAACAAACATTTCTACGAATTCTGAACCAGAAATACTGAAGAATGGTACACCTGCTTCACCTGCGATCGCTTTTGCTAGTAAAGTTTTACCAGTACCCGGAGGCCCAATTAACAACACTCCTTTGGGAATACGTGCGCCTACAGCAGTAAATCTTTCCGGCTGTTTTAGGAAAGTAACAACTTCTTCGAGGTCTTCTTTAGCTTCTTCAACCCCGGCTACATCTTCAAATTTTACTCCAGTTTTTGCTTCCATTTGGAAGCGAGCTTTGGATTTACCGAAATTCATCGCTTGGCTAGAAGCATTCGTAGAGCGACGCAGGAACAATAGCATTAGAGCTACTAGTGGCAAAATCCACATGAGATTGATCAACAGTCCAACAGCAGCTCGACTATTAGCTGAAGAAACTTCACCAAAATCAACATTCTTATCTTTAAGGATGTTAATCAACTCTGTATTTTGTGCCAGAAGTCTCACCTGTTGCGGTGGTGTATCAGCCTTTTGCCCTTTGAGATAAACCTTTGCTAGCTGTTCTGTTTCGTCAAGCTCTACTTTTTGGATTTCTCCCGCCTTCGCTTTCTTGATCAAGTCACCATAATTTAAAGAGGTGCTTTCTGCCTTTTGTGCCAAGACGGGAGTACTCCCTAAAATTCCTGGTAACATAATCAAACTAGCTGCAATCGCACCAACCCAAGCACCACGCTTTGGCGACTGTCTTTTTATCAATGGTTTTTTTCCCAAATTTGTCATAATAATTACCCTTTGTCTGCTGGCACAAGTTGAGCTATGGTTTTATGCCTATTCTTCTACCAAAAATTGTAATAACTGGAAATTACACTTTTCTTATCTAGTCTAACTTCCAGACTAGGTATTGGGGATTTGGGATTGGGGATTGGGTATTAGGTATTAGGTATTAGACATATAGGATTAAAATAATTCCTTCCTAGTTGCCAGTCCCTAGCCCCCAATAGATATCAATTTGACACATTCCGGCACAAATCGCTAAGATAAACATAGTCATAACGATTCCGCTTTTTAAAAGTCTGGTAATAGTAGCTAGTTAATAGTTTGTGGGTTAATTATGGTGAAAATTATTGGGATTGCTGGTAGTTTAAGACCCAACTCATATACCCAGCTTGCTTTACAAATAGCAGTGCAAAGGGTTGAAGCGGCGGGTGCAGAGGTAGAAATTCTCGATTTACGGCAGTTACAGCTACCGTTTTGCACTGGTGCAAAGGAGTATCCAGATTACCCAGATGTTCTGCGGTTGCAAGATACAGTCAGCCGCGCCGATGGGTTAATTTTAGCGACACCTGAATATCATGGTGGGGTTAGTGGTGTCCTGAAAAATGCTCTAGATTTGATGAGCTTTGAGCAACTGTCTGATAAGGTGACAGGATTAATTAGTGTTTTGGGTGGTCAGTCTAATAGTAATGCTTTAAATGACCTACGGCTAATTGTCCGATGGGTGCATGGTTGGGTGATTCCAGAGCAAATTGCGATCGGACAAGCTTGGGGTGCATTCAGTCCTGAAGGCAAGCTAATAGATGAAAAGCTTTCCCAAAGATTTGATCAATTTGCTCAGAGTTTAGTTGATAACACTCGCAAGCTGCGGGGTGTTGATTAGTTCTAGAGTACGTAAGTTCGTAGTAAGGACTTTAGTCCTTATTTTGATTTTCTAATCACTAAAGTGCTTACTACAAACCCTTAGAACGAGCTTGACATACTACTAGATATTGATACTTTGTGGAATTTGGGAAGGTAACAAGAACTTGTAAGGCATTATCCTTTTACGATTCTTTTGATTAATTTCTTGCTCAATTCCTTTGAGTTCATTTTGGAAAGTAAGCAGAGCCGAACTCAATTGTGGCTTGGATTTAAAGTATGAGTTGGAGTATTGTCCTAACTGGGTATAGTAAACCGAGCCAAGCAAATAAGTTACCTTAAGTTGGGTTTTGGCTTGCTCTATAGGAGGTAGAATACTCATCAAATCGCCTGGTTCATCGGGATTTGTGGGCGCTGGGGAGTAACTAGCTAGAGGAAAAGCAGGCGTATAGGTCATGAGTTCGCCTTGCGGAAAATTAACCGCAGCGTGTTGGGCGCTAGCAGTAAAAATGATCGTGCAAACAGCGTCAATTAGATAATCTAGCGTCTTAATTGTGCCATTCGCATCTTCACCAAAATTCTGGAGGCGACCTCCTTGTTCGGAAATTAATTCCTTTGCCCAATTTTGTAAAGCTTGGTCTGCTAGTAGCTGTGGCTCACTAGTATAGTAACTGCTTAAATAGGCACGCACCCATTTTTGAATAGCATTCCAAATCAGCAGTCCGTCATCTCGATAAGGATATTCAGGTAGTTCAGAAGTATTATCAACACCGCGACTTGATAAAATATTGGGAAACATGGCGTTGTTGAAATGATGCAGATAGTCTTGGGCACCTTCAACAGTTAGCTGGCGATCGCTCTCAATTGTACCAGCTAAAATCGCATCTACTTCACGACCATTAGCAACCAAGATTTTATGAGCGCCGTAATTGATTAATATAGTTCCCTCAAAGTGAGGTTCCAGCAAGATTCTTAAATGGTGGTTTGCTGGTAATCGCCGCTTAGTAGCTATTACAAAAGGTTCGATAAATAAGTGAGTGCGACCAAGATGACTGATTAGTTCATGGTAATTGCTATCTGCCATTTGTACAATGCTTTTAGCGATCGCCCAGTTTTCCTTACCATTTAGAGGGGTGAATACTGGATGTTCCGGCTGACACTGAATAGCTACTGGTACTAAAGACCGAGATGGGCTACCCGATGGTGGTACTGCAAATAATGCTAAAGGCGAATAGATATACTTTTGTTGTTTAGGAAAATTCCCGTTTTCCATGTTTTTTAACTTAGAATAATCAGCTTTATAAAGCCGACCTTCTCTCTTAGCAGCTTCCAGGGTATCCGATGTACCAATTATTTGTTGATATTGTTCGTTAGTAATTTGTAAAGGATCTTCCTGTTCTGACACCTTTTGAAGCATCAATGGATTTGGCCCAGCAACCTGCATATAAGCAAAAACCAAATCCTCTTGAAACCTAGAGCTAATTTCTGGAAGAGAGATTTTTCTAAATAATTTATTATAATCTTCAAAACTTGGCTTATTTGCAGATGCTCCTATAGAAAACTCTACTTCTATGGACGAGGGTTCAGTGTTTTCTAATTCCAACAATTTTGCATCAGAATTAATAATTTTCTTGAAAGCAGAACTTAACAAGTCTGTGATTGAATCTTCTGCATTAGATGACGCAGAAAAATCTATGTCTCCTAAATTTCCATGAAAATAATGCGATTCAAATTCCTCATCAACAGCCATAATCTGTCTATCAAAATCAGAAATTTCTTCAATTGCGAATGAAACCTCAATAGACGGACTAGCAGCAACAATTTCGTCGGTAATTTCTTGAGTAATTGATGCCAGATCAAATGCAATCTTTTCTAACTCTTGATTACTTTCAGCATCTTGAATTTTTTGCTCGATATCTTCTAAAACTTGGACTTTAGTATTGAGGGACAAGTTATCGCTTTGGTCATCATCATCCAGTCCGAAAGAGACACTGCGATCAAAGAAACTTGAAAAGCTACTGACAGTATCATTTACCAAAATTAGCGTTATTTTTTGAGCTACTGAAAGTACCCATTTTAAATTAGGTAACTCTTGAGCTGGGAGTTTTACTTTAATGACTGGCAATGGCAGAGCGCCTGTCATAGCTAGAGGTGGAATATAATTATAATTATATTCATATTGCATATATTGCAACGATGCTTTACTAAATTTTACTAATTTATACAAAAGCACCAAAAGACTTTGTATATCTGACTTAGTTAGTCCTGATGAAGAAGATATGACATGAGATGTGAGGGACATATTGACTCCTATCTTTTGGTAAATATTTAATTGAAATACCAAGAAAAGCTGTCTGAAAAACAGTTTTTCTAGTTAAAAGATAAAGGTAAAAAGCACCTTTTTCTTAACTCGCTCAACCATAACATAAGATATTAAAACATGGCAAATTATAAAAAATAATTAAAGCGCAAATTTGTTTTTATTTATCTAGGTTTTTAAAGTAGATGCTATTTAAGCTTTTGTATATGCTTTAAATTAATTATTAAAAAATATTTTTAAAATTTAGATTTGATATCTGTAGAGACTACTTTTAACAGTTCTATTTGATTTGCTATTCATCGAGAAATTCATTTAGGATTGCTATGGGCTATGGGCTATGCCTACGCACACATCCCGATTACTTTTTGGTATTTCTTGGTTATTGTTGAGATAGTAGCTTGCCCAATCACAGGCATTAACCATGAGCGAATCTAACTGCCAATCCCACAGGATGATGGTATTGTCGTGACCGGCTGCGGCCAGGGCTTTGCCGTCTGGACTAAAGACCAGAGTTTTGCCCAAGGGTTGGTAAGTGTTGCTTTTACCATCACGGTAAAAGACCTCGTTTTCGCCTTCAGGCTTATCATAGAGAGTGTATAATAGTTTGCCCGTTAAGTCCCAGACGTTGACAGCATAGTTATTGCTAGCAGAAATCAGGGTTTTGCTATCCGGGCTAAACACCACACTATTGACATCAGCCTGATGGTAAAGGGTTTGGGATTCGTTACTTTTTAAATTCCAGAGTTTGACGATTTTTTCTTCACTAGCAAGAGCCAAGGTTTTACCATCTGGACTAAAAACCACGCTTTTGACCGCAGGCTGGTCTTTGAAGCTACGTAGTTCCTTACCCGTTAAATCCCAGAGTTTGACGGTTTTGTCTTCACTAGCAGAAACCAGGGTTTTACCATCTGGACTAAAAACTACGCTTTTAACCGCAGCCTCATGTTTGAAGCTACTTAGTTCCTTACTTGTTAAATCCCAAAATTTGATCCCATCTTGATTAGCACAGACTAAAATTTTGCCGTTAGGGCTAAAGACCACGCTATTGACCTTAGCCTCTTCGTGAATAATTTGGAGTTCTTGGCCTGTTAAATCCCAGAATTTGAGTGTTTTGTCAGTACCAACAGAAGCTAAAATTTTGCTGTCGGGGCTGAAGACTATGCTTTCAACCTCAGCGTGATGGTAAAGGGTTGGTAGTTTTTGACTTTCTAAATTCCAGAGTTTGAGTATTTTGTCAGTACCAATAGAAGCTAAAATTTTGCCATCGGGGCTGAAGACTACGCTTTCAACTTCAGCCTGATGGTGGAGACTTAGTAGTTCCTTACCTTCTAAATTCCAAAGTTTGATGATACCATCTTGAGCAGCAGAAGCCAAAGTTTTGCCGTCGGGGCTGAAGACTACGCTTTCAACCTCAGCCTGATGGTAGAGGGTTGGTAGTTTCTTACCTGTTAAATCCCAAAGTTTGATAATACCATTGTCGCTAACAGAAGCCAGGGTTTTGCCGTCGGGGGTAAAGACTAATTCAGTGACCAAATTCTGGTTGTAGAAAGTGAATAATTCCTGACCTTTTAAATCCCAAAGTTTGATTGTACCGTCACGACTACCAGAGGCCACGGTTTTGCTGTCGGGGCTGAAGATCACACTTTCGACCTGACCTTGATGGCTAAGAGTGGGTGGTTCTTTAGCTTTTAAATCCCAGAGTTTAACCGTACCATGACGATTAGTATAAGCCAGAGTTTTGCTGTCGGGGCTGAAAACTATATTGACAATATCCTTATCCTGATTTTGGAGGGTGAATAGTTGCTTGGTTTTTAAATTCCAGAGTTTGAATGTACTATCACGATCAGCAATGGATGCCAAAGTTTTACCATCAGGGCTAAAGACTAAGCTTTCAATCTTAGATTTATGGTCAAAGGATAATAATGGCTTACCTGTTAGATCCCAAAGTTTGACTTTACCCTCATTACTACCAGAGGCAAAAGTTTTGCCGTCAGGGCTGAACACTATGATATTGATTAACTCACCCTGATCTTCAAGAGAGAGTAATTGCTTACCTGTTAAATTCCAAAGTTTGACCTTACCCTCACTATTAGTAGAAGCTAAGGTTTTGCCGTCAGGGCTAAAGACCAAACTGCCCTGATTTTCTTTAAAAGTGGCTAGTTCTTTGCCTGTTAAATCCCAAAGTTTGACCTTACCCTCACTACTAGTAGAAGCTAAGGTTTTGCCATCAGGACTAAAGACCAGACTATTGACCTCATCATGTTTGAAGGTATGTAGTTTTTTGCCTGTTAAATCCCAGATTTTAATGATACCGTCATAGCTAAAAGAAGCTAAGGTTTTACCATCGGGACTGAAGGAGATGAAGTTATCACCAATATCTAAGCGATTGTACTCTCTGACTCTATAAACTGCCTTTTGTAATGCTCCTAAAACCTGGGTCTGTGTGACTTGATATTCTTTCAGGATTTTTCCTGCTCTTATCCCTTCAAAAAGTGCATCAAAATGTTCATGAGATGCAAATAGTGATAAGGAGTATTGTCCTAGCGCCTCAGCTTTAGTTATTTGTGCCTGTCGCTTTTGAGACAAAGCTGTTAATCCTAAACCAGCAGTCACAATTAAGGCTACAACTGCTCCTCCAGCTACTGCCCAAGCTATCCTAATCTCACGACGGCGACGTGCTTCTTTCTCTTGTTCTTGACGTTGGCGTAATTCCACGCAAGCATTAACATAATCAGCCTCTAACTGATTTAAAAAGCTGGTTTGTTTCGCTAATACCTGAGCATCTTCTAATCTTCCTCCTCGATGCGCCAAATAGTTCTCGTCTTTTTGCTGCTTTTCCCACTCCAAAGCTGCTTGACGAATAGTTTCGCGTAGTTGTAAGTTAATCCGGTTATCATCTAACCACTTAAGCAATCGTGGCCAATAGCGGATTAAGGCTTCATGAGCTACTTCCACCTCTTCCCGATTTGTAGATGCGTCTACACTCGTAACCACTAATCGCGCCCCTTCGCCAGCCAACCGCCGTACTAACTGCTTAGTATTCGCTAAGTCACTACCCGCAGGTACTAGTTCATCTAACCAAACTCGCCGTCTTGTATCCCGGCGTTTCTCTCCCTGGAGGGCGCTTTCATCCAAGCGGGTTAAACGAATGAAAATATTCTTAACTTGGTCTTGTTCTGAGGGTGACAAACTATTGTAAACATCATCGGCAGTTTGAGCGATCGCCATATTCACACCACCGATCGCTTCATACTCCACACAGCGCAACCATCTACCATGTCGCCGCTTCCACATCTCCAACAATGCATGTTGCAACAGTGGCATGGCTCCTGGCTCACCTTGCACATCATCGAGAATCGAGTTGCTTAATCCTGGTTCAAAGCGTAACCCGACTTGGGCAGCTTGCATTTCCATTGCTTTCCGCAATTCTGCCGCATCCATTGGGCCAATTAGTTTTTGTCTAGCTTCCATCAAATCTTTCAGGTTGCGGTAGGTTGCACACTCGCCCCAAAAGTCTGCCCGCATGGTAATCACAACTTTCTGATATGGAATCAGACTGAGCAATTTTTCGATGAAAGTCACCTTTATAGTTTCATCAGTGCAAAGGGTAAACAGTTCCTCAAATTGGTCAATAACTAATATTGAAGATTGGCCTTGCACCGCAGAGAGAGTAGTTTGTAGTTGTTCAATCGGGTTACTGCTTGGTGTCATGTATGCTGTAACTACACCAGATTGCAACTGTTCTAGCATCGGGATCAATCCGGCTAAAACTACCGATGACTTACCACTACCAGAAGCGCCTAACACAGCTAAAAAGTTGTGTTCAGTCAGCTTTTGTTGCAGTTGAGTAATTAATTGTTCTCGCCCAAAGAAAAACTCGCGGTTTTCCTCCCGAAAAGGATACAAGCCTCGGAAGGGACAACGAGAATCATAAATGGGTGGTTGCTGACCTAATGCCAAAGCATGAAAGTTGAGGTCAAGTATTTCCTCACAGAAGTTATTAATCTCTTCTAAAGCCTCTTCTCGCTCTTGGAGAGCTGATTTGCTCAAAGCTGTAACATCCGCCCCTAGTGTGTTTCCTAGCTGCTGTGCTAGTTCTGTAAACCTTTTTTCTAGGATAGGCGATCGCTCTGGTAGGAGTTTGGAAAGTTGCTCCAGACCATATTGAATTTCAGCATTGGTTAATTCTCTGTCAAGCTGATCGCTGAATAAGGGTCGTCCCCCTAAACGGCTAAACAGTGCCGGTACAGTAACGTCACCACGTTCTGCAAGAGCTGCCGTAGCTTCATGTAATGCTGAGTCCACCTCCCCCGACTCTCTAAGTTGAGAGTAAAATTTCTCTGCTAATACTTGAGCCGTCTTAATAGTAACCTTCTCAGTCATTGCCACCACCGCAGGCATACCCAAATCCCGCACCAAGCGCTGTCCTAATCCGCCTAATCCGGCTTCTGCGTCTGGGCTAGCGCTCTCACAAGTACAGAGAAAAGTAAAATGAGGTAGCCCTCTAGCTCCCCGTAACGGGCGTACTCGTTCCAGTAATCTAGTCGCTGTCACCACCTCGACTGTATTATCAGCTTTTGACCAGTAGAGAAGAGTTTCGCCATCATCAAGCACCCTGCCGTGACTGACAAAGTGCAACATTGTATACTGCTTTGTCCGGTCAGTTAGTTGAGTACAAAGTTCGTCTAGGGTAGGTAAACCAATAGCACCATCAACTGTTGCTAGCACATCAGTAGGAATATCTCCCAAGGCTGACCGGACACTTTTCACCGTAGCTTCAACATTAAAAGTGTCTAATTTATACTTTTGAGAATCCGAAGGACTCGCTACTAGTACCAACGCCCGCAAGTCTCGTCGCCCAATGGCGGGAAAGAGTCGGTCAGTAATGGCGGGAATGTAGAAGCAAAAAGGCACTCGTTGGTTGATGGCTAACATCTGCCAGTTACCATCAATAGGAGCGCATAACCTTTCCCAGCGTAAGGTTCTGAGTTCTTTGTCTGGGGCTTCAATAAATAGCAATACCCGCAGTGTTTCTTTATTTTGACTCAGTGCCCTAATAAATCCATCTCGCACTTCGTCTCGTAATAGTGCTTTGCCCAATAATGTCCCGTAATCTTGTACTTGTCCCAAAAGACTGGTTAAATGCTGGAAATCTTCAGCAGTTAGGCAGAGATTACCTTCCGATCGCAACGGTAGGAGAACACCCGGTTGGCTGTGTTCTACTACAATCGGCCAGCTATCTCCTGATTTACGTTGGATAGTAATCTCGAAGGTGTTCATTGGTTTTAATTAGTGGGGAATGGGGAGCAGGGGGCAGGGGAGAAGAATTTTCCTCTCTACACTCTGCACTTTGCCCCTTTGCCTCTTCATTCTCCTCTGCTCCCCGTACCCTGCCCCTCTGCCTCTTTCCTATGCCGTATGCCTAATTCTAAATTTCCAGTTATTTCAATTTCTTCAAAGTGTCAACTAGATTCATTACGGCTGAGAGTGCCGCCTGAAGTTTTTCTGTGCGGTCAACTGAAGCTTGCTCAACTGTGTTGACAAACTTTTCTAGGGCTTGGGTTAAGTTTGCCTGGGCTTGCCCAATTGCTGATGTATCAGAGGCTTGGGGTGTTGTAGGGGCGACGGGTAAATTTATTGATGAGATAACAGAGCGATCGCTTGTCTGATTGTCACCTACAACTAACTTAACTGCGGGGTCGCCAATAATTGCATAACTACGAGCATCATTATTTGCCGTCCACATCCCAGATATATTCATCGGATCGGCGATCGCACCATATTTAATTTCTTCTAATTCTGTACTCAAATCAGAAGAAAGTTCAGCGTAGCGCTCATTGAAATACTCAACGGCTGACCCCACAGGATGACCATCTAGCAATCGCTTTAAGGTACTTTGAAAAACTGCCAATTGCTTACCAGTTTTTTCCCATACGAAAGAGCAACCCCAAGCTCGTTCCACATGACCGATGACAGCCAAAGCACCGCCGTTAGGGTGGCTTAAGAGTCTGCGGGGTAGAGGTGCAATAAAGGCGTTAGGAGCGATCGCTGGTCTTTCATTGGAGCCTTTTCTATGGGCAAACTCATCAAATTTAGGTGTCCCAGCACCATAACAAGCAAAGTGAAAGGCAATTAGTCCTAGTAACTTAGCATCATCACCAACATCGTCCGCAGAGAAGTAAAATTCTTCGGGAATTGGTTTATTCCACTCTTTACCGGGCCAGTCCTGACAGAGTAAAGCGCCCTGATGGCGTAGTTGTCGCTCATTCCCATTAGGAAAGCCCATCCCATGACTAGCGGTGAACAGTAAAGCGGGTGTTTCTTCACCTCCTAAGAGTTTGCCTAAGCGTGCTTTGGTGGCTTCTTCTGCGAGTAAAGTTTGTACTGTCCAACTATTGTCTTTCTGCTCATCAAGCATCCAATCAGCTAGGGGTCGAATCAAGTTATCAGCACTAAGTTCAGTGGCTGCATCACCCTTGGTACGTACCCCGAAAAAGCTAGCGCGACGAGGCAGTTTTAAATTAGTAGTTTCAGCCTGTACGACACTGCGAGCATATTGAGCATATTCTTGGGGGGTATCAAAGTAAATCCGACCCACCGCATATTGCACATCGAGTTGGTACTGAAAACGATAAGGAATGGTTTCTGGATCGCCAACAATCAACAGATAATAAGGCATTTTATCTGGGTCAGCAGGGCCAGGGCCAACTCCATGACGCGACAAAAATTGATTTTTTGATTCCCCTGGACGATAACCTTTAGGGCCAGTGTATTCCTTATAATAGTTCTCGTGATTTTTCGACGCTTGTTTTTGCCGATGTTCTAACAGTTCCTTCAGCGCTTCTTTGATTGCTGGGTCGGCATTAAAAGCGAAGATAACTCCCCAACCTGTTTGTGCGAGGTCTTTAGGATCTACTCCTTCTATCGGGGCAAAGTCGGGTTCTAAACCTTTAACATGCAGATCCTTTTTCTTGAGTTCGTTGATTTCTGTAGGATCAAATTCTTCGCCCTGAGCAATTTTAGAAAGCTGCTCTGGTGTCAATGGAGGCAATAAATAAGTTCCTGATGCACCGTCAATTCCATTGAAATATAGCTCTTTTGTCAGCTGTTCTATGCTCATTTTACCTAATCCTTGTCTTTGGAATTTACCGAACAAAGCAAAAGTAAAAAGTAAAAGAAATAAATGGTTGCGAACCGCCTAAATTTATTGATAGATAAAAAAGGCGTAGGCGTAGCCTGTCGTAGGCATCACTTAAAATTCCCTAATTTTAATTACGGAAATTCTCTTTTTACTTTTTACCTTTTAAAACACTGTTGCATTAACTAGCAATTGCTGCCGACCATAGAGCATGAGCTACTTCAGCTTTATCAATAGCATTGTGAGCGCCCATGAAAAGGTCTAAGAGGCTAGGAGGAACAACGATATATTTACTACTTTCCAAGTTGTAAATTTTTCCTGGTTCAAAGTTATAAGATTCTTGCAGGGGTAGCATACCTTTTTCATCATTAATAACTTCTAAACCATCACCCTGAATTCCATAACAACCAATGCCACCGACACCGGGATATGTCTTCTCACTATTAACATCAAAGTCTATATCTTGCCCTCCAAATATTCCTAGTGTTCCCGCCATAGGATAAGCATTTTTGACAGCTTTATCATACTGAGATTGAGTAGTAACAATCGGCCCTGTAACTTTGCGATCGCTAATAATGGAGCGGAAGTAACCAGGAATATTTTTTCTATGAGGGACATTTGAGCAGAAAGACCAGAGTGATAAAGCCCCTTGTATTAAGACAAGAGAATTAACTGGACGGGTTAATTTGTTATGTTGTGTACCTGCTACGGTAGCTGAAACAAAAATACATCCAAAACTGTGCCCCATTAAATGAAATCGCACACTCTCATTTGTCACCTGTTGAAGGCTGTTTAACAAATTGAAGCCGCTAGTTTGACCGATTTTTCGAGCGCGGTCTTTCATCTTCCAGAAGGATAACAATCTTGGAATGTTTAAGAATGCATCTCCGGCTGATTTCACACTATCCCCAATTCCGAAGCTGACATCTTCGTTTTCTTCTGTCAGGGTAGCTTCATATACACTATCAGGATCTAAATTTAATGATTCGTTTTCGCTCCATGTATCTGCATCTTCTGCTTCACTAGTCAAAGATGCTTCCTTAATTAAAACCTCATAAGCTGCACGCACCTCTGATGGTAATGTGTCAGGTGCAACGTTATATTCTCCAGCCGCAGCGAAAATTGTTCTGAGTGCTTCTCTAGTAGTTTCAGTATCAGCTATCCGTTGAGCATACTGTTCAACTAACTCTTCCTGAGAATCATCTGTTGTGTCAAAAGACACAATTGTTTTGTCTGGCGACACTGCACTTAAGTCTTCATCTCCCCAAGGCTTACTAGGCCAATGTAGACCAATCAACAGGGGGTTAAATCCTGGTCGCACCTGTTTCATTTTTTCAATATCAGCCTGGTTTCTAGCCATAGCTGCAATCCATCTATCATACTGGTCTTTTGCCGCCGGAATGTCACCTTGCCATCCGTGACTCATCAAAAAGACATCTGTTATTGGTTTCTCAGACTTGGATAAGATTTCTAATACCTTTTGGCTAATTAGCTCTCCATTGTTTGCGCGTTCTTTACCATTAGCATCAAAAGCGATTAGATAGTACTTCAAAGAAGTTCCGATTTTGTCTTCAATTAGCATCCGTAAATCCTTATGACTCAGGGTTTGATTTCTATATATGGTGCTAAGTTCGGAGAAAAACAGTGTATTGATTCCACAAGAATTCTGGCTGTTCGATAACAGCACGCCAACTTTTTTGCCTAAAAGTACACTTAAGCAAATACTTCACCAATAAATTCTTTTGGATACACTGTGAAGCAGCGAACTTCTGGCGCGTTTCTCACTCTCTTTATTTTTGTGTAGATTTACACCTGTATTTTGAGATTGGCAGATGACTAGTAGTTCATGTCATTGCTTTAAGAGAGTTGGGGGCATCTTTACAGAGAACTGGTGTATGATAATTAACGCCTAAAGCAACTAAAAATTGTTTCTGCTTTAGAGCAGTTAAGAGGTTGAGTTAGTGGATAAGCCTGTCAATTTCTTGCTGGTTCATCATTAAGACCTTGTGGATGCTCATTTAGCTTCCTGGCTTGCGATCGCTTAACACGTAGTTAAGTCGATATCATTAGGTACACGATAACTTTACCAATTCTAAATATCCTGAGTAATAATACTGAGTATGAGCGGAATTTTACTTAAGATTGATTAAAAAAAAATAATTTTATCTGCATACTGAGGCTTACAGTGAAATTTAAGCGTAAGTAAGGATCAAGAAAACTTTTGTTTACTGAAACATACGGAGTATCGCCTGACCACTCGCTTCTGTACGAGACACTGCGTCAACGGGAAAGTCAACAAGAGAAAAAGGGGCAGTTCTTGCTGGGAGCAAGGGGGAAAACCGAGACGGAAGCTCAGACTCCGCCCCGGTCAAGCGCCCTATAAGGGCAGGGCTTGTACCCATGTTCCGCTCCACTTCTAGTGTTGGGCTTGCTCCCCCTGCCTCTTCCGGTCAAAAGTCAAAAAGAGCGATCGCGTCCTAAAGAGGGTGGACAAAAAATAAAGGATGCGTGTAATAACAAGCACTCCAGTAACGGATTATCTACAAAAAAAATCCCACGCCTTGAAGGGTGGGAGTGTCAACATAATTCGTAGTTGTAATCAGTACTTGCTCTGTCCCTCTTAATTACGAATTAATGATGGTGGTGATGATGGTGATGGTGATCGCCAGCTAGTTGTGGATTAACTGCCAAAGTTTGCTCTGACAACAACTCTGCAATATGAGTATCAGCCCATTGAGCCACCATTGCCAAAAATTCTGGGCGATCGTTAACGCAAGCCATTTGCACGTAGTTCGTACCAGGATGCTGTTTTTCCAAAGCATGGATGATATGGTGTACATCCAATAAAGTTTCGTGGTTTTCTGTGGCGAAGCCAATTGGCATAAAAATTACCACTTTTGCACCCAGTTGAATCAGGTTATTTGCCGCTTGCTCTGCATTTGGCTGTGTCCAATCAATTAAGGGCGTGTCATGGTTGAGCCAACCCACTGAGATTAAAGGATAACGATTAATCAATTTATCTCTAACCAAATCGTACATTGCTTCACTTTCAGCAATCCCAGAAGTAAAGCCTTTAGCTTTGTGAGGACAGCCGTGATTCATTAACACAATACCGATTTGAGAAGGTAGATAAGCTGCGCCTAACTCAGCAATTTTCTCCTCAACCAGATGAGCCATCAAATCGATGTAAGCTGGTTCGTTAAAGAAAGAAGGAATGTAGCGCTGTGCTTTAACCCAGTGTTCTTCACCATCAGCCAACTCAACGAGAGCGTTGTTAACTTGCTCGATCGCAATCCCACTGGTAAAGATAGAATCAACAACTAGCAACGGGTAAATCAGCAGCTTCTCGAAGCCTTGGTTTTTGATTTCTGCTAAAACTTGATTGGGTAGAAAAGGGGCGCAGAAGTTGAAAGCCTTGAAAACTTGAACCTTATCACCCCATTTTTCTTGTAAATTCTTCTCAATCCCAGCCCGTTGCTGTTCAAAGATGGCATTGTGTGGGGAGATAAAATCGTGGTGTGTGTGTCCCCACTCATGGCGGTCAAATAGCGCCAAAAGCTTTGCCAGAGGAGGATAAATCCAGGTTGGCACTGGTGCGAACTTTGCTGTCAGTAGATTTAAAGCCTGTTCGTTATAGTTGGCGAAATCTTCGTAGCTTTCGACTTCGCCGTAGCCCATAAGCAGTACGGCTACACGTTCTTTACCAGATAGATGCTCGTGAGTGTGTTGTACTTTTTCCGGCGTGGCAACCACAATGAGTTCCTCAATATAACCAGAGTGCAGAGAGATATGAAGTTGGGGAATACCTTAAATATTTCCCCTACTAGTAAAATATTATCCCATCCAGGGGGATAGGATAGGTGGAAAAATACCAATAATACATCAAAAGACATACAAAATTTACGTGGGGCATTGGCTATGGAAAATTGAACCAATGTCCTATCTGTTGTGTCGCTAGATACTAAAAGCGATCAGCAAGAGTAAAAGGGGCAGTTCTTGCTGGGAGCAGAGGGGAAAACCAGGACGGAGCTTGGATGCCCTGTAGCTAAATGCGTCTATCCAGATTTAAGTCTTCAACAATTCCCAACATCAAGTTGAGAGTTTCAAAATATTCTCTTAAAGGTGCAAACTTTAACACACTTTTATATAGATTAGGGAGAATAAAAAAATCAAAGGTAATGTTAAAGATGAGTATAATTATTTGCCCTGGAATCCATGAACCAGAGTTAACTGAAAGCTTTAGAGTAGAATTGTTAGACGTACTTCGTAATAGCGCGATCGCACACAATCCCCCAAATATACTGGTTTATCCGGGTAAAGATTTTTTAGTTTTATCAGCCTTGCATATTTTGCAGTTTTTGCGCGTTAGCCTAGCTCACCGCAGGTATGGCTTGACCGACTCTATAAAATCACCAATTATATTTATTAGCTTTAGTGCTGGCGTAGTCGGAGCAATAGGGGCAGCGCATTTGTGGCAACTCTCAGGTGGTCATGTCAAAGCGTTTATTGCTATAGATGGATGGGGAGTACCACTACAAGGTAATTTTCCTATTCATCGGATGAGTCATGATTATTTTACGCATTGGAGTTCTTGTTTGCTAGGTTGTGGGCAAAATAACTTTTATGCAGAGCCAGCAGTCGATCATTTGTGCATCTGGCGATCGCCCCAAATTGTCCAAGGCTGCTGGGTAGATTTATCAATTGAAATTTCTCCACCCAAAGGTCGTCTGACAGCAACTGAATTTTTGCTTATGCTGTTAAAGCGCTATGAAGCAGATTAATCCGGACAATGGAGTAAGTAAACAGGAGTTAGGAGTGAGGAGTGAGGAGTGAGGGAGATGAGGGAGCAAGGGAAGAAGAATTAATAACCAATGCCCAATGCCCCATGCCCAATGCCCCACGTCCAATGCTCAATGCCCATCTACCTAAAGAAAGTATCTAAATGTTTCCAACTGAACCAGCTGCTGTCAATAACGGGTTTAGCGCACTGCTAAAAAATCGTAGTTTTATGCTCCTGTGGATTGGACAACTGATGTCCCAGTTAGCAGACAAGGTCTTCTTCGTTTTGCTGATTGCTCTGCTGGAGAACTACCCTCCGCTTCCTGGGTTGGCACAAAACTCGATGTACTCAACATTGATGCTGTCGTTTACAATACCAGCAATTTTGTTCGGCTCTGCTGGTGGTATCTTTGTTGACCGCTTGCCAAAAAAGCTGATTATGGTTGGCTCAGACATTGTGCGGGGAATATTGACGCTGTGTCTTCCTTTATTGCCACGACATTTCCTGATTTTGTTAATCCTAACTTTTGCCATTTCCACAGTGACGCAGTTTTTCGCACCAGCTGAACAAGCAGCCATTCCCTTATTGGTGAAGCGAGAAAATTTGTTGGCAGCCAATGCCTTGTTTAGCAGCACAATGATGGGAGCTTTAATTGTTGGCTTTGCAATAGGAGAGCCAATTTTGAGTTTGGCGAAAAGCTTGATGGGAGAAGAATATGGTCAAGAGCTTGTAGTTGGTGGATTATACATATTATCAGCTGCGATTATGCAGCCGATTAAGTTTAAAGAACCCAAACTTTCAAAGGAACACCAGGCATCAAATCACCCTTGGACTGAATTCACCGAAAGCTTGCGCTATCTTAAGAAAAACCCTTTGATATTGAATGCCATGCTGCAACTAACAACTTTATATTGTGTGTTTGCAGCCTTAACAGTGCTGACGATTCGATTGGCCGAGGAGTTTGGTTTAAAGGAAAAACAGTTTGGCTTTTTCTTGGCAGCAGCAGGCGTGGGTATGGTATTTGGTGCGGCAATTTTAGGCCACTGGGGTGATAAATTGCATCGTAAGCCTCTACCTTTACTTGGATTTTTGATGATGGCACTAGTTTTAGGGGTGTTTACTTTTACACACAATTTATTACTGGCGCTAGGACTCTGTGCATTTTTGGGCATAGGTGCTTCCCTAATTGGCGTACCCATGCAAACTTTAATTCAACAGCAAACACCATGTAACATGCACGGTAAAGTATTTGGTTTTCAAAATCATGCTGTTAACATCGCTCTGGCATTACCCCTGGCGATTACTGGGCCATTAACTGATGCTCTGGGCTTGCGAATTGTACTTATAGCAATGAGTATTGTTGTCGTAGTTGTCGGTGTTTGGGCTTGGCAAAATACCCGCAAAGTCTTGCAAAACGTAATTTAATTAATGTAGGCTAATAGTCTAGGTTTATATTTAATATAAAAATTAATAAAATTTTGATTGAAGTTTTCAATTAAAATGAAATCTTAAATACAGAATCCAGTATTAACTTTAGCTTATAGTCTGAGGTTTGACCGTGCGTTCACAAAGTGTCTCCGCAGGAGAATCGCTTTCCCAAATCAGTCTCCCACAAATCGAGAATCACAAACAGTCTCGTGCTTCTAGCCCCCCAGTCGTACCCAAACGTGCATCTGGCGGTTTTGCTCTACTTGACAGCCTTCATCGCCACGGCGTTGATTTCATCTTTGGTTATCCTGGTGGGGCAATTCTACCAATTTACGACGACCTGTATAAGGTGGAAGCAACTGGTGCTATTAAGCATATTCTCGTGAGACACGAACAAGGCGCAGCCCACGCCGCCGATGGTTACGCCCGTGCAACGGGAAAGGTAGGAGTATGCTTTGGTACTTCTGGCCCAGGAGCAACTAACTTGGTAACAGGCATCGCCACCGCCTACATGGATTCAATCCCGATGATTGTAGTCACGGGACAGGTAGCACGTCCGTCGATTGGTACAGATGCGTTTCAGGAAACCGATATTTACGGAATTACACTACCAATCGTCAAGCACTCCTATGTAGTGCGCGATCCTAAAGATATGGCGCGAATTGTCGCCGAAGCCTTCCACATCGCTAGTAGTGGGCGTCCAGGGCCAGTTTTGATTGATGTCCCCAAAGATGTAGCTTTAGAAGAATTTGACTATGTGCCTGTAAAACCAGGTTCAGTAAAGTTACGCGGTTATCGTCCCACAGTGAAGGGAAATCCCCGGCAAATTAATGCCGCGATCCAGTTGATTACTGAAAGTCGCCGTCCTCTACTGTATGTGGGTGGTGGTGCGATCGCAGCTAGTGCCCATGAAGAAGTCAAACAACTAGCTGAATTATTCAACATCCCTGTCACCACAACCTTAATGGGGATCGGTGCATTTGACGAACATCACCCCCTCGCTTTGGGAATGTTGGGGATGCACGGTACTGCTTACGCTAACTTTGCCGTTAGTGATTGTGACTTGCTGATTTGTGTCGGCGCTAGATTTGACGATCGCGTTACAGGCAAGTTAGACGAATTCGCTTCCCGCGCCAAAGTAATTCACATCGACATCGATCCCGCAGAAGTCGGCAAAAACCGCATTCCTGAAGTGCCCATCGTTGGCGATGTGCGGAACGTGTTAGTAGACTTGTTGCGTCGCTGCAAAGAAACAGGTGTTAAGGCTACCCCTAATCAAAACCAAGAGTGGTTAAATTTAGTTAACCGTTGGCGCGATGAGTATCCTCTAATAGTGCCGCAGCATCCCGACAGCATTTCACCTCAAGAAGTGATTGTAGAAGTCAATAGCCAAGCACCGCAAGCTTACTACACTACAGATGTGGGACAACATCAAATGTGGGCAGCACAATTCTTGAAGAATGGCCCAAGGCGCTGGATTTCTAGTGCTGGTTTGGGAACGATGGGTTTTGGCTTACCTGCGGCAATGGGCGCTAAAGTAGCGTTTCCTGATGAAGAAGTCATTTGTATTAGCGGTGATGCCAGCTTCCAAATGTGTTTGCAGGAACTTGGTACACTTGCACAGTATGGGATAAATGTCAAGACAATAATTATCAATAACGGCTGGCAAGGAATGGTGCGCCAGTGGCAGCAAGCCTTCTATGGTGAGCGTTACTCATGCTCCAACATGGAAGTAGGGATGCCAGACGTAGAGTTATTGGCAAAAGCTTATGGCATTAAAGGTATGGTAATTAGCGATCGCAGTCAATTAAAAGATGCGATCGCCGAAATGCTAGCACACAATGGCCCAGTAATCTTAAATGTCCACGTAACCAGAGACGAAAACTGCTATCCAATGGTAGCCCCTGGCAAGAGCAACGCTCAAATGGTTGGTTTGCAGAAGCAACCGCCTAAAGCAGCAGCAGAGCCAGTGTATTGTAGTCACTGCGATGCCAAAAATGCTCCTACTCACAACTTCTGCGCTGAGTGTGGGACGAAGCTGTAACGCTTTTTGATAATTCAGAGCGGTTTAACTAAATTTTGGGGCTTTAATTCCCCCGTAATTAACAAGCGGTAAGTTGTGTGGCAGAGTCTAAATCCACATTACAAAACTTAATTACGAATTATATTGATCGTTTTTATACGCAGAGAATATATTTCTCTGCGTATTTTTCATGAAAATAAATATTCATCCTAATGTACATTCCCGCATTATTTTGGGAATCCTAAATTTAGGAAGCTAGAGAAACCGCAAAATATGACTTCCTGAAATATCACGTAACTTTTAAAGGATAATTATGTCTAAACGCAAGTTGCCAAATGGCCGTAGTGTTAGTTCAGTTGCTCTAGAACCAGAAGTTGCGATCGCCATTCTTGGACTATTTTCAGCTGCGGCTGACGGTGAAGGTATTTCTTCAACAGAAGAATATGCTTTAAGTGAATTTCTTGGTCGGGTTGGCTTATTTGAAGATTATTCTGAAGAAGACTTTGAAGAATTGACCGAAAAAGTCGTCAGTTTGATTGAAGAAGAAGAACCAGAAGATTTAATCGCCCAGTCCATCGAATCCTTACCCAACAGAAATTATCGCGAAGCAGCATACATCACAGCTATTTTAGTGGTAGGGATTGACGAAGAAGTTCCCGAACACGAACAAGATTATATCTCTGAGCTTCAAGAAGCCTTAAATATTTCAGACGAACGCGCCCAAGAACTTATTGATGGAGTATTCGGAGAGGAAGAATACGAAGACGAAGATGAAGAGGAAGAGGAGTAATCCTTTTTCAATTACAGCCTCAACCATCTAGCATCTTTAATTTGGGGTTGCTAATTTAGAGTAAGAAATAATTTTAATTGAGTTGAGTTATTCAAATTCCTGACTTCATAAAGAAGTTGGGAATTTTGCACGTTATTAAAATTAATTCCATAGACCACTAATTAGAAATTGGTACATTTTTAAATGCGGCTGTATCTGGCACAAAAATGTCCAAATTGTTAACACCATCGGGAACTCTTAGCCAGATATAAGCATCTGCGGACGCTTGTGGACGGACTTGGAACAAAGAAACGCTTCCTGTTGAGCGATTGAGAGCAACTCCTTTGTAGGTTACGCTAGTCTCAGGATTGCGGGCTGTTGTACTAGCAACCGATATAATATCACCACCAACAACTCCGTCTGTGGCAAGGCGACGAATACGCATTTGCAGATTTACCACATCACGGTTTCCAGTTTCTGGATCTTTAATTCGCTTTGCTGAAAGTAACTCAACTTCTGCCTTTTTGCCAAAAGCAGGCTGCGAAAATTGACCAGGGCTAATTGTTGAAGTTGTAGCAGTAGCTGGGGATGATGAGGCCGTTACTTGTGGAGAAGTTGTAGCTGTAGGACTTAGAACTTGAGTAGGAATGGTGTTGCTGACTGTGTTACTAGCATTTATTGTCTGCTGCAACGTGAAAACTTCATAAGCTACATAGCCGCTACATCCCAAAGCCAAAGTAGAGAGTAATACAGCTACACCAGATAAAAATGTACTCACACCATTGCCTCGATTTCGTATTTCTGTATGTGCAGATTGACTTATGTTTCTATTTTGTAGTCCCATAAATTATGTTTGTGCGTAGGCGCAGCCCGTCGTAGACATCGCCCATCTATGAAACATGTGAACATCTTCCTTATACTAGTTAAGTAACTTTACTGAGCCAATCTTCCTCTCTCCGGAAAGAAGTTTTTGGGAAAGTAAAAATATCTCTCTTTAGGATAAGGAAAATTGGTGAAACTTAAGGCTTTCAATCAACCACTGGGTGTTTTGTTAATATTTTTGACTAGCCAGATAGGATTTAGTTTTATTGCGAAAGCACAAACCCAAGTCGCGCCAACAACTACTACAAAATCAATTTGCTCTAGCCAACTGGGAACAGCTATAGATGCTGTAATCAATCGTCCCTTATTTAGTCGGGTGCGCTGGGGAATTTTAGTGCAACCCCTGTCAACGGGGCCAATTCTTTACAGTCGGGATGCTCAAAAATACTTTACTCCCGCGTCTAACCTCAAATTGCTAACAACAGCAGCTGCATTGCAGCAATTGGGTGCTAATTTTCGGATTCGCACCTCTATTTATCAGAATGGCAATGGTGTTTTACGTGTTGTCGGTAGGGGAGATCCCAGCTTAAGTGATACTCAACTGCAAACATTAGCACAGCAACTAAAACAGAAAGGTATTACCCAAATTCAGCGATTGATAGCTGATGATAGTTTTATTCAAGGTGATATTGTTAACTCCACCTGGCAATGGGAAGATGTGCAGTCAGACTATGGCGCACCAGTTAGCAGCTTTATTCTCAATCAAAATATTTTTAGCTTAAAACTTGTACCGCAGGCTGTAGGTAAATCTTTACAAGTGGTGTGGATTGATCCTGGCGAAGCGAGACAGTGGCAGATAATCAATCAGTCAGTAACCGTTGCCCAAAATCAACCGAGCTACGTCAATGTTACCCGTGAATTATCAGGAAGAGTATTACGAATTCAAGGACAACTGACAACGAATTCTGAACCGTCTTTAATAGATTTGCCTGTAGTTGACCCTAATTATTACTTCTTACGTCGTTTCCGTGCAGCTTTGGCAACAGAAAAAATTCCTTTGGGACAAATATCAGTAGCAAATGGTGGTGTTAATCAAGAGGAAATAGCATTTATAGAGTCGCCACCTTTATCTGAATTATTAATGGAAACTCTTCAAAATAGTAATAATCTTTATGCTGAAGCACTGTTGAGAGCATTAGCTGTAGAAAAACCCAAACTGAAAAATCAAACTAGTGCTGATGTCGGTTTGGAAGTTGTCAAAGCGAGTTTAACTAAATTGGGAGTTGATCCAGCAAATTATATTTTAGTGGATGGTTCAGGTTTATCACGGCGTAACTTAGTAACACCAGAAGCTTTTGTACAAACTTTGCGAGGAATCGCAAGAACACCAACAGCATATATATATCGCGCATCTTTACCTGTGGCTGCTAAAAGTGGAACCTTGAAGGGACGCTTTCAAAATACACCTGCTGAGGGGATTGTCCAAGCAAAAACAGGTACGTTAACGGGTGTAGTTTCTCTATCTGGATATATGAATGCCCCTAAATATGAGCCATTGATTTTTAGTATTCTTGTCAATCAATCGGAACAACCTGCAACAGTAGTGCGGCAGGCAATTGATGAAATTGTTGTATTGTTAACGCAGTTGCAGCGTTGTTAAGAAGAATTCAGGAGTCAGAATTCAGAATTTAGAATACCCCATAAATAAATTTAGCAGATTTAAACAAGGATGTTATATTTCTACGCACTACATGTCTGAAAATACATCTTTGAATTTATTTATGAAAATAAATTTAGTTGCTCTATCTCTTTATAGGTTTATATTTTGACTACTAAGTTCTAAGTTCTTTCTTAAGTTATGAAATTAAACAACAGATTTAGTAATTCGGAGTCCCATGATTACTAAATCCCGTTCAACGCTGTCAATTTCGGCAACTTTAGGTAAATGTCCCCAAGGTTGAAAACCAAATGTTTCAAAAAGTTTTAAACTGGGTTGATTGTGGGCAAAAATAAAGCATAGTAGAGTCTTTAAACCCAAACTAGGACTTTCATTAATTGCTTGTGCTAATAGTTGTCGTCCTAAACCACATCGATGGAAGCTAGGGGCTATGTAAATACTAATTTCGGCAGTCTTACTATAGGCAGGCCGCCCATAAAAGGATTGGAAACTCAACCATCCAGCAATTACTCCCTCCACTTCGATTACCCAAAGTGGGCGTTGTGAAGGCGATCGCGCCTTAAACCAAGGAAGGCGACTTTCAACAGATACTGGCTCTAAATCAGCAGTTGCCATGCAACTAGGTATTGCAGCATTATAAATTGCCACAATTGCAGGCAAGTCAGTTTCAGTCGCATGGCGAATAGTCATTGCTACCGTATTAGAAAAAATCTTGAGAAAATATTCAAAAATAATACAGCGTTACGCAAGCCGAAACACACCTTTCTCTCTTAGAAAAAGTGGTATCGTAGCGCTGCGATCGCGATCTTCGTCAAAATCATCCACAAGAGTTAGCTTGCAAAGTTTGTTTTATCTTGATATGGCTCTCATTTTATAATTCACCTCTATAAATCAACTTTGCCGATGTTTCTGTATAAGATACTACGTTTTAGCTTAAATGGAATATAAGAAGGATCTTGCATTTTACACAAGTGTATGCAAAGATAATTTCACATAAAATACTGCAAGTCTATCGGTTTACAGTAGTAAATGACTTTTAATGCTTGCATTTGAGTCTAGCTGATTACAAATAAAAGCGTTCAGCAAATATTAATTTGGCAATGAATCAAGGGAATTCCAAAAAATAAATTATCCTGCTTGAATTTGGTGATCATTAACTGTCAACAGTTTGTAACAAGGAATTACAATCGAATATTTTTTATTTGAAAGTCCCTAATAAAAATTAAAACTTTAGTGTAAAGCGTCCTGATTGAAGAAGAAAGAATAATTTAAACTAAAAAACAATGTGGATTGTTAAACTTGCTCTTCGTCGTCCCTACACCTTTGTAATTACTTCTATACTTATTTTTGTCTTAGGAGTAGTTACTATTACGCGCATGGCAACAGACATTTTTCCAGAAATTAATATTCCTGTTGTCAGTGTAATTTGGTCTTATGGTGGCGTATCACCAGAAGAAATGGAACAGCGTATTGTTACGACCAGTGAACGCTCTTTTACAACCACTGTTAATGATATTGAACACATCGAATCACAATCACTCAATGGTGTTAGCGTCATTAAAGTTTTCTTCCAACCAGGAGCAAAAATTGAAGCAGCAGTAGCTCAACTTACCTCTAATACTCAAACAATTCTTCGAGCTTTACCTCCAGGAATTACACCTCCTTTAATTATTCGCTACAATGCTTCAAATGTGCCAATTCTTCAGCTAAGTGTTAGCAGCACATCACTATCAGAGCAAGAACTTTACGATAACGGCAATAATTTTCTACGGACTCAGCTAGCGACTGTTCAAGGCGCGTCTGTACCGTTACCTTATGGAGGTAAACCTCGGCAAATTATGGTAGATATTGACCCACAGGCGCTATTTGCCAAAGGTCTTTCCGCTACAGATGTAACAACCGCAATCAGCGCCCAAAATCTTATCTTACCTGCGGGAAATGCCAAATTAGGCGATCGCGAGTATAGTGTTCGACTCAATAGCAGTCCCCAAGTCTTAGATGCGTTAAATAATTTACCCATTAAACAAATTAACGGCACTGTAATTTATATACGTGATGTTGCTCAAGTCCATGATGGCTTTGCAGTGCAGAATAACATTGTTCGTCGAGATGGACGAAGGTCTAGTTTATTAACTATTCTCAAAAATGGTAGTGCTTCAACTTTAGATGTTGTAGCTAGAGTCAAAGAAAGACTACCAAAAATTCAAGCTACATTACCTAAAGAATTAGATTTAGAAATCTTATTTGACCAATCGATATTTGTTAAAGCTTCCATCCACGGAGTCTTAACCGAAGGATTAATTGCTGCTTGTTTAACTGCCGCGATGATTTTATTATTTTTAGGCAGTTGGCGCAGCACTTTAATTGTGGCAATCTCCATCCCTTTATCAATTCTTTGTTCTATTATTGCTTTGCGATTGATAGGACAAACTCTAAATATTATGACCTTGGGAGGTCTATCTCTAGCAGTTGGGATTTTAGTTGATGATGCCACAGTAGAAATTGAAAATATCCACCGCAATTTGGGGGAAGGAAAACCTCTGCAACAAGCTATTTTAGATGGCGCACAACAAATAGCTGTTCCGGCTTTCGTTTCTACCTTGGCAATCTGTATTGTTTTTATCCCAATTATCTTTTTAACAGGAGTAGCACAATCGCTATTTATGCCTTTAGGAATGGCGGTTGTTTTTGCCATGCTTGCCTCCTATCTACTCTCACGTACAGTAGTACCAATGTTGGCAAAGTTTCTGCTTGGTAAGGAACTACATCTTTATACTGAACATGAAAATTTAGGGAATAATGATAATAGTCATGTAATTCCTAAAAAAGATATTTTCTGGCGGATTCATGAGCGGTTTAACCGCCAATTTGAGAAATTTCGCCAAAACTATCGAAATACTTTAGCCAAAGCTCTAAATCATCGCGGTGTAGTTTTTGCGATGTTTGGTGCTTTTTGGGTAAGTGCCTTAGTTTTACTACCTTTTGTTGGTCAAGATTTTTTTCCGCAAGTAGATGCAGGTCAGTTTCGGTTGCATGTCCGCGCTCCTGCGGGAACACGACTTGAAAAGACAGAACAGATCTTTACTCAAGTTGAAAATGAGATTCGCCAAGTCATTCCTGAGCAAGAATTAGAAATTATTCTTGACAATATTGGTCTACCTGTAGGTGGAGTCAACCTGGCTTTTAGCGACACAGCAACCATCGGTCCCAGTGATGGAGAAATTCTTGTCGGTCTTAAAGAAGGTAAACATCATTCAACCTGGCAATATGTTAGACAACTACGCCAAAAATTAACCGCCCAATTTCCTGAATTAACCTTCTTTTTCCAACCTGCGGATATAGTAACTCAAATTCTCAATTTCGGTTTACCAGCCCCTATTGATATTCAGGTCATAGGCCCAGCTAAAAATCGTCGGGATAACTACAAAATTGCTAAACAAATCAAAAATCAAATAGCTCAAATTCCAGGAGCAGTTGATGTTCATTTACATCAAGTCGTTGATGCCCCAGACCTACGTATTAATGTAGATCGTTCTCAAGCACAACGTAGCGGGTTAACTCAACGAGATGTTGCCAATAACCTACTCACATCATTAAGTTCTAGTGGTCAAACATCACCTAATTTTTGGCTCGATCCTATCAAAGGAGTTAGTTATTTAATAGCAGTACAAGTTCCTCAATACAAACTTAATTCATTAGAAAAAATTCAGAATACTCCTGTAGCTAACGGTTCTAGCTCGTCACAACTTTTAAGCAATCTTGCTGTTGTAAAACGTGGGAAAGCTCCTGCTGTTGTTAATCATTACAACGTACAGCCTGTATTTAATATTTACGCCAATGTTCAAGGTCGTGATTTAGGTGGTGTAGCCAACGATATTTATAAAATAGTTGGACAATTTCAGCAGAAGTTACCACGCGGAAGTTCAATTATCGTAAAAGGTCAAGTAGAAACGATGAATTCATCTTTTCTAGGATTAGAAGTCGGATTGATATTTGCCATTGGATTAGTTTATTGCTTAATAGTAGTTAATTTTCAATCTTGGATTGACCCATTCATTATTATGATGGCACTACCAAATGCTTTAGCAGGAATTGTCTGGATACTATTTGTGACAAATACAACGTTTAGTGTACCTTCTTTAATGGGTGCAATTATGAGTATTGGGGTTGCTACTGCCAATAGTATTTTGCTTGTCACCTTTGCTAATGAGCAACGTTTAATAGGAGAAAAAGCTGTTTCTGCGGCTTTAGCTGCTGGTTATACCCGTTTGCGTCCAGTATTAATGACTGCTGGAGCCATGATTATGGGGATGTTACCAATGTCTCTTGGTTTAGGAGAAGGTGGTGAACAAAATGCTCCTTTAGGACGTGCTGTAATTGGTGGATTATTAGCAGCAACAGTGGCAACTTTAATTTTTGTACCCGTAATTTACAGTATTTTGCGCCGAAAACAACCCCAAAATTTAGAGTTAGAGGAAGAACTATCTTCTACTATCAAATTAACTGTAGCTAATCGCTAAATTATTTATGAATAATCAGAACACCGACTTCTCTAATAAGTCGGTGTTCTTAAAAAATTTCGATAAATCAATAAATCAAATAGAACTCTATAGTATGGATACTCAAGAAAATACCAAAGTTGATCATTCTGAAATCGCATCAATTGCGGCAAATAAAAAAAGTCGCTTCAATTTTATCACCATTATTGCTACGACTACGTTTGTTATCAGTGGGCTTTTAACACTTGGTATTATACCTCGATTACAACAGCAATCAGAATTAAATGCTTTCGCTAAATCTACAACAAAAAAAGCTTTTTCGGTCAATGTAGTTAAACCAAAAATTGCTGCTAATTTCACCGAATTAGTTCTACCTAGCAGTATTCAAGCCAGCCAAGAAACCACAATTTATGCCCGTACCAGTGGCTATTTACAAAAAAAATTAGTGGATATTGGCGAACGTGTAAATAAGGGGCAGCTACTAGCTATAATTGATGCGCCGGAAACTGACCAAGATATACAGCAAGCTCGTGCAGAATTGGCAAAGTCTGAGGCTAATCTCGCTCAAGTTCAGGCAGATTTAGCACAAAAGCAAAGTAATTTTTCTCAGACAAAAGCTAACTTAAAGGCTAGACAGGCAGAATTAGCCGAAGCACGTACTAACCTAGAACTAGCACGTCAAACTTGGCAACGTTGGCAATTACTTCAAAAGCAAGGAGCGGTGACTACACAAGCTGCCGATGAACGTGAAAGTGCTTTTAATGCAAGTCAAGCTAATGTAGATACTTTAATTGCTCGCGTTAATTCAGACCAAGAAAGTGTAAATACTGCTCTTGCAGCTATTAATTCCCAAAAAGCTAACATTAATGCGTTTATCGCAAGTAGGAGTGTTAGTAAATCAGATTTACAACGGATAACTGCTTTACAATCATTCAAACAAATTGTTGCCCCTTTTGCGGGTGTAATTACTGCTCGCAATGTAGATTCAGGAGCTTTAATTTCTGCGGGAAGCAATAATAATAGTGGAAATTCCTGGTTATTTAAGATTGCTCAGACAAATAATTTACGTATCCGAATTAATGTTCCTCAGGCTTTTGTGCAATCAATTCACCCTGGACAAAATGCGCTTGTTCGTGTTCGTGAGCTACCGAAAAAATCTTTTTCTGGTAAAGTTATTCGGACTGCTGATGCCTTGGATGCTACTTCTAATACCCTTTTGACTGAAATTGAAGTACAGAATTCAGACAATATGTTGCGTCCTGGGATGTATGCTGAAGTCACTTTTAAGACTGAACGTGCTAATCCACCTCTATTAGTACCAGCTAATACCTTAGTGATTAATGCAGATGGTGTACAAGTAGCCACTGTGACGAAGGAAAAGAAAGTTAAGTACCAGAAAGTAGAGCTTGGACGAGATTATGGTACTGAAGTTGAAGTTGTTTCTGGTTTAAGCCCTAATGTTAGGTTAATTACTAATCCAACGGATGCTCTCCAAGATGGGAAATCGGTTCAGGTACTTGCATCTAAGCCTAAGACTAAAAATTAATGTCTGATGTAGTCAATACCTTGTCTAGGAGACACTACGCAAATGCCAAATCGAAAAATTCCTTGATTCGTAGGTTGTGGAGCCAGTACGTTGCTCTGGTTCCTAAGTTCCTCCACAGACAACCAACATATCCACAGTATACGCCTGATGAACCATCCTTTAGCCTCACTGGAGTTTCGACATATTTTCTCCAGATAGCTTGGGATCAAACAAGAAATTTTATTTTTCGGATATTTCGTTTACGTACTCCAAATAGCGTCTATAATTGATTCCCCTCGTCCGTCTATTAACTGACCCAACATCAAGGTGATCGATACCTTCTTTTTACAGAGGGTAAATCATAAGGCTCTTTTACCTCTTTCCCAATAATTTATTCATTTTTGTTTCGGATATTGCGTTTATGTAATGTAGAATATATTATTATAGATACATTATCAAGAGAATTGAGGTTCACCACAATGGCTATCATATCTAGGCAAAACCTGCCTACAGAGTCAGTGATTGCTCAAGAAAAAGAAACCCAATCAATCAAGCAAATAGAACGTCTTCTAAAACTTGAAGGCTCCCACCCAAAACTTGTAGGTACAAACGGAGAAGAAATTGTTATACCTGATTCTGTTTATCAGGTGCTGCGTCAAGTTGTCCATGCGATGGCATTAGGTCAGGCTATATCTATAGTTCCTCAAGAGCAGGAATTGACGACACAACAAGCAGCCGAATTTCTCAATGTATCACGTCCCTATCTAATCAAGTTACTAGAGCAGGGTGAAATTCCTTATGCCACCGTGGGAACACATCGACGTGTTCGTTTTAGGGATTTGAGAAAATATAAGGAACAAAGGGATGCGAAACGTCACCAACTTTTACAGGAGCTAGTTGATATGAGTGAAGAAACTGGTCTGTATGAGTATGATGAATAAGTACTCAGAAAAGTTTCTATGCTCAGTGTGATATTAGATGCCTGTGTTCTTTTTCCAATGTACCTTCGAGATACTTTGCTGACCACTGCTGAGTTTGGCTTATATATGCCCTATTGGTCACAGAAAATCTTGAATGAAGCAATGGACAAGCTTGTTCTTAAGGAGATGGTATCAGCCGAACTAGCTAAAAAACTACAGGAGACAATAAAAACAGCTTTTCCTGAAGCAATGGTTGAACAAGTACCTTGGGAAATAGAGGCAGCTATGACTAATCATCCTAAAGATCGTCACGTTCTTGCTGCTGCAATAATAGCTAGGGCTGATATTATTGTGACTAATAATCTCAAGGACTTTAGTGCTAGTGCTTTGGCTCCTTTGAATATAAAAGCACACTCACCTGATAATTTTCTGAGTGATCTATTTGATAAATATCCAGAAGAAATGGTTCAAGTAGTGCAGAGACAGTCATCAAAGTATAAAAGGAAGCCCCAGACTGTTGATGAACTACTTGAATTATTAAGTAAACAGATACCTGGATTTACTGCAAAAATTTTATTGCATGAATACGGCGAGAGTATTTTCAATACTACAAATAAAGCTTTAAATATAGTAGGAAGGCCATCACCAGAAAGTGGCAAATATTTGGAGGGCGAACGATATCGGGTATGGCGGAACAAGGAAATTTTAACAATTACTGCTAAAGATAGTAGAGGGAAGATTCTACAAGTTAAAAATTGTAAAATAGAAGGAAAGCTTTCATCGCCGGATGTCAAAGCATTCCAAATATTTGAACAAAGCTTAGAACAAGAACTAGAACAAGCTAAAATCCAAAAATCTCAAACTTCATAGCCGAACGTTGACTGCTAATGTTACATCTAGTATCGTTGAGCGGGGAAAAACCAACGTGAAAGCACAGATATTTAGAGGCGTTAATCAACTTTCTTACGAAGATATCCCAGTTCCAACCCTAGAACCAGATGAAGTGCTGGTACAGGTGCGGGTTGTGGGATTGTGTCAGTCAGATATTAAGAAAATTCGTTATCCACTGTATGAACCGCCGCGCATTTTTGGACATGAAACTGCCGGCACGATCGCAGCAATAGGCAATAATGTCAAAGGTTGGCAAGTTGGACAACGGGTAGCAGTGATGCACCACATCCCTTGTATGCGTTGTGCCTACTGCCTAAATGATAATTTCTCTATGTGCGATGTTTATAAAAACATCTCCACTACCGCAGGCTTTAACGCTAGTGGTGGCGGTTTTGCCGATTATGTCAAGGTTCCCGGACATATTGTGGAAAATGGCGGGCTGATTCCTATCCCGGATAATATCAGTTTTGAAGAAGCGAGTTTTGTAGAACCGACAAACTGCTGCTTGAAAGCAGTGAGAAAAGCTCAAATTGCTCCAGGACAAACTGTATTAGTTACTGGTGCTGGGCCAATTGGGTTAATGTTCATTATGTTGGTGAAGTATTTTGGAGCAAAAGCGATCGCTACCGATTTACTACCCTCTAGAATTGAAAAAGCCTTGAGTGTCGGTGCAGAAGCGGCTTTTGATGCTCGCGATCCCGATTTAACAGCAAAAATCCATGCCCTAACTGGTGGACTGGGTGTTGATATTACTCTGCTGGCTGTTCCTAGCGAAAAAGCTTTCTTTCAAGCACTTGATAGTACTCGCAAAGGTGGCAAAATATTATTTTTCGCCGAATTCCCTGATGAGGTGGAAATTCCCATTAACCCTAATATCCTCTACCGTCGAGAAATTGACTTGATAGGAAGTTATAGCTCATCTTATCGGCTTCAGAGTTTATCAGCCGATATTGTATTTAATCAGCGAATTGATGTAAAAGCGTTGATTAGCGATCGCTATCCATTAAAAGATTTATCAGCAGCTGTTGAGCAAGCGATCGCACCTACACCCGATACTTATAAAATCTTAATTTATCCGTAAAAAGGAAATGAGGGGAATAAGGAAGCAATTTTTCTCTCTCATTTTCCTCATCTCCCGATACGGTTCGGGTTCGGTTAAGGTAAGAAACGCGATAAATCGCTGTCTCTACAAAGGACTGATTATTGTAAAGACGGCGATTCATTCAGCGCTTCTTTGCGATCTAGAGCTTGTCATCAAAAAACCTTGTCCGAACCGTATTGGCTCATCTCCTTCATCTCCCTAAAATGCTTATTACCCTACTTTTCGTAGCTCTACTAGCTTTCTATGTCGCCTGGAATCTCGGAGCAAATGATGTCGCTAACGCGATGGGAACCTCTGTAGGTTCCAAAGCTGTTACTCTCAAACAAGCACTGATAATTGCTGGGGTTTTAGAGTTTACGGGTGCTGTGTTGTTTGGACATGAGGTAACGGAAACTCTCGCAACGAAAATTGCTAATCCCGCCTTGTTCGCAGCTACACCCCAAATATTCGTAACTGGGATGATAACGGTACTAATATCCTGCGGTGTGTGGTTGCAAATTGCCACATCACGAGGTTTACCAGTCTCATCTTCTCATGCGGTTGTAGGTGCGATCGCTGGATTTAGTTGGGTAGCTTTGGGAGTAGGTGCAATTGATTGGTCATCAATTCGCTTGATTACCATTGGCTGGGTTTTAACGCCATTAATTAGTGGTGCGATCGCTGCTTTATTTTATAGTCAAATCAAGCATTGGATTTTAGATCAACCCAATCAAGTCGTGCAGTTACAAGAATGGATTCCCTGGTTGAGTACTGCGCTGCTAGGTATATTCGGCGTAATTGTATTACCATCGCTAACTCAACCGCTAACCAATTTTGTAATTGAGCTTGGTTTCAACATCCCCCCTTACGACATCCCACTGTTAACTGGTGCAGTGGCAGCAGTTGGACTGACAATCATTAGTTGGCAACAATTGGAAAATTTGGGGAAAACAGAAGAGTCTATCCAATCCCCAGTCTCCAATCCCCAGTCCCCAATCCCTAATCCCGTAGAAAGACTATTCGGAAGATTCCAACTACTAAGTGCTTGCTTTGTCGCCTTTGCTCATGGTTCTAATGATGTGGGAAATGCGATCGCTCCTTTAGCTGCGATCATCTACATTAATCGCACTGGTAGCGTACCTACAAATGGTATCACCATCCCTATTTGGATTTTAATCCTTGGTGGTGCTGGTATTGTTGGTGGTTTAGCTGTCTGGGGTAAAAAAGTCATCGCCACTATTGGCGAAAACATTATTGCCTTACAACCTAGTAGTGGATTTTGTGCCGAACTTGCTACTGCTACCACCATCCTCATCGCCTCCCGGCTAGGTTTACCAGTCTCCACTTCCCACGCTCTCGTCGGCGGTGTAGTCGGTATTGGACTAGTGCAAAATATCAAGTCGATTAAATTTCAAACACTAAAAGGTATTGCCGCCGCATGGCTAATTACAATCCCTGTGAGTGCCGTCCTTAGCGCTGCCATCTTTAGCATCGCCCGGATTTTGTTCTTCTAAGAATTATTAATATTTTCCTAAATTTTTTTCTACTTCATCTACTCAAAGTAGAACCTAGACTGCAACAACGCCAAAAAAGCGGGTTTTTGCAGAACTGCTGCTCATTCATTAGAATGTTGTGCAGGGGATAACGTAACTTTGAATTTCCACAGAAAGATACTTTAATCTCCATTTAGAGATATAAACTGTCACACAAGTTACATTCCACACGAATTTACAGTTAATTTTGCAAGTCAAGAAGAGGAAAAGGGGCAGTTCTTGCTGGGAGCAGGGGGGAAATCCCCATACATAATAAGTAAATTTATTTGCTCTCAAATCCTTGTGGCAGGCGGAAAGATACTAGAATTCCCCTGCTATCCTGCCTCTTGAGTCAGACGATTTTGTGGCAATAATGCACCCATCTGCAAGCCTTTGACAATTACTATTGGTAGCAAAACAATAAATGTTTATTTGGAGTGAGATTTATTTAAAAGTAAAAATCTCATTAGCAAATAGTTGATATAAATTAAACTGACCAAAACAAAACAGGTTGGAGTTGAAGCGACTTACAGCCATACGGGTAATCCAAAGTCCAAAATCGAATGACAAAATACTTGTCAATCCTGAAGAAAACACTGTGTATTAAGTAGTAAGGTAAATTTTATGCTTTGCCAAGTTGTGTTCAGTATGACAGAATTACGTTGAAATGCGGAAGTGCTGTTAAAATTTTTAATTTATCTGACAAAATACATGAAGTTAGTATGAGCGTCAATAAAGTGTACCGGAAGCAGCTTTATCGTCAAGGTGTTAGAGGTTAGAAGCTAATGGGGCGATTCGAGAAGCAACCAGAAAACCCAAGAGTCAGAGGCGAGCTATCCAGAGCAGCAGAAAATGCTCTTTGGGCTGTAGTTGAAGATTTAGAAAATCTTCAGCAAAATGTCCTCAGAGGATTGCAGGAAGACGTAAAGCGACTTCAGTCAGAAAAAAACCGATTATCTGATGAGATTCAAAGCTTAGTAGAGGAAAAAGAGCATTTACAACAAGTGCGCCAAATTACTGAGCAGCAAGTGTTAATTCGGCAACTGGCAGAAGTTCTGGCAAAGCATATATCTTCCCAACTGCAATCCTCTCTGGCAACTTTAGCTAACCAAACCATAGAGGGCAAGTCTTACGATCAAGCTGCGCTTAAGTCGGCTGAAGTAAGCAGCAATGTAGTAGGTGAAATAAATGAAAAAGTCGAACACATGTTTGACAGCTTGGATGACACCGTTACTATTACCTTTAACTCGCTGCAACAGGAGCTGAAGAACTATCAAAGTAATCTTTCCCAACAGTTGTCACGGATGTACAGCCAGCAGCAGCAAGGGGAAACGATTTTGGCGGAGTTTGTTAATCGCCTGCATGGAGAACTAGACAAAACTATTGAAGTCGCTTCACGCAAACCAGCGACAGCAGGTATACCTACTGTTTTGCAGTTTACTGAGCCAGAAAAAAACAGTTCTTTTGAGGCATCCTCGCCACAAGTTAACGAAATAATAAGAAATTCCTCTGAGCCAATTTCTCCGATCGCTAATAAATTTTCACCAAAGGAAACGACATCAGAGCCGACTGTTGTTAGAGAAAACCCCGCGAACCCAATTTCTGCCCCCAGCAAAGACTTATCCCAAAGGGAAACAACATCACAACCGCCAGTTCTTAGAGAAAATGTCGCTAACTTAATTTCTATCACCAGTAAAGATTCGTCCCAAAGGGAAACAACATCAGAGCCAACTGTTGTTAGAGAAAACGCCGCGAACCCAATTTCTGTCCCTAGCCAAGACTTGTCCCAAAGGGAAATAACATCAGAATCGACTGTTGTTAGAGAAAACGCCGCGAACCCAATTTCTGTCCCTAGCCAAGACTTGTCCCAGAGAGAAACTAAATCAGAGTCGAATGCTGTTATAGTTCCGCCACCAAAAGAAAACGCTACTGAACCAATTTCTGTCCTCAGTAAGGACTTATCGGAAAACGAAACGACATCAGAGCCTCCGACTCTATCTGTGCCACAGCCGGAAGCAATACAACCTTCACGAAGGAGAAACGCTGCTGAATCAATTTCTCTCCTCCGCAGGAACGTGTCACCGAGCAAAACTAAATTTCCGCCTTCTACTGCGCTAAAGCCGGAAGCAAAATCCCCACAATCGCGATCGCGCAATTCCTCTGGCTCATCGTCGCTCCAAATCGGTTTATTATTGATTGTCTTATCAGCAGTGCTATCGTCACTTTATAACGTAGCCATCAAGATAATTTTCCACGAAGGTTCCCAAATTTTTGGAGTATTAGATGTAGAGCGCTTGCTGCCGCCGACTTTGGGCAATACTTTCTTAATTTTGACCCTACGGTTTATGGTAGTAGTGCCACTGATGGTATTGTTATCTCCGATACTGCACCCAACCTTATGGCAAGACTTAGAAAACTTGGCCGCTTCAGTCCGAGGAAATCCCACACCTGCTAGTGCAGCTACCAAGCAGATTTTGCTGTTGTCATTTGTGAGTGGCTGTTTTTTGTTTTTGTCTCAGGTTCTCATATACATTGCGATCGCTCAAGTCACAACTGGAATGGCGATCGGACTGTTCTTTATCTATCCGATGGTTAGTGGTTTATTGTCGTGGTTTCTGTTTCGCGATCGCCCTACACTATTTCGCATCAGTGCGATCGCCGCAATTTGCTGCGGTGAATTATTGGTTTTAGGAGGTTCTCCCAACCCAGGTATGGGTAATACTTCAATGGGAAGCAGCGCCGCCATTCTTTCCGGCGTGGCTTTTGCAGCCTACATAATTCTGACGCGGGTTTGTGCTAGCAAACTGCATCCCGTGACTTTTACTTTGATTAACTTCGCCACCATGTTGCTGTTGAGCTTCATCTGTTTGATGCTACCTTTACCGAGCGATTGGAACTTGGTAGTTGATCCCTCTAAGATGCTGGAACTGGTTTTAAGTGCATTTATTTTGGGTGTGTTAACTCTTGCTGGCTATTTGCTGAATAATGTTGGTATTAGTAAACTAGGTGGCTCGCGATCGGCACTTATCGGTGGTACTATCCCAGTTTTAACCGTGATTTTCGCTGGGCTAATCATTCAAGAAAATTTGGATATCGTGCAAATTCTAGGAGTATTGTTAGTAACCTTTGGCGCGGCCGCTTTCAGCTTTGAAACAATGCGAAATCAGGTTAAACCCTCTAATCCCACCAATTAAATGACAAGTTCAATCAGTTTAGGTGTGGTGGGAGGTATGGCTCCCATCACTCTGGGCATAAATCCTGACACGAATACGCCTAGTTGCAACTTCTCTAAATCATTTGAAAAAACAACATCCCCGGCTTCTCACAGAAGCCGGGGATCTCAATTTTTACCAATAATTTACGATTTAAGTCGGTGAGAATAATTCAAACTACATTAACTGATGTAATGTGAAAAATATTGAGGCATTGCTGAATTGAAGTATAAATCTGGATGTAGAAACGTAGCACTGCTACCTCTCTACAAGGATTTTGGTATTATGCAAAATCATTTTCATACATGGAATCAGCAACACCAATATTGAAATCAGTTTGTAGTGAGCGGCTGGAGGCGCTCTCCTAGAAACGCTACGCGTAGCTTGCTTCCCCGCTAGGGTACACCGCATTATTTACGCCATCCTACTTATAGGTGGAGACAGCACTTAATAGATGAGTCAACAGTAATTAGAATAACTTGACTTGTAATATATTTTTAGGAATTTAGCCTGATACAGATAGGTAAACACGTATATGTAAGCAGTACGAGTAGTACTGATTCAAGCAATTTAGTACGAGTACTTGCTCACAAAGAAGATAGGCAAGGAGTTAATGCCATTACAGCACGTTTTGGAACTATGAGATGAAGAAGTAGCAGAAGTATTTAGAGTAACCCGGTTTTTAAGCATGGTAGACTCAGTAAATGGGCAAGAATAAAATGAACTATGTTACAGAATGTAAAGCTAATTAAATTGACTTGTAGTAGACCTTCAGACCTTAAAATAGGGTTATAGCCGCTTACTATAAACTTTTAATTATTCATGCCCACTTAACTTATTATGTTTGGTGAAATGGTATCTTTATTTATGTCGGTCTGCACTAGTCAATTTGGTCTGCATAGGCGTAGCCCACCGTAGGTATCGCCCAGATGCCTAGAAAAAGAAGCTTATATCGTAGCTTGCTGCGGATTCTCTTCTTTTTATTTACGCAATTCAACATCCGTAAAATATATAAAACAGCGAGGTAAAAATATACTTAAAAATAGCCAATGAATTAGTTAAATCATGAAAATTTAAAATTCTTTCATGAAAAAAATATCTAAATAATCATAAAATCCACTATGTTTTATTTATTTGGATTTGACTAATAACTAATTATCTAGCTATTGGCATAATCAAAAAACCTTAATAACTATGCAATTAATTCAGAGTCAATTAAGGCTTTCTGTGTAAAATTATCAACACAAAAAGGTAATTGTAAATCGCATTTAATAGGAGAAAATAATGTCATCAAACCTTGATTTAGGAATAATATAAATGTATTTAATATAGACATTGTTTATCAAGTTTGAAACACATAAATTTGTTATAAACTGAAAAAAGAATGATATGATAAAGAACAAGAATTGAAAAAACAACAGGTATTTTGTAAATTGGAATTAATTGCTCTACTTGATGTCTACTGTCTTCCCTCAAGCCAACGGCTTATACTGGCGAGACATCACTGGAGGTTGTGAACAATGATCATAGTTCGCAACGAGCCGTATGGCTTAACCTCTGAATGTTTCTACACCTGGGAAGCGATTTTTTCTTAGACCAGTCCCAATTATTTCTAGTCATTTGTATGCTAAAAATAATTCGTTAAAGCTGAATAAAAACTATCTTTTTCGAGTAACAGATATCCCAGATGAACCGCGCAAACTAGTTTTTACTCCAAGTCGGCATAGTGCCATAATTAAGGTGTAAATAGCTTGATGTTGTTGCTCTAGAAAGATAAAAAACCTCAGAGAACTTAAAAGCTTTATAGATTACTTGCAACACAGTTGACTTTTGGGACGGAAACGGTCGTCAAGCTGAACTTGGTGATGTCTATAATTTTCTGGTCAAATGCTTCAGACAGTTATAGTAACCACAACTAAATCTGCCTTAATACCAGAAAATATAGAAAATGGTAGTTTGGGCTACCACGGATTTCATAGTTATCGCATACTAATATAGTCTGAAGTGACAACATTGCCTTCAGCCAGGTGTATACTACCTATTTTCAATCCATTAAAAATTCTGTAAACGTGCTATTCAATTGTCTGTAATATGAGTAACGACATAGATCTGATCAAACGTCTTGACCCCAGTGCGATGGATCAGATCATGCTTTATCTGGCTTTTAGTGCCATGCGGACGAGTGGGCACAGGCATGGGGCATTTTTAGACGCAGCCGCAACAGCAGCAAAGTGTGCGATTTACATGACCTATCTAGAGCAGGGGCAAAACCTGCGGATGACAGGGCATTTGCACCACCTAGAGCCGAAACGGGTAAAAATTATTGTCGAAGAAGTCAGACAGGCTCTAACAGAAGGCAAACTATTAAAGATGCTAGGTTCTCAAGAACCACGCTATTTAATTCAATTGCCTTATGTCTGGCTAGAAAAATATCCTTGGCAACCGGGGCGATCGCGCGTTCCTGGTACAAGTCTGACAAGTGAAGAAAAAAGACAAATTGAGCAAAAACTGCCCAGTAACTTACCTGACGCTCAGTTAGTTAGCTCTTTTGAGTTTCTGGATTTGATTGAGTTTTTGCATAAGCGATCGCAAGAAGACTTGCCACCCGAACACCAAATGCCTTTGAGTGAAGCCTTGGGTGAGCATATCAAGCGCCGTCTGCTCTACTCAGGAACGGTAACACGCATTGATTCTCCTTGGGGAATGCCCTTCTATGCTCTTACCCGTCCTTTTTATGCCCCCGCAGACGATCAAGAACGCACTTACATCATGGTAGAAGATACCGCTCGGTATTTTCGCATGATGAAAAATTGGGCAGAACGGCGACGAAATGCCATGCGCTTGCTAGAAGAACTTGATATCCTCCCAGAAAAAATGGAACAGGCTATGGAAGAATTAGATGAAATTATCCGTGCCTGGGCAGATAAATATCACCAAGACGGGGGTATTCCAGTAATTTTACAGACAGTTTTTGGCGAAAGAGAAGACTAGCACCGCAGGGCAAAAGTCAATAGTCAATAGCCACCCATGCTTTAATTGTGTGCTTTATAGCTGTAATGACATAGTAATTTATTTCCGCCGGACTGTACTAGTAGAGCTACGTAAAATTCAAAAAGCTTACTTTATAAGCTTTCCACTGATTTTGTCCGTTTCTTAATAGTAGGGAGATGCTTGATCTATTTAGATTGTAACACTGTACTAGCAATAATAGTACAAAAGTCACAAGCGATTTTGTGACTTTTGTATTGTGAGTGTTTAGTTTGCATAATTTGCAAGCAGATGATAATTATGGTTTTTTATAGATATTTTTGCTTTAATCAGAGTAGTAGTCTGTCCCATTAATTTTGATGAGTTCATAGTAATCCTGGAACAGCTTACCCATCAATTTAAATTTGACAAATTATTAGGGTGTATATTTTACTACACACCCTAATAATTAACCTGTATTTTTAGTCAATTACAAAGGGCTGTAATCAATTTGTCGTGCTGGGTTGCGTTGGTACAATCGGTTGCGTTGGAATAACCGGTTGTGTTGGAACACTTGGTTGTATTGGAACACTCGGTTGTGTTGGAATACTCGGTTGCGTTGGAAATGGGGTAGTCTCTAAACTTGGACTTGAACCCGCAGGTATTATAGTTGACGGTGGAGAGGAAGATGAAGCACCGATAACACTATCATCAGCACTGATACAAGTATCTAACGCCTGTGTAGCAGGAAAGTCGATTTGACTACGTAAGCCAACCACACACTGTCCAAAGCGCACAGGTAACAAACTACGTCCACAGTAATCTAGAACTGCCAGATTAGCTTCTTCCTTGGTACTTAAGCTGACGCCAACTACACAGGTAGCTAACTCCTCAGGACGCCGGGCCCTTCCACAAGTAGAAAGTGCATCTGTCGCGGCAATTTGGGTTTCCTTCTCAATTTTAACCACGCAAGCAGCCAAATCCCTTGGACGCAGTGCTGCTGAACAACCTTGTGATGCCGCTACTGCCGTTACACCCACTTTTAGGAGGCGACCCGCACAAACACTATAATCATTGTTGTACGAAGCAGCGATCGCTGTATTTGGTAAGATCGTTGCCAAACATCCAGCTATAGCCAAAATCGGTACTGTTAAAATCCTGGAGGTGGAACTGGCTTGTTTGTTCTTACCTCTATTAACCGCTTTATTGCTCATTGACGTTGCCATTCTCCAAACACCCAAAGTTATGCTAACTCAAATATCTTAAAAATCCTCTGTAATTAAAGAATTTCGGCGGTAGCAAGCTATAGACATAATTAATTATGCCGGAAATTATGTTAATATAGCTGTTTGAAAGATAAGTAGGCAACGTAAAAAGTATTTCAGAGTAAGAATACTGCGTAAACTAATCTGATGATTGAGTAGCCTACGAAACTAAATAAACACAAAAAACTTATTGGCACGAGTACGGCGGGGCACGTCGGAATTCAAGCTTGGAAGCTAGTCTGTCGGTACCGACTTAAAACAACTGGCGCAAAAGTTGATGCCTCTACTTTGGTAGGATACGTCATACCAAGGCAAGCAGCCTCACAAAACCAAGAATACCCTGATTTTTTATCAGGGGAATGTCAAAATGGAATGTTTGGGTAAAGTTTAAACAGGATTAGATTAAGGAAACTCATGTCCCGATATAGAGGGCCACGCCTCAGAATTGTACGCCGCTTGGGCGATTTACCAGGATTAACTCGTAAAAGCGCCAGACGCGCTTATCCGCCTGGTCAGCATGGTCAGAACCGTAAAAAACGCTCTGAGTATGCTATCCGTCTAGAAGAAAAGCAAAAGCTCCGCTTCAACTACGGTTTGACTGAAAAGCAATTGCTACGCTATGTACGGAAAGCCAGACGTGTTACTGGTTCTACCGGACAAGTGCTGTTGCAATTGCTAGAAATGCGCTTGGATAATACCGTTTTCCGCTTGGGTATAGCTCCGACTATCCCAGCAGCTCGTCAACTGGTAAATCACGGTCACGTAACTGTTAACGGTCGTGTGGTTAATATTGCCAGCTATCAATGCCGTCCTGGAGAAGAAATTGCCGTCAGGGATCGGGCACAATCACGGAAGTTGGTGGAAGCTAACTTGCAATATCCCGGTTTGGCAAACCTCCCCAGTCATTTGGAGTTTGACAAAAATAAGTTGGTTGGTAAAGTCAACGGCGTTGTTGAACGGGAATGGGTGGCACTACAAGTTAACGAACTACTTGTGGTGGAATACTACTCACGACAAGCGTAATAGTCATTTGTCCTTAGTTATTTGCAAAGGGCAAGTCCCAAAGTGTGAGCAGAAGAAACAAATCTCTGCTCACACTTTTTAATTGAGAATAATTAATATTAAATTTATTTAAACAATACTTCTGGCAATATTGCCAGAAATATCAATTGAAGAATTTTTCCTTCTTGTCCTGCTAAATATCCAATTATTTTCAATATTGAATCAAAACCACAGCTTTATGGAGAATTATCAGCTTCAGGAAGAACAATTGTAATTCCATATTCCGGAGCAGTTGCTAATATCCGGTCAATGACTTCTTGAGTTATGGGTAACGGTGGAACTGATGAATTTTCTACTTTAGTTCCGACTTGTGCAAAAAACTTTTCTATTCCACCTGGAGTAGCCCAAATCAGCATTTTGGCTGGTACAGAACCAATATTTTTAAAACTATGGAGTTGGCCTTTGGGAGAATGCAAGAATGTTCCCGGAGTTGCTACAACTGTTTGTTCATCAAGATGAAACTCAATCGAACCCTCTTGAATATAGAATGCTTCATCTTCTCTACTATGAATATGTGGCGGCGGGCCTAATTGAGGTGCAAGTACTACTTCAAACAGTGCATATTTGCCATCTGTTTGTTCGCTCGTAGCTTTAAAGGTGGCTACATCGCCTGCCACTGAATAACTATCACCTTCACCGGGTTGCGATAATATTCCATAATTAATTGTCATTTTCAATCATCTCCTGAGTTTTATGACAAACAGATTGCGCCGCTTGCACCAATCAACAAAACACAGCCTAGCTATGATTAAAAAGTCGAGTAATTAAGCTCCAATGGATTTCCTACGATTGTTGGTACCGAAAGGAAATAGGATACTTACTTTTAATGCTAAAAATGATTCAATTTAAAGCGTTCGTCGCAGACGTTGGCGTAGCCATCGCTCAACTTATTTCTTTATTTTTAATCTTTGCTGACTCAACGGCACTACAATATCTTGGGATAATAGATCGATAACACCATTAGTAGGCAGAGATTTAATAAAAGTTATTACCTCTTTTGTCCAAAGTCAAATTCTAACTGACGTTCGTTGAACTTTCAAGCTCAATTGCTTAGTGGAGCAAACGATTAATGACTTGGAAAACGGCATTCCTCTTTATGGTACTGGCAACTTTAGTAGTAATACTTGTGGGTTGGTTAACATCAATTGGAATATTACCAATTAGTCAAATGATTAACTATAGCGATGCTGGACTGAGATTTATTCGAGTCTGGATATTATTAGCGATCGCTATTGGGCTTATTGTTCCTACAATTACGTTTGTTATTTGGTTTAAGTATCCTGAAATTCGCAAAATTTTTGGCTTATACTTGCTAGTTCTTATTATCCAAATTGTCACTGAACAAATAGTCAGTAAAGTTTGGTTTCCAAGCTTAGTGGTAGTTATTGGTACACTTTACACTGCATTTCGAGTTTGGCAACTTTGGCACGAACAGCAATTCATCAAAAGTACTGATTTCGTCGTAGAGCGAGGGAACTTCAGGATAATTAGTAGTGTCTTGTGGCTGCTGCTTTTGTTTTGGTCAAGTAATTTAATCATGCTACTGACTCTATCCTGGCCAAGTATTTTGTAGTTTTGCAGCAAATTGGAGATTTTTAACCTTTGATTCAGTATGACCAATAGCTATCCGCCAATTTGCGACATCGTGCGAGTGTATATACCCTTATTACCAGAATCGCGCCCTTTAAAGTTAATTTCTGCTTTGATTCCGAGTAAATGCCTCACCTGCTCTTGTAATTGAGCGGTGCTAGTGCCAGAACGCAAAGCAGTTTTTAAATCTATTTGACCAGTTTCATTTAATAAACAAGGACGCAGCCAGCCATCAGCACTCAGGCGCATCCGGTTACAACGATCGCAAAAACATTCTGACATCTGACTAATAAATCCCAGTGTCCCCTTCGCACCGGGAATTTGAAAAACATCAGCAGGCCCAGCACCACGAACTTGAGCTTCTGTCAAGCCCCAGCGATCGCGAATACGTTCTCGTAAATCGGCTGAAGATACCCAACCGCGATCGCCAAACAAATGCACATTACCAATGGGCATAAATTCAATAAATCGAACATGCCACTGTTTATCAATTGTCAGGGCGGCTAAATCGAGAACTTCGTGGTCATTGACACCAGGAATCACCACCACATTCAGCTTCAGGGGGTCGAATCCGACCTGATGGGCAGCTTGAATGCCCTGCCAAACTTGTTGCCAACGAGAACGCCCGTGATTACCAATAATTTGATCAAAAATGTCGGGATCAAGAGAATCCAGACTAATATTAATTCGTCGCAAACCAGCGTTGTAGAGGTTTTGTGCCATCGGAGCCAGCAAAAAACCGTTGGTGGTCATTGAGAGGTCTTGAGTTTGGGGGAGACTTGCGATCGCGCTGACTAAATCTACCACGCGCGGACGCAACAAGGGTTCACCCCCAGTCAACCGAAACTGCTTAAAGCCTACTGGAATAAATACTTCTTTAATTAAGGTGAGTAGTTCTTCATCAGTCAACAGCTGTTGCTTGAGAATATAGTCCAGTTCTACTCCCTCTGGCATACAGTATTGACAACGAAAATTGCAGCGATCGATTAAGCTTATGCGGAGGTAGTCTACCTGATTCATCGTTTTATTTTTATTGTCTCTAATTAATTAAAGACTTTACAAAGTTGGTTTACGGCTTTCTACTATATTTATTGGTTGTAACTCAAGATACCGTACTCCCCCTTAAGTGAGAGTCCACAGATTGTGGCATAATAAGCCGACCGCATCCACTAGTTAGTCATCAATCGTGCAAGACACCGACTCCATAAACGACCTTGCTGCTGCTTTACTACAGCCAGCAGATATCAGCTTTGAACTGCCCGATCCAGAAGATGAACAGATTCTAGAATCAGATTTTCAACAGCAGCTAGAAGTAGCGTGGCAGGTATGCGATCGCTTTGATTTGCAAACTGAAATTTGGCGGGGGCGAATTTTACGGGCTATCCGCGACAGAGAGAAAGTCGGTGGTGACGGACGCGGTACTGGCTTTCTGCGATGGCTAAAAGAACGGGAAATCAGCAAAAGTCAAGCATACTCATGGATTCAACTGGCGAATAGTGCCGATACTCTTATCGAAGACGGTAAACTCGATCCCGGAACTGTGAACAACTTTAGCAAACGAGCATTTGTTGAAACCTCCAAAGCAGTCCCAGAAGTTCAACAGATGGTGAGTGAAGCCGCCCAAAAAGGCGATCGGATCACCCGGCGAGAAGTGCGTCAACTCAGCGATGAATGGACAGCCATGTCCTCAGATTTATTACCCGAAGCAGTCAAAGAAAAAGCAGCAGATAACACCCTTCCCCCGCGCTACATTGCCCCACTGGTGAAGGAAATGGAAAAACTGCCAGAATCGCACCAAAAGTTTATCCAAAAGGAAATTGCTGCTAACCCTGATGTGGATACCCTGAAACAGGTAACTAACGAAGCGCGTAACTTGGCCAAGTATCTTAAAGGGGCGGCTCAAGTTCAGGCGCTGACGCAGGAAAATATTGATATTGAAACAGCCTTAGAAGAAGCGCAAAGAGTCGGCTGCTTGAGCATTGCTGCTGATTTGGTGAATCAAGCATCGCAAATTGAACAAACGATCGCTAAATTGTACATGACTTGGAAACGAATCAGTAATTTAGCAGATCGATTATATGTAGATACTGGTGCAAGTACACCCAACTTGCGATCACTCCTCACTTGCTTGGAACCTCTGGGTGGTGAAATCATGGAATTGCAACTTAGTGGTGCAACTGAACACACTATACGTCTGCAAATTCAAGAGACGAGTTAAAACAATTCGCGTGTGAAGATTACAGTGAAAAAGCGATCACACCACACCTGATTTGAATACAAAGGGCGATCGCTTACATCAAGGTTATATCAAATCAGCGATGTCTACGACGGGCTATGCCAACGCACCAACAGATGAGTTAAGTAGAAAGTGCGATCGCTTGCATCAAGGTAATTGCGAAATTAGCGATACTAATTCTTAATCCCCGTCGCAGCAATACCTTGAATAAACTGACGCTGACCGATGAGAAATAATACCATCACTGGAACAGTCGCTATTGTCACCGCCGCCATCATCAACGGCCAATTATTCGTAAATTGCTCTTGAAACTCAGCCAACGCCAATTGCACCGTCCTTAATTCTGGTCGTGTCGTAAATACTAAAGGCTTAAACACATCATTCCATTCACCGATGAAGGTGAACAAAAACAGCGTCACCAACGCCGGACGCGCTAAAGGTAACATCACCCGCCATAAAATTTGTAGTCGGTTCGCCCCATCTATGGCTGCGGCTTCCTCTAACTCCACGGGAATTGTCTGGAAATACTGACGTAACAAAAAAATTCCAAACCCGTTGACAGCAGTGGGTAAAATCAGCGCCCAGTATGTATTTATCAGGTGTCCCCACTTCAAAACCAAAAAGATGGGAATCACCAATAACTGAAAGGGAACCACCAAAGTTGCTAAAACGACCAAAAGCAGTGCTTGGCGTCCCCGAAACTTCAGCCGGGCTAGGGCGTAACCCGCTAAAGCAGAAGTGACAATCTGAAACGCCGTCACAGCGATCGCTACCAGGGTAGAATTAGCAAACGCCAGTAAAAATTTTCCCTGTTGCCATGCAACCCGGTAATTAGCTAAAGACCAGCTATTTTTGGCCAAATTTTCCGGGCTGGTGGCCGTCGGTGCAAAGGAGGTGAGAAAGACCACAAACAGAGGTAGTAGAACGATAAATGCCCCTAGCAGCAATACTAGTAGGCTCAAAAAATCACCAGATTTCACATTCGGGTTTGGTTTAGACATAACTTGAGCCGCAAAGCATTTATTTCGCTAGTACTAGAGCATTGCCCCCAGCAACCATTAATCTATAAAGATAGTCTACTTGTTAAGTTAAATTAAACCACAGTGATTATTACCCTCAGTTCATGGGGTAAATTGAATCCTGGTGTCAAATAATCAGGTTTACAGGAGTAAAGATACCATGCAGCAGCTTACAGACCAATCTAATTCCTTAGATTTCAAAAGCGAAACATACAAAGATGCTTATAGCCGGATCAATGCGATCGTGATTGAAGGGGAACAAGAAGCCCATGAGAATTACATCACACTAGCCCAACTGCTGCCAGAATCTCATGATGAATTGGTTCGCCTATCCAAGATGGAAAGTCGGCACAAGAAAGGATTTGAAGCTTGCGGGCGCAATTTACAAGTAACCCCAGATTTGCAATTTGCTAAAGAATTTTTCTCTGGACTACACCAAAATTTCCAAACAGCTGCCGCAGAAGGAAAGGTTGTTACTTGCTTGTTGATTCAGTCTTTGATTATTGAATGTTTTGCGATCGCAGCATATAACATCTACATCCCCGTCGCCGACGATTTCGCCCGTAAAATTACTGAGGGAGTAGTAAAAGAGGAATATAGCCACCTCAACTTTGGAGAAGTTTGGTTAAAAGAACACTTTACAGAATCCAAGGCTGAACTTGAACTTGCAAATCGCCAAAACCTACCCATCGTCTGGAAAATGCTCAACCAAGTAGAAGGTGATGCCCACACAATGGCAATGGAAAAAGATGCTTTAGTAGAAGACTTTATGATTCAGTACGGTGAAGCATTAAGTAACATCGGTTTTACGACACGCGATATCATGCGCTTATCAGCCTACGGACTTATCGCCGCTTAAAAAAGTTAGGAGCAAAACCGGAGACGCTTTGCCCCCGGTGAGGAATGATCGCTAAAGAATTATGAGTTGTACTTCTAACTCCCAACTCCTGTACAGACGCGATTAATGAGCCAGCGCGTTGCGGTGAATCCAGCGCTGTAGGCGGGTTTCCCGCCGTAGGCGACTGGTGAACCCGAAGGGGGGTTCCCCCCGTTGTAGCGACTGGCGTCGCGTCTCTCCCAACTTCCACCTCTACTAAATTCCACCCTTTCGAGACAGCATAAGCCTAATAATCACTACATGTTTGGTCTAATTGGACATCTGACTAGTTTGGAACACGCTCAATCGGTAGCCCAAGAATTGGGATACCCAGAATATGCCGATCAAGGGCTAGACTTTTGGTGTAGCGCCCCACCACAAATTGTTGATAGCATTATTGTTACCAGTGTAACTGGGCAACAAATTGAAGGACGGTATGTAGAATCTTGCTTTTTGCCAGAGATGCTAGCTAGTCGCCGCATCAAAGCCGCAACACGCAAAATTCTTAACGCCATGGCCCATGCACAGAAGCACGGCATTAATATCACAGCTTTAGGCGGATTTTCCTCAATTATTTTTGAAAACTTTAAGTTAGAGCAGTTTAGCCAAGTCCGCAACATTAAACTAGAGTTTGAACGCTTCACTACAGGAAACACTCATACTGCCTACATTATTTGTAAGCAGGTGGAAGAAGCCTCGAAACAACTGGGAATTGATTTATCAAAAGCAACTGTTGCTATATGTGGAGCAACTGGAGATATTGGTAGTGCAGTTACACGTTGGCTAGATGCAAAAACAGATGTTCAAGAACTTCTGCTCATAGCCCGCGATCAAGAACGTCTCAAAGAGTTGCAAGGCGAAATGGGACGGGGAAAAATTATGGGTTTGACAGAAGCACTACCCCTAGCTGATGTTGTAGTTTGGGTTGCCAGTATGCCCAAAGGCGTTGAAATTGAACCTACCACTTTGAAACAACCCTGTTTGTTGATTGATGGTGGTTATCCTAAAAACTTAGCAACAAAAATTCAGCATCCTGGTGTACATGTGTTAAATGGTGGAATTGTAGAGCATTCCCTGGATATTGACTGGAAAATTATGAAAATCGTCAATATGGACGTGCCAGCCCGCCAGTTGTTTGCTTGTTTTGCCGAATCAATGCTGTTGGAATTTGAGAAGTTATACACGAACTTTTCATGGGGACGGAATCAGATTACCGTAGAAAAAATGGAGCAGATTGGTCGAGTATCAGTAAAACATGGATTTAGACCACTGCTGGTTTAGTCATTAGTAGAGACGCGATTAATCGCGTCTCTACGATAGTCCTTAGTCATTAGTCATTTGTTATTTGCAAAGGATAAAGGACAAAGGACAAAAGATAAAAGACAAAGGATAGATAACTCATAACTCGTAATTGATAACCCCTACGATGGCAACTACCGAGCGTAAACCGCTACTGTTAGATTTTGAAAAGCCCCTAGCAGAACTAGCAACCCGAATCGATCAAATTCGGCAACTTGCAGAGGAAAATGGCGTCGATGTTTCTGGTCAAATTCGTCAGCTAGAAGCACGCGCCATGCAACTGCGTGAGGAAATTTTCAGTAGTCTATCCCCATCTCAACGGCTGCAAGTCGCTCGTCATCCGCGTCGCCCCAGTACTCTCGATTACATTCAGGCTATTAGTGATGAATGGATGGAATTACATGGCGATCGCTGTGGTGGTGACGATCCGGCTTTAGTTGGTGGTGTCGGTCGTCTGTGTGGGCAACCTGTGGTGATGTTGGGTCATCAAAAAGGCCGTGACACCAAAGACAATATTGCCCGTAACTTTGGAATGCCTTACCCTGGCGGCTACCGCAAAGCAATGCGGTTAATGGAACACGCCAACAAGTTTAGTATGCCAATACTAACTTTTATCGACACACCAGGAGCTTGGTCTGGAGTAGAAGCAGAACACCAAGGTCAAGGAGAAGCGATCGCCTACAACTTGCGAGAAATGTTCTGCTTAGATGTACCCATTATCTGCACAGTTATTGGTGAAGGCGGTTCCGGTGGCGCACTCGGTATTGGTGTAGGCGATCGCTTACTCATGTTTGAACACTCAGTTTATACCGTTGCCACTCCCGAAGCCTGCGCCGCCATTCTGTGGAAAGATGCTGGTAAAGCTCCCCAAGCAGCTGTTGCTCTAAAAATTATTTCCCACGACCTGAAAAAGTTAGGAATTATCGACCAAATACTGCCTGAACCCACTGGCGGCGCTCATTCCGATCCTTTAAAAGCCGCTACTATTCTCAAGCAAGTGCTGTTGGAAAATTTGGACGAACTCAATCGTTTAACTGCTCCAGAACGCCGTCAACTGCGCTATGAAAAATTCCGCAAAATTGGCGTTTTTACAGAAGTTGCCCACTAAAAACCCTGCATAATAATTGATTAGCAGAGCATAAATGCTATAATTGCCTATGTGCTTAAAGATTTTTAACAATCTAGCCATAGGCATTTGCATGTTTGGTAAATCTACTCAATTTGATTGAGTAGCTTTTGTATTATCAAGTAATTTAATTTGAGTATACGGCGTGGTTTTCCAGGCGACGATTTGTTGTCTTCACTGGTAAAACCCACAATATACCTACTATTGCACTGCATCATAGCAGTTGCTTAATCGGAAATCATCAGATTTTTAGATTCCTTTAATCTATCTAGACCGAGAAGCGTGAATAATTGGGTGGTAATAGAGTTTGGGAACTGCCAAAAAATTGGGAGACACCATGAATGAGTGTTGAGCAAAAACGACGCGCCCTGATTACTGGGGCAAGCAGTGGAATTGGGAAAGCAACGGCTTTAGCTTTTGCAAAAGCAGGAATAGATGTCGCCTTAGTCAGCCGTTCTTCGGAGAAATTGGAGGCGGTAAAAGAAGCTGTACAGCATACTGGGGTAGAAGCGAAAGCTTACACTGTAGATTTAGCACGGATCTCCGAAGTAAAAGAAAAGATCCAAGCGATCGCCCTTGACTTTGGCGATATAGACATTCTGATAAACAATGCGGGCCTTGCCTACACAGGTACTTTGAGCGAAACCCCCCTAGAGGACTGGCAGCAGGTAATTGACTTAAATCTTACCAGCGTGTTTCAGTGCATTGTAGGGATTTTGCCTTCAATGCGCGATCAAGGCACAGGCACAATTATCAACGTCGCCTCAATTGCCGCCAAGCAGCCGTTTCCCGGTTGGGGAGCATACAACGTCAGCAAAGCGGGTTTGATAGCCCTCTCTCAAACCCTGGCACAAGAAGAACGCACCCACGGCATTCGTGTCACTGCTATCTGTCCCGGCGCAGTCAATACCGAACTTTGGGATACAGAAACAGTTCGTGTCAACTTAGACCGTTCCAAAATGTTAACCCCGGAAATTGTTGCTCAGTCAATTCTCCACACAGTTTTGTTACCACAACAGGCAGTAATTGATGAATTGACCCTGATGCCCAGCGCCGGCGCACTCTAATTAGTCCTTCGTCCTTTGTCCTTTGTATAAAGCAAATGACTAATGATTATTATACAGACGCGATTAATCGCGTCTCTACTGATGACAAAACCATAACCAAGACTTAATCATGACTATTGCTAGTTCCAACGGTTCCAATTCCTCTCAATTGCCTCTGATTCCCGATTTGTCTGAAGCCATAACTCCTAGACCCGATCGCAACACCCACAACGGGCAACAAGCGGATGTGTCCCCGCCAAAAGAGGAACATCTGGAGGAAATGAAGAACGCCGTGCGGACACTAATATTGGGAGTTGGGGAAGACCCCGAACGCGAAGGACTCCTCAAAACACCCAAGCGAGTGGCCGAAGCAATGCGGTTTCTTACCAGTGGCTACACCCAATCCCTTGAAGAACTCGTTAACGATGCCATCTTTGATGAAGGGCACAACGAGATGGTACTAGTTAGAGATATTAATTTCTTTAGTATGTGCGAACACCACATGCTGCCATTTATGGGTAGAGCACATGTTGCTTATATTCCCAACCAAAAAGTTGTGGGACTGAGTAAGCTAGCCCGCATTGTTGAGATGTATTCTCGGCGCTTACAAGTACAAGAGAGATTAACTCGCCAAATTGCCGAAGCAATCCAGACCATTCTAGAACCTCAAGGGGTAGCGGTTGTGATGGAAGCTAGCCACATGTGTATGGTGATGCGCGGTGTTCAAAAACCAGGCTCTTGGACTGTCACTAGCGCAATGGTTGGTGCGTTCCAAGAGGAACACAAAACCCGCGAAGAATTTTTTAATTTGATTCGCCATCAACCAGCGTTCATTTAGGGAATGGGGAGTGGGGAATGGGGAATGGGGAATGGGGCATTGGTTATTTCCCCTCTGCTCCTCTGCTCCTCTGCTCCCCCTGCTCCCCTGCTCCCCTGCTCCCTCATCCCCACTCCCTACTCCCTACTCCCCAATTTCCCAAACAACTTAGCTACTTTATCTAAATCTTTATCTCCAGGTGCGCGTTCTACACCACTAGATAAATCAACGCCGCTAGGATTGACCTGACTTAGGGCTTCCACAATATTATCTGCTGTTAGTCCCCCAGCTAAAAACCAAGGGCAATTGGGCTTAAATTGCTCTAGCATTGTCCAATCTAAGGTTTTGCCTGTACCACCAAGTTGTTCGGGATGGTAAGCATCAAGCAGTAAAGTATCTACGTAATTTGTGTAATCAGTCACTGTGTCAAGATGCTCAATACTCCGAACTCTCAGCGCCCTAATAATTTCGACATTGGGTAAAGCTTGACGTAATTGGTAGCAAAAATCTGGTAATTCATCTCCGTGTAACTGGACACCAGTCAACCCAGAATCAACAACTATCTGACTGATTTCGGGGATACTAGCGTTGGCAAAAACACCAATTGTGTCAATATTAGCCGGGAGTTCTGCTACTGCTGCCCGAATTTGGGATGTAGTCACGTAGCGAGGTGAGGTTGGCACACAAATAAATCCTAGTGCCGTTGCGCCCAGAGAGGCGATCGCTATAGACTGCTGTGGTTGAGTGATGCCGCAAATTTTAACGCGCATGAATATTTAACAAATTTACAATAATCATCAAGAAAGTCTAAACTATCCGAAAAATTTTTGTGCCTTGGTAATTTTATAATTTTGTAGGTCTACATTTTAGGAGACAAAAGCTTGATTTCATCTATTTTACTAGCAGCTCAGGCAACTGTTCCCGCAACACCTGCGTGGAATCCTACAGTCGGCATCATCATCAGCATCAGCAGCTTAGTAATTGTTTTACTAAGTACTAAAATTGAAAAACCCTTAGTTGGCCCCAAGTTCCCCATCCTGCCGATTAGTATTCCAACATTCGTTGCAGCAATGGCTTTTGGTCATATTATCGGCATTGGCATCGTTTTAGGACTGACTAACATCGGTCGTCTGTAGTTTTGCGATGATCGCGGCATTGCTTGTAACGCCGCGATCAATACAAAACTCCTAAAAGGGAGCAGGGGAAGAGGGGAAGAAGCAAGGGAGCAGGGGAGAAGAATTTTCCCTTCTGCACCCTGGTTCTCTTCCTCTTCATTGACCTCTGCTCCCTGCTCCCTGCCCCTCTGCCTCTTCCCAATGCCCCACTTCAGAGCTTTGCTCACACGCATTAATTGTCTATTCTAGAAATAAGAGCATTTCGTAACTCGGCACTATCGAATTGATGCTCAGAAATATATGTATAAGTATATACGCAAATATTGCAGTATAGAAACTGCTGGCGATATCTAGTTTTAGGACAATGTAATGCAAACAAATTGGAAAATTGGGTCTTTATTTGGAATTCCCCTGTTTTTAGATCCGTTATGGTTTGTGATTTTAGGGTTGGCAACTCTTAACTTTGGGGTAGCTTATCAGGAATGGGGGCCTGTTATAGCTTGGAGTGCTGGAATAGTGATGGCACTGTTGCTATTTGGTTCGGTCTTGCTACATGAATTGGGTCATAGCTTAGTAGCCCGATCGCAAGGCATTAAAGTTAATTCAATTACCCTATTTCTGTTTGGCGGGATTGCTGCTATTGAAGAAGAATCTAAAACTCCTTTCAAAGCCTTTCAAGTAGCGATCGCTGGCCCTTTGGTGAGTATCGGCCTATTTTTACTGCTCCGGGTGGGAGTTATTGTGATACCCGATACTAGTCCACTCAGTATTATGGTTGGAGATTTAGCGAGAATTAACTTGGTGGTGGCGCTATTTAACCTGATTCCCGGCTTACCTCTAGATGGAGGGCAAGTGTTAAAAGCGGCACTATGGCAAATGACAGGTAATCGTTTTCAAGCCGTACACTGGGCTGCAAGGGCTGGGCAAATTTTGGGTTACAGTGCGATCGCTTTAGGATTTGTTGTAGATTTTGTCACCAGAGAATTAGTACTTGGTTTGTGGATTGCACTGTTAGGTTGGTTTGCAGTCCGTAACGCCAGCAGTTATGACAATGTAACGACATTGCAAGAAAGCCTACTCAAAGTCGTGGCGGCTGATGCGATGACCCGTGACTTTCGGGTTGTCGATGCTGACCAGACATTGCGATCGTTTGCCGATTCATACCTGTTAGAAACCAATCCCTCACAGGTTTATTTTGCTGCTTCTGATGGACGTTACCGGGGTCTAGTTTCCATTGACGATTTTCGTTTAACCCAAAGGAGTGAATGGGAAACCCAAACCTTACATAGCATTGTGCATCCCTTGACAGAAATACCCACTGTTGCTGAAGCAACAACGATAGCTGAGGTAATTAACAAGCTAGAAAATGAGCAGTTACCTCGAATTACTGTGCTGTCTCCGGCTGGTGCTGTCGCTGGTGTAATTGACCGGGGAGATATTGTCCGGGCGTTGGGACAAAAATTAAATTTGCGGGTTACAGATGCTGAAATTAAACGGATCAAGGAAGAAGGAAGTTATTCGCCTGGATTGCAACTAGCAGCACTAGCGAAGTCAATTACAAATTAAATGTCATACCCTTGTCATAGTTTTGCAATAGATTCGCCAAAAGCTTGTGTGATATTTAATTTGGTATTTGGTTACAAAATGCTTTTTTTGGGTAAAAGGTAGGGTTTCCTACCTTTTTTATTTTTTAAATTAATGTGAGTTTAATAAACCTCTCCCTGCCTTGAACTTTAGTTCAAGTCTTTCCCTCTCCGATTCGGAAAGGGACGGTTTTACGTAGTAAAACTAGGGAGAGGTTTCTTTGACATGGCTTCAGATTATTGGAAAATTATTAAAACTTCCAGTTTAAAGAAAGTAAAATGTAAGTACGTGATATACTACGTCTCTCACTTACCCTGGTTTTATGGCACTGCCAATTGTTGCAATTATCGGACGCCCAAATGTGGGCAAATCCACCCTGGTTAATCGACTCGCCGGGGAACAAACGGCGATTGTCCATGATGAACCGGGAGTGACACGCGATCGCACTTATCTACCAGCTTTCTGGAATGGTCGTGAGTTTTTAGTGGTAGATACTGGTGGTTTGGTTTTTAATGATAATACCGAATTTTTACCACTGATTCGCCAACAGGCAATGACAGCCCTTGCAGAAGCGTGTGCTGCTATTTTTGTTGTAGATGGTCAAACAGGCCCTACATCGGCAGATTTAGAAATTGCCGAATGGATGCGCCAACAAACTGTACCCGTTCTACTGGCTGTAAATAAATGTGAATCTCCAGAACAAGGCTTAATGCAAGCTGCTGAATTTTGGGAACTGGGATTAGGCGAACCTTACCCCATCTCCGCGATTCATGGAAGTGGCACAGGAGAATTACTCGACGAGTTAGTTAACCATATCCCTGATATTGAAGATATCCCAGAAACTAATGAAATCAAAGTAGCAATTGTGGGACGCCCGAATGTAGGCAAATCAAGCTTACTCAATGCTTTTGTTGGCGAAGAGAGGGCAATTGTCAGCCCAATTTCTGGCACAACCCGCGATGCTATTGATACTGTCATTGAACGAGAGGGGCAAACCTACCGTTTGATTGATACCGCCGGGATTCGTAAAAAGAAACACATCGAATACGGCACAGAATTCTTTAGTATTAACCGTGCTTTTAAAGCGATTCGCCGGGCTGACGTGGTTTTATTAGTAATAGATGCTGTTGATGGAGTTACTGAGCAAGACCAAAAATTAGCTGGGCGGATTATCGAAGAAGGTCGAGCTTGCATCATCGTCGTTAATAAATGGGATGCTGTCGAAAAAGACTCTTACACAATCTACGAATACGAAAAAACTCTGCAATCACGTTTACATTTTACCGAGTGGGCAGAAACAATTTTTGTAAGTGCCTTGTCAGGACAACGGGTAGAAAAGATTCTCGAATTGGTGAAAACTGCGGCTGAATCACACAAACGCCGTGTTAGCACATCAGTTATTAACGAAGTCTTAACAGACGCTGTTAGCTGGCATTCACCGCCAGCATCCCGTGGTGGGCGTCAGGGCAAGATTTATTATGGTACACAAGTAAGTAGCCAACCACCAACGATCGCACTATTTGTCAATGATTCCAAACGCTTCAACGACAACTACCGTCGCTACATTGAACGCCAATTCCGGCAACAGCTAGGATTTAAAGGCACGCCAATTATCTTACTGTGGCGGAGCAAAAGAGTCCGTGATGCTGAAATTGGTAATGTTAATCGAGCAACTCGCGTCAAAATAAGTTAGGAGATAAGAGAGACGCGATTCATCGCGCCTGTACAAGAGAGATGCGATGAATCTCGTCTGACAAGAGAGACGCGATGAATCGCGTCCGTACAAGAGAGACGCGATTCATCTCGTCTTTATAGGAGTTATGAGTTAAAGCTAAAATTGCTATTTTTAAGCCTATGTCAACATAATAGGTTAACCCAGAAGTCAAAACTCCTAACTCCTAACTCGTAACTTTCAAATGGATTTATTACGATCGCTGCCACTTGGACTTTATTTAGAACAACCCCAAACTTGGCTGCATAAAATCGATCCGCGAGTCAAGTTCGCCTGGTTGATGAGCTTTTTAACAAGCTATATTTTAGCTAACAACTTTTGGCGGGTGCTGCTGGTAGTAGTATTGATTCTTGCCACCTTAATTGCCAGAATTCCCCGCCGAGTATGGCAGCAGCAAATGGGTTGGCTGTTAATGCTATCGTTTTTTGTCTTAGTAATCGGAGCCATCAGCCCTGATGGAATGGGTGTAGATTATCAGCCACGCCTCCCAGCTAATGAACAAATATTAACCCAGCCAGTAAACTCCAAAAATATTGTTCAAGAGCCAGCAAGTAATAGCAAATACAGCTATGTACTATTTCACAAAGGCCCAGTTAAAGTAACTCGCCGCTCCTTGGATTTGGCTGTACGTCTGAGTACAATTATATTTACCGTAATTTACAGCACTAATCTGTATCTGCTGACAACCGCACCAGAAGAAATCACATCTGGCATAGAAAGCCTAATGCAACCCCTGCGACGCTTCAAGTGGCCTGTCACCGAAATTGCTTTAACTTTAACCTTATCCTTGCGCTTTATTCCCCTAGTTTTAGAAGAAGTGCAAAACTTATTTCGCTCTGTGATGACTAGAGCAATTAATTGGAAAAAGCTAGGATTGAAAGGAGGATTCAAAGTTTGGATGACAGTCGCAGAGAGACTGTTAGAAAATCTGCTCTTACGAGCCGATCAAATGGCGAATGCAATGATGGTACGGGGTTTTACTAGTCCCAACGAGCATCAAGTGCAGTGGCATGACTTACGATTTAAAGGGCGTGACTGGCTTGCGATCGCAACTTTAATTTTATTCTGGGGAATACGGCTAGCTATAGGAACTCAGGTCTAATTTTGCAACGCTTATAAACAGTATGATCAAGGCTTGGTATTGGCGATCGCTACCCTTAGAAAAGCGCACAGGTTCGGAAGTTTTTGCTGCTCTTTTTCACTCCACCTCCGCGCCGGGAATTGCTACCCTACTGGAAAGTCCCTACCCAACGCCAATCGATCATCCTCAACTTAGCCGATATTCTATCTGTGCAGGCGCTCCTCGCCTAGTCGATGGCATCCCCCAAATGTGGACACCAGAAGTAGGACAAGTTTTTCCCTTCCTAGAAAAGTTGTTACAGCAAGGGATAGCAGGACATGAGAAGTATGAGAAGGATGATGTAGTATTTTCTTCCCCTGCTCCCCCTGCTTCCTCTGCCTCCCCTGCTTCTCCACCTCCCCATCTCCCCTTCACGGGCGGTTGGTTAGGTTGGCTAGGCTACGATGTAGCATGGGAAATTGAACAGTTACCATATCATAAAATTGATCCCCTACCATTTCCTATAGCGTTTTGGTATGAACCAGATTGTTTTGCCGTTTTAGATCACGCGCAACAAATTCTTTGGCTAGCCGTTAGTGATGCAAGTAAACTCGATGAGTTTCAGCACAAATTAGAGAACAGAAAAGGGAAAATGGGGGAGGGGGAGAAAGTTCTACTTTGTTCCCCATCTCCCTCGGCTCCTCAGTTTTTGACATCGCAGGCAGATTATGAAACAGCTGTAAACCAGGCAAAAAAATATATTCAAGCTGGAGACATCTTTCAGGCAAATCTTTCATTGCGATTTCAAGCGTCTACGTCGACTTCTGGTTGGGAAATTTACCAAGCCTTGCAAAAAATCAATCCTTCGCCTTTTGCCAGCTATTGGCAAACGCCTTGGGGAGAAGTGATCAGTTGTTCGCCGGAACGGTTAGTAATGTTGCAAAATCGGCAAGCCGAAACCAGACCGATCGCCGGGACGCGATCGCGTGGTGTCACTCCAGAACAAGATATACAATTGGCACAAGATTTACTCAGCAACACCAAAGAACGTGCAGAACACATCATGTTGGTGGACTTGGAACGCAATGATTTAGGGCGAGTTTGTGAATGGGGAACGGTTACAGTTGACGAATTGCTGACAATTGAGCAATATAGCCATGTGATGCATCTTGTTAGCAACATCAAAGGTACTTTAAAAGCCGAATACACTCCCATTGATTTGATTCGCGCTACGTTTCCAGGTGGCACAATCACAGGTTGTCCCAAAGTCCGTTGCATGGAAATTATCGAAGAACTAGAACCCGTGCGGCGCAGCTTGTTCTACGGTTCCTGCGGCTATTTAGATTGGCGTGGTCATTTAGATTTAAATATCTTAATCCGCACCCTGCTATTAGCCCCCGTGTCTCAAGAAGTAGGGGAGGCAGGGGAAGAAGCAAGGGAGCAGGGAGCAGGGAGAAGGGGAGAAGAATTTTCTCCTCTGCCCCCCGCGCCCTGCCCCTCTGCCTCTTTCCCACGCTCCATTCCCCACTCAAGACTCATCCCCCAGCACTCAGCACTCAACATTGTCTGGGGACAAGTTGGCGCCGGAATTGTTGCAGACAGCGATCCTGAGAAAGAATGGTATGAATCTCTGCACAAAGCCCAGGCACAACTAGCAGCACTGAAAATGTTAGGTAGGGAATAGGGAAAGAGCAGGCGAAAGTTCTCTAATTTTTAATTTTTAATTTTTAATTGATTTCTCCCCACTCCCTAATTTTGTGCCATTCAGCTATAGTTGTGGCAGTATGGAAAGAAGTTGAAAAGTTAGCTGTTGCCGTTAGGAATTTCAAAGGGTGTTTTCCCTCGCCACACTAAACTTTCAACAAGAGGGTCAAGACTGTTTTATGCCTTGTGCCGCCAGGTTGGTGTATTTGAGTCACCAAAGCATAGGGCGAAATCTATCGGCAAGCCTCTACTCTTCGAGTCTACGCTTCGTGTTTCATGTTGTACCCTTGCGCTTCACTACCACTAGTACAGGTTGGCGGAAATCAACTTACCATTAAATTAGAACTAAAAAGCGCAAAATTAAAACCTTTTGACTTTTGACTTCCGCCTTGCGGTACTAGCTTCATCTGCCCATTAGAAACTAGATCAAGGTCTTCGCAACCACAGTTTTGCATTTTAAGGAAATATTCTGACGAATGTTGGTATTATCGTCTGAATGTTTGGAATTCACTGCGAAAAGATATACATACTCCACCTTGACTACACCTTGACTCTTAAATGAATCCAGAAAACGCAGAAACTTACATAAACCATCCAACTTGGGGTTTACTTTACAAAATCTGTATGGTTGATGAAAACCAGGATTTGTTCACCACACTTTATGCCCAGCGCTTGTTTTTTTTGGTTGCAAATGACGTTAAAGGTGTTAAATTCCAGTCTCTAGGACGCACTGAGGCTAGAATGATGTTGGAAAATCGCTTACGTACCCTGCGGCGCAGTGGACAATCTCAGGAGTACGATCAGCTTCAGAGTGTTTTCCAACGCACCTTCCAATGAGCAGTTCGATTTCCGAACGTATTGTTTCTATTCGTTCTTCCCTGCCAACTTCAGTCAAATTGATTGCTGTTAGCAAGCAAGTTCCTGCCCAGTCCATTCGGTCTGCCTATGCCGCAGGAATTCGTGATTTTGCAGAGAGTCGTATCCAAGAAGCCGCCAGTAAGCAAGCCGAGTTGCAAGACTTACCGGATATTACTTGGCACTTTATTGGACATTTGCAAAGCAATAAAGCCAAAAAAGCCATTGAACAATTCTCTTGGATTCACTCCGTCGATAATTTGAAGCTGGCACAGCGTTTAGACCAATTGGCACAACAGCTAGGAGTGAGTCCCCAGGTTTTCCTGCAAGTGAAAATTCTCCCTGATCCCAACAAGTCTGGTTGGAGTGTGCCAGAACTTTTGGCTGATTTACCCATACTCGATCAATACAAAAATTTACAAATTCAAGGTTTGATGACAATTCCACCTTCAGGATTAAATGATCCGGAAATTTTACATGTATTTAATCTCAATCGTGAGCTAGCAAAGAAAATCCAGGAGCAAAACTGGTCGCACATTAAAATGCAGCACTTATCTATGGGTATGTCAGGTGACTACGAACTGGCAGTGCAAGCAGGGGCAACGATGGTACGATTAGGAACAATATTGTTTGGCGATCGCTCTTAGCCTTTGTTCATCAGCCTTACTCTTGGGTATTAATAGAGATCAGGATTTGATGACAAGAATTTTGTAACAAACTGGTGCAATTAGAAACAAAGGATATAGTATTGACAAGAGCAATCGCTAAGGAAAAATAGAGTAAAAAGAACTTTCCTTCGGACAAACCTTAGGATATAATCTTGACTCATTATTATGTTTAGGCGATGCACAGACCTTTGCAAGAAGTGTCAGTTCATCGCCAAAACAAGTAGTATAGGTTACAAATAGCAGTATACTTGCTGTAGTATCCACCGATGTAGCGATTGCTCCTACTCAATCAATCCTAAGCCAAGTCAATATAGGCTATTCGCACCAGGAGAGTACACAGACAATGAACAATATATTTTCCAAACTCAGAGACTTTGTGGGTCTAAATGAGCAAGTTGAATACGAGTATTACGAAGAGGAACCAGAAACAGATAATAATTACCAAAATCTGTATCAGCAAGAAAATCCCCAACCACCAGCACCACAGGAAAGCCCAGCCGCTCAAAATCGACGCTGGCGGGAACCAGTGCCTACAATGGGAGATGATATAACAGCAGGTTCAAAGCCAATGGGGAATGTGATTGGTATGCCAGGAGCAATTAACGGAATTTCGGAAGTTTTAGTACTCGAACCACGCACCTTTGAAGAAATGCCCCAGGCAATTCAAGCGTTGCGAGAACGCAAGTCAGTGGTATTAAATCTGACAATCATGGACCCAGACCAAGCTCAACGAGCAGTAGATTTTGTTGCGGGTGGTACTTACGCACTAGATGGACATCAAGAACGCATCGGTGAGAGCATCTTCTTGTTTACGCCAAGCTGTGTCCAAGTTAGCACTCAAGGTGGCGTTCTTCATGAAGTACCACAACCGCCAGCACGTCCATCTCGTCCTACAGGTACTCCAAATCAAACCTGGGGCAACGAAACTAACCGGATGGCACAATAAACTTAAATTAGTTGTTAGTCCTTTGTCCTTTGTGATTAGTCCTGGGTTTTGATAATAGTGACAAATGACAAAGGACAACCGATTAATGACAGATGACAAACAATCAATGACTATAAAATTTGGCTTAATTGGTGGTGGGGTAATGGGAGAAGCGCTCTTATCCCGCCTTATTGCGCGTGGAATTTATCACTCATCAGAAGTTATAGTTAGCGAACCGCTATCTTCACGCCTAGATTTTTTAAAACAGCAATACGATGTTGCTGTGACTACAGATAATAGCCAAGTTTTCGCTCAAGTTAGAGAAGTTGTGTTTTTGGCAGTAAAACCGCAGGTGTTCAGTGCGATCGCTCAAGAATTAACAGATATTGATCTTCTTAATAAAGAACACTCACCCCTAATCATTTCCATATTAGCAGGTGTGCCTTTGAGTCAGCTAGAAGCTGCATTTGTGCAATTGCCAGTTATTAGAGCAATGCCCAACACCCCAGCAACAGTGGGAGCAGGAATTACCGCCATTTGTTCGGGTGCATATACTAATGCCAAACACCACCAAATAGCACAGCAGGTTTTTTCTGCTGTGGGGGAAGTCGTAGAAGTCTCAGAAGGGCTGATGGATGCAGTCACAGGGCTATCTGGTAGCGGCCCGGCTTACGTAGCGCTACTAGTAGAAGCACTTGCAGATGGCGGAGTATCCGCAGGTTTACCTAGAGCAATTGCTAATCAACTAGCACTGCAAACCGTACTAGGAACAGCGAAACTGTTATATGAAACCAAAATGCACCCAGCAGAACTCAAAGATCGCGTTACTAGTCCCGGTGGTACAACCATTGCGGGGATTGCCAAGCTAGAACAGGCAGGATTTCGTTCAGCTTTAATAGAAGCAGTCAAAGCTGCCACAGAGCGATCGCAAGAACTGGGAAAATAATTAAAGAGTCATTTGCCCTTTGTCCTTTGTGAAAAACTAATGACTAATGACTAATGACAAATGACTATTAACGAAGTTGACAAAAGACTCGTTAGTATAGTAAACAATCTGGTTGCAAATGTGATTGAGTGAATTATCCTGCACCGTCTCCAGAACTTGACTTAGGGTCTATATTTCCCTTTGATCTGGATCAGTTTCAAAAAGAAGCGATCGCGTCCCTAAACGCCGGACGCTCCGTAGTCGTATGTGCGCCCACAGGTTCGGGCAAAACATTAGTCGGGGAATACGCTATTTATCGCGCTCTGGCACGAGGAAAACGTGTATTTTATACTACTCCCCTAAAGGCGCTGTCGAATCAAAAATTGCGTGACTTTCGAGAAAAATTCGGGTTTGATCAAGTTGGACTTTTAACTGGAGATGCTTCCATTAACAGAGATGCACCAATTTTGGTAATGACCACAGAAATTTTCCGAAATATGCTCTATGGCACACCCATTGGGCAAGTCGGTATCTCATTAGTAGACGTTGAAGCGGTGATACTTGATGAGTGCCATTACATGAACGATCGCCAGCGCGGTACTGTTTGGGAAGAATCAATCATCTATTGTCCCCGGGAAGTCCAACTGGCAGCCCTCTCAGCAACGGTTGCCAACAGCGATCAACTCACCGATTGGCTAAATCGCGTTCACGGCCCAACTGACCTGATTTACTCCGATTTTCGCCCAGTTCCCTTGGAATTTTACTTTTGCAATCCCAAAGGGTTATTTCCCCTGCTGAATGATAGCAAAACCAAAATTAACCCCCGCCTTATTCAAAAGAAGAAAGGGAGAGGGGGAGAAAAGGAGAGGGGGAGAAATGGTAGACCAGAGGCTCCTGGAATAGTTTTTACCTTGAGCCAGTTAGAGCAACGGGATATGCTACCAGCGATTTACTTTATCTTCAGCCGCCGGGGATGTGATAAAGCCGTGGCAGAAGTTGGTGATTTATGGCTGGTAAATAATGAAGAGTCCCAGATTTTACGGCAACAGATTGATGACTTTTTAGCCCGCAATCCCGAAGCCGGACGTTCTGGGCAAATTGCACCCCTATACCGAGGAATTGCTGCCCATCACGCCGGAATTTTACCTGCTTGGAAAGCACTGGTAGAAGAACTATTTCAGCAGGGACTGATTAAAGTAGTATTTGCTACTGAAACATTAGCGGCGGGAATTAATATGCCTGCCCGGACAACGGTAATTTCTACCCTTTCCAAGCGTACCGATACTGGACACCGCCTGTTGAACGCTTCCGAATTCTTGCAAATGGCGGGACGCGCAGGCCGCCGGGGGATGGATAAACAAGGTCATGTGGTGACAGTCCAAACTCCCTTTGAAGGAGCCAAAGAAGCAGCGTATTTGGGAACATCCAAGCCAGACCCCCTTGTAAGCCAGTTTACGCCCAGTTATGGCATGGTACTAAACTTGCTGCAAACACACACCCTAGAGCAAACCAGGGAACTCATAGAACGCAGCTTTGGGCAGTACATGGCAACCTTGCATTTAAGACCAGAATATGATGAGATTGCCGAACTGCAAAAACAATTAGCTCAACTTCATGAGCAAATCGCCGCCGTTGATGAAAATGAACTGACTGTTTATGAGAAATTGCGGCAACGCCTAAAAGTAGAACGCCAGATATTGAAAACCTTGCAAGAGCAAGCGCAGGAAGATAGACAAGAAGAATTGGGGATGATGTTGGGCTTTGCAGTGTCAGGAACTCTGTTGAGTCTCAAAGGTAAAAACATCACAGTGTCTACACCCGTAACCGCAGTGTTGGTGGGCAAATCGCCGGGTTCTGGTCAGGCTCCTTACTTAGTATGCTTGGGGCACGATAACCGTTGGTATGTGGCAACAACAGGGGATGTAGTCGATTTGTATGCCGAACTATCGCGAATTGAAGTGCCACCTGATTTACTACCGCCGCCAGAGATGCCTTTGAAGCCAGGACAGTCACGCCGGGGTAATCAGGAAACCTTTGCGATCGCCACGCGTATTCCCAATCCGGTAGAATCTTTGAATCTCGCTCCAGAAGTAGCAGAACAACTCAGTCGCACTGCTGCCATCCAAGAGCAATTAGAAGCTCATCCTCTACATCAATCAGGCAATGCTGCCACGCTTTTCAAGCGTCAGGCCCGCTATGTCGAACTAGAAGCCGAACTTGAACAGTTGCAAGAGCAAGTAGAGCAACAGTCACAACGTCATTGGGAAGAATTTCTCAATTTAATCGCAATTCTGCAACACTTTGGCGCTTTAGATAACTTAGTACCTACAGTATTAGGGCGAATTGCTGCCGCCATTCGAGGCGAGAATGAATTGTGGCTTGGTTTAGTATTCGCTAGTGGTGAATTGGACAACTTAGATCCGCACCATTTAGCCGCCGCCGCCGCCGCTTTGGTGATGGAAACTCCCCGTCCAGATAGCAAGGTTAACTTTGAGCTTAGTAATGAAGTAGCAGATGCCTTAGCAAAATTGCGGGGAATTCGCCGCCAAATGTTCCAATTACAACGGCGGTATAATGTAGCATTGCCTATATGGTTGGAGTTTGAGTTAATTGCGATCGTGGAACAATGGGCGCTAGGAATGGAGTGGATAGAACTCTGCGAGAACACCACTTTGGATGAAGGCGACGTAGTGAGAATTTTACGACGGACGTTGGATTTATTATCACAAATACCCCACGTTCCCCATTTACCAGACTCTTTCCAACGTAATGCTTATCGAGCGATGCAGTTGATTGATAGATTCCCTGTGAATGAGGTGGTTGAATAAACAAGACGCTGTTATATTATGTCCGCATCAATAGTTATGATTCCCACAGTTATTGCACCCCACCCCAACCCGAGAGACAAACCATAGCTTTGGCGGTGTGGGGTTCTTCGGGTTTAATAAGTAATCAAGCGGACATGATATTACAGAATATTTGATAATTTCTGTGCGTCTTTTTGTTTCAGGACTTATGTAAAAATGACGCTGTAGGGACAATTCATGAATTGCCCCTACAAACTGCCCCAAGAATGAATTTAGATTTGACCAAATATGTAGTACGATGTCCAAGCTAGTTTTGAAGGTTTGTAGTAAGGACTTTAGTGCTTACTACGAACTTCGTAACCTATTAATTTAAACTTGACAGACTAGTAGTGGTATTTAGTTAAAAATGCTTGTTTGGTTTCGTATATGTTCTATACGTGAATAATCACGTCTATCTAACAGAAGTTATAGTCACTATCAGCGCTTTTCAATCTTAATACACCAAGTTCCCAGTACCCTGCAACTGCCGCAAAGAATTTATACATAATGGACAGTCACAGCCAAATAACTGAATTGCGCGATCGCTTTCCGCGTCAGTAAAATTCAACATGGCAATATTTTGATTTGATACGGATGTGACAATAGTTGCGGAACGAGCAGAAGTATACGGATGTATTCTCTCTGAATCTCGAATGCACACAAAATCTTTTCCACCATGTGGGTTAGTGATACAGGTACGACCGTCTTCTGTGTGCAGTAATCGCTGTGTAATAGAAGTACTAGCATGGGCAGGATGAAATGCCACCAGTGTAGACATCATCGACATAAAGATTGAGGAAGTGGAAAGCAAATTCAGAAGAATTTTTTTGTTCATAGATTTACTAGAGAAAATTGTCTACTAGTTTAGGGTATTCGATTCACTTTCAAACTTCAAGTGGATTTTCCCTAAGAATAGCTAGCCTGACACTTGTTACCCAAGAATGTTCCTGTGCTAGCTAGTTTGATTACAAATTCGTTGCTACAGCAGAACTTAGAAGTCAAACAGGCTTGATATCTGGTTTTAAAATCTTAGTCGTCTACTTCAGCGAATTTAAATCCGCTCCATATCTCCAAGATGGTGATTACTGGCTTGATGTCAGCAATTTCCTTCTGAAATTTTATACAGAGCGATAAATTGTTGACTACGAACAAAAGTCATCTCGTACATTATTCTATACAATTAAGAATCAGTATAGCTATCTTTAGAAGCTTAAAAAGCTTAATTTTGGCTAAAAAATAGGATAAATATTGAACAATAAATTTGATATAGATTCTCGTTCTTAAATTATCAACTTGTAAAAAGTTCTTTTTTTTATTACATTTGGAAAAAGGCTGAGATATCAATTAATTTACTTGCCTCAATAGAAAAAATGAAGCATAAAGTACATTCAGAATCTTCAGGTGGTTGCAGCTGTGAACATGATCATCACGAGAATCATAACCATGATCATAATCATGATGAGAATCATAACCATGATCACGGTGGAGAATTCAATCTGAAAGATGAGCTATTGCCTTTGGTAGGGATTTTAAGTTTATATGCGCCTGGTATAATTTTTGAGAATCAATTACACAATACATTCTACTCAATAGGTGAATATTTGCTTTTTATCCCTGCTTATTTATTAAGTGGATGGAGTGTTCTAAAAACTGCTGGGCGCAATATCCTCAAAGGTAGAATATTCGATGAAACGTTTTTAATGGCAGTAGCGACACTAGGGGCGATCGCAATTCATAAGTTACCCGAAGCTGTCGGAGTCATGTTATTTTATAAAATTGGGGAATTGTTTCAAGATATTGCCGTTAGCCGTTCCCGTAATTCCATCAAAGCTTTATTAGAAGTACGTCCAGACTATGCCAATCTTCAAACAGAGGGAGAATTAAAAAAAGTATCCCCAAATACAGTAAATATCGGAGATATTATCGTCGTCAAACCTGGGGAAAAGATTCCCTTAGATGGTGAGATTATAGATGGGAATTCACAAGTTGATACATCTGCATTAACTGGAGAGTCTGTACCGCGATCGGTGAGGCTATCCGAGACAGTTTTGGCTGGGATGATTAATAAAATGGGTGTTCTCAGCATTAGAGTAACAAAACTCTTTGATGACTCTTCCATTGCCAAGATTTTAGACTTGGTGCAAAATGCCAAAAGCAAAAAAGCAGAAACAGAAAAATTTATTACTAAATTTGCCCGATATTACACACCAATAGTAGTTTTTCTATCTCTAGCAGTTGCAATATTACCTCCTTTATTTATTACTGGCGCAACTTCTTCAGAATGGGTTTATCGTGCCCTAATTTTACTAGTTATTTCTTGCCCTTGTGGACTCGTTATCAGTATTCCCTTGGGTTATTTTGGAGGTGTAGGAGGTGCAGCTAAACGCGGTATTTTAGTTAAAGGTTCTACTTTTTTAGATGCTTTAAATGCAGTGAATACAGTTGTTTTTGATAAAACTGGAACGCTAACTCAGGGTGTATTTAAAGTAGCAAAAATAGTACCATCAAATGGCTACGTTGAACAAGAATTGCTGCAATTAGCTGCCAAAGTAGAATTGCACTCAAATCATCCCATCGCTCAATCTATCCGCAAAGCTTATGGTGGAAAAATCGATGAATTTGAGGTAAGAGATTATGAAGAGATAGCAGGCTATGGAATTAGAGCCAAGGTTGAAAATAGGGTAGTGATAGCGGGAAGCGATCGCTTATTACATAAACAGAATATTACTCACGATAATTGCCAGTTAGAAGGAACAGTTGTTCATCTAGCAGTAGATAATATTTACGCTGGGTATATTGTCATTGCTGATGAACTTAAAGAAGATGCAAGACTTGCTATTCAAGTACTCAAGGGAATGGGTGTAAAGAGAACAGTAATGTTAACAGGAGATAATCAAGCGATCGCCTCCCGGATTGCCCAACAGCTAAGTATAGATGCTTATGAAGCAGAGTTATTACCAGAAGAAAAAGTCAATGCCATTGAGAAGTTACTTAGCACTGCTGGCAAGCATGGTAAAGTTGCCTTTGTTGGGGATGGCATTAATGATGCGCCAGTGATTGCTAGAGCAGATGTTGGTATAGCAATGGGTGGGTTAGGCTCAGATGTGGCGATCGAAACTGCCGACATTGTGATTATGACAGATGCACCCTCAAAAGTGGCAGAAGCAATCCAAATCGCCAGAAAAACAAGGCAGATTGTTTGGCAAAATATTGGTTTTGCTTTATTCATTAAAGGTGTATTTATTGGATTGGGTATTTTAGGCGTAGCGACAATGTGGGAAGCAGTATTCGCTGATGTGGGAGTAGCAATACTAGCAATTTTTAACGCGACTAGAGTGATGAAATAAAATTATTGGGAAATCAGGAATCCGTAATTGGGAAATTGTATAAGTTAAAACCCAAAAGCAATAACTAAATCAAATTCCCGCAGAGGTAGACTATGAACCCATCTATTAAAGGTATCGCTATAGCTGCATTAGCTTTACTATTAACTAACCCAGTAGTTGCATTACCCCAGAAAACCAATCAACCGCCAACTAATGCGCGTTCCCAACCGTTAAAAGACACTTTAATTGTTCCTGGGGAAAGAGTTGGGCCGATAACACGCACAACCACCAAGCAAGATTTAGCCAAGCTATTTGGTGCATCTCATCTCGTTGATAAAACCATTTCTGGTGCTGAAGGAATTGGTAGTTTTGCAGCTACTCAGGTAAATCTAAATCAGGGACGCTCTCTGCTAGTAGTTTGGAGTGATAATACTCGTACTAAACCTCTAGATGTGCGTAACTTGGGTTGGGCTTGGAAAACCCGCGAAGGTATCGGAGTGGGAACCCCATTGAGTGAGTTACGTAAGAAATTAGGTGATTTTAAACTCTATGGATTGGCGTGGGACTACGGCGGTACTATTTTGTTAGATAGTAGCCGATTATCTAGCTATCAGGGCAAACTCATCCTGCGAGTAGATACTGCTCCTAATGCTGCTCAGAAATATCCCAATGACTACCAAGCGGTATCTGGCGATAGTACTTTTTCTTCAAGCAATCCCCATTGGAAACCTCTGGGAATCAGGTTAGAAGAAATTATCGTTGTATTGTAATCCTAGTGAGCAATGATCGGCTGCTAAACATTTAATTTGCTGGCTTAGGCAAAAGCGGACTATCTAAACCAGATTTTTATACTAGGTCTGGAAGTGGTAAATTACTTTTATAAGAAACTACATAAGTTACATTTATGGTCAGAATGATGTTTCAGCTATTGAAACAATAGGCGATCGCTCAGATTCCTACATCAACATTCTGGCTACTCCTTTTGAGTAAAGATTATTCACTAAAAAAGTAATTGAATGTCCGATGAACAGTACTTAGAGCGTAGACGCCAAGCATTAGAACAGCAATATGATTTACTGATAGAAAAGGAAAAAATGCTACGGCGTGATTGGGCGATCCAGGCAAGCACAGCCATTCGCTTCCAACTGGAAAAGGAAATTGAACAAACTGAAACACAACTCAACGAACTAACTCAACAGCTTGATGCACTAGAACAAGCTTTATCTAGTGGAAGGGTGTATCGTGCTTTATTGAAATTGGGATATCAAACTCAGACGGGAGCATTCCGACAATTTATTAAAGCTCATTCTGTAGCAGCTTTCCTGATTCATGGCTCACTGTGGTATGGACAAGGCTGGTTATTGAATCGGTTGGTGTCAAAGTATGTTAGCAAGAACGTTAACGCTAAAAGAGTGGTAATTAACCTTACCCGCATTGCCCGTAGAAGTGATGTTGCTGCACTATGGCGTGAACTCAGTTATGGGGTCGGTCTTGGCTGGGGAAGTTCAAACTCGGACATTATAGAAAGAGTTTACAAATGGTCGCGAACTCAAACCATCTTGCTGATTTTTGACAATGTGAATCACCTGTCTGAAGCTTTTTTGCAAGAAATGATCCTTAAGTTCTGGTTTCCATTGGTGATTAAAGCTAGGGAGACTACTAGACAAACCAATCAATTCCAGCTATTCATGTTTTTGGTTGACAATGAAGGCTGTGTGGGCAGTTGGAATATTTCTTTTGCAGAGCAACTCAACCCAGATTGGGAACCGGATACCCCTATTAAGCTACCTATAATTACCGAATTTTCCGAAAATGAGCTAGTTACTTGGATAAAGTATGAAGCCGAGGAACTGCTAATCGACTTGGCAACAGAGGTAGAGGTAGATAAAGCAGTACGTGACATACTCCAAAACAGTGAGAATGGCATTCCAGAACCCGCCTTACAAGAAATTTGTCGCTTGTCTAATTGTGAATGGGAGCAAATATGGTTCAAGCCGTAGGTGGAAAACTCTTGGAATATACAGGTAAAGTTCAGCCACAGTTAGGAGAAAGAGGCGCGAACGGACAGCTTTTATATCCCTATTTTCCTAACCCCGAACTGGTAGAAGCGGTGAACTTGGCGATTTACTTAGAACGCCCCTTACTACTGAAGGGAGAACCAGGATGTGGGAAGACTTTACTGGCAAGTGCAGTTGCCTACGAGCTAGATTTGAAATTAGAAGCTTGGTATGTTAAATCCACCAGTCGAGCGCGAGATGGTTTGTATATTTACGATGCCGTGGGACGGTTGCGTGATGCCCAACTTGCAACCTCCAGTCGCCTAACACCAGAACAAATTCTGCGAATTGATGACCCGACTAGCTATGTACGCTGGGGGCCATTAGGACGAGCATTTCAGCAACAGCAGCGCACGGTAGTGTTAATTGATGAAATTGATAAAGCTGATATTGATTTTCCTAATGATTTGCTATTGGAATTAGACCAAAAACAATTCTTTGTGGAGGAAACAGGACAAAAAATTGAGGCCAAAGCAGCACCAATTGTTTTAATCACTAGTAATGATGAGAAGGATTTACCGGATGCCTTCTTGCGTCGATGTTTGTTTCACTATGTCGAATTTCCAAGTCGTGAGCGATTAATGGAAATTGTTAATGCTCTGTTTCCTACTTCACCTGAAGCTTTGGTGAAGCAAGCCATAGATAGCTTCTGGCGTCTGCGGGAAAAAATGCAAGAAGACAAGGGGGAGGCTGGCAAAAAGGTCAGCACTAGCGAATTAATTGATTGGTTTCGCGTTCTGCGCCGTTATCCTGAAGATGAAGCTCTGGCAAAACTGGATGGCAAGATACCTTATGCTGGCGTGTTGCTAAAAAGGTGGGATGACCATTTACGTTATTTGAGACAAAGCCGTGGATGTGAATGATTTGCCTCTGCTGGAACTGTTTACCAAACTGTGCGATGCTGGCTTACCACTTGGCATAGAGGAATATCAGTTAGTTCTACAAGCGATGCAAGCCGGCTTTGGAATTAATGACCAAGCTGCTTTGAAACGTCTGTGTCAGACTTTGTGGATCAAATCATCTGAAGAAAAGCAGCTGTTTGAAGATCATTTTGAACTGGTAATAGGTAATGAGTCTGGATTGTCAACTGCGGAAACATTGCATACACAATCCGAACAGCATCAAGTTTCTCCGATTACCCGCTACGTAATTTTGGGGTTTATCGGAGTTGCTATTGCCTTGGGTGCTGGATTATTTTTACAAAAGCCAATTCAAACACCAGAGCCAATTCAAACACCAGAGCCAATTCAAACACCAGAGCCAATTCAAACACCAATCTCAGACCCGATACCATCCTCAACCACAAAACCAACACCCCAAGCAATTGAAACACCAAAGCCGAACTCAAACCCAAGCCCAAACCCAAACCATTCAGATTGGCTTTTTTGGAGTTTTTTATTAGTTACAGCCATTATTTTTAAGTGGTTAGTTAGGCGAAATAATCAACAGCGCATTGTTGAAAGTACCTCGCATTTACAAGTAACCCCTACAGCTAATTCATCTCTGGCTGCAAAATTGACCCAGACGATAGAAGATGAGGTACAAGCAGTCAAAGCAGTTCTAGAAGCTACCAACAGAAATGAAGAAACTGTTTCCACGCGCCTCGTCTTGACTAGCGAGTATTTGCCTGTAACCGAGCGACAAATGAAACAAATTTGGCGTTACTTGCGCCACCCAGTACGTGAAGGGCCAAAAATAGAGTTAGATATGGCAGCAACTATTCACCAGATTGGATGCCAAGGTTTATTGCTTGAACCTGTATTCATACCCCGTCGAGTGAATAAATCAGAATTACTCTTACTAATTGACCAAGATGGTTCAATGGTGCCTTTCCACTCGCTATCACGGCGGTTGGCAGAAACTGCCTTGCGTGGGGGACGTTTGGGCAAATCTGGAATTTACTACTTTCACAATTGCCCTATTGAATATCTTTACCACGACCCCCATCATCAGCAAGCAGAATTAATCACTAATATTGTTACCCATATTTGCTCAAATAGAACTGCTGTATTGATTTTTAGTGATGCTGGTGCTGTTCGTGGCAGATATAGCGACGAACGCTACGAATTAACTCAACAATTTATTGCCCAAATGAAACAACGGGTACGTTATATTGCTTGGCTTAATCCTATGCCGAGAAAGCGTTGGCTTGGTACAACAGCCGCAGAAATTGCCCATCTTGTCCCCATGTTTGAATTTAGCCACCAAGGTTTACAAGATGCTATTGCTGTGCTGCGTGGACGCTTTGCTAACTTTGAGAGGCAAATAATATGAGCAAGATTAGACTTGAAGAAATTGCGAAGCAACGCATTGAGTCTTTTGCAAAACTCGGCAAAGCTCATCTATATTTAGCATATCATGCTGCTTTTCCCTTAGCACTCACACCAGATTTGTTGTATCGTCTATGGGTTCAGTTCCAACGGGATATTGATGACCAAGTGTTAGGTATCCCTTGGGTAGCAGTAGCAGATTTGCTGGTTTCAAGCTTGTGTAATGAAGTCGGATATGAACTATACGAGATGGATTTAACAGTACGAAATCTGTTGTTGAGTCGTTTGCAGGAAGATAAAAAATTTGGTCAACAGCGGATTAATGAACTATCAAACTTTTTACTCGACTATGTAAGGCCAAAACTTGAAAGTAAAGATCCAGATATTCAAGATTTTGCTCTAACGCAGCAGTGGACAGCTTTAGCATACACGCAGCCTAATAAGGTAGCTCATGAATTGGCATTGGAATTCGATAAATTGGATTTTAATAATGAAGCAGAACTGATAAGAATCGTATCATTAACAGAAATATTTGCACAACCATTAGCTGAATTCGATCCTTTACTCAGTTATGCACGCGGAATGGGAAAGTTAGCCCGTGGGAATTTGGAGGCTGCAACAGATCAAGTTAGCAAAATCTTAGAAGGAGAAAATAAAATACGGGTTGCCGGAGTTGATTTACCTATTCCCGAAAAGATAAAAGCAAATCTTCCAGAGCTATTCGAGCAACTCGCTAACCAGAAAAACGCGCTAAAAAGAAGTAGAATTTCATCACTATTCTTTTTATCTATATTAGCTCTAGGAACGCTGATTGGAGGCACAGGAATATACATTTTTAGATTTCATACATCTCAACTTACACAAAACTCATTATGTCCTAAAGAGACCTATAGTTTGAATGACAGAATTAGCCTGGGTGAAGAAATTTTATTAAAACAAGATACAAACTCAGATAAAGAAGCTGGAGTTCAAGCATTTTTAAATGGTGATTGTCAAACTGCTATTAATAAGTTAAATTTATATCGCAAAGCTAACAGCACAGACCCAGAAGCATTGATTTACTTGAATAATGCTAAGGCTCGTCAAAAAGAAAATCGGCTCAAAATTGCTGTGAGCGTACCTATTGGGACAAATTCAAATGTAGCAAAAGAGATACTGCGCGGTGTGGCTCAAGCTCAAGATGAGGTGAATAGCAGTGGCAGTATCAATGGCAAAGCATTGGAGGTAGCGATCGCTAATGATGATAATGATCCAAGTGAATCTGCACAGCTTGCCACTCGGTTTGGCAAAGATACCAACATCTTAGCTGTCGTGGGACATAATTCTAGTAATGCTTCTCTCTCAGCAGCCCCAGTCTATCAAAAAGATGGGTTAGTGATGATTTCTCCCACCAGTTTTGCCCAAAACCTTGATAGGGTTGGCAATTATATCTTCCGCACTGCTCCTAGTGTTAAATCTATAGCAGATAGCGTCTCTTATTACGCTATTAAAATAGCGGGGAAAACCAATTTTCTTATCTGTGTTGATTACCAAGGGATAGATAATCAGTCGTTTAACGATGAGTTTGTTAATGCGATAAAAACTGCTAACGCTCAGATTAATTCTACAGAGTGCGATATTTCTGGCCGTGACTTTAATCCTCGTGCTGTCATTTCTCAAGCTGTACGTAGCGGTGCTAATGCCTTAGTGTTAGGTCTTTATGTAGACAAAATAAAACAAGGTCTAGCGGTGGCACAATCTAATCAAGGGCAGTTGACTGTATTTGGTAGTCCTACACTTTTCACTGACGAAACCTTAAAGAATGGCAGCGGTATCAACGGACTGATAATCTCTGCACCTTGGTATCCCGCAGCATTTCCTAATAACATCTTTCCGCAAAAAGCCCAAAAACTTTGGGGTGCAACTGTCAATTGGCGAACAGCTACAGCTTATGATGCAACTTTGGCGATCATCGCAGGTTTACAACGAACCAATACCAACAGACGCGATGAATTACAAAAGGTGTTGCATAGTCCGAGTTTTTCAGTCGATGGTGCAACGGGAAAGATTCAGTTTTCACCATCAGGCGATCGCACAAATAATGCCATCTTCTTAGTCAAAGTTCAACAGATACCTGGCACTGACAACTATGAGTTTGTGCCGATTCAACCTTAAGCACAACGCAAACGATATAATGCTTTCACAGATTGTTTATTAGAAGCCTTGTAAGGGAAGGCAGTGGTAAATAAGATAAGGATGGCAGCGATGGTGAAATATCTAATGAAAGCGATCGCACTTCTCCACAAGTTATAGAGTATAAAAGGCGATGTCTAACGACAAGCTAGCAGCTACGGATTTCTCATCCACCGTATGACAAACCAAACTTTTAGCAACGGTTATGCATTACTCATTGGCGTAGGTGCTGATTTACCAGTCACAGTCAAAGATGCAACGGCTATACGAGATATACTGATTGATGGCGATCGCGCCGCCTATCCACTAGAACAAGTCACACTCCTCACCGAAACCTCTGCAACTCGGCAAAACATCTTCGCAGCTTTTGACCAAATCATCACCCAGGTAAATCAAAATCCTGATGCAACTGTGATCATTTACTACTCTGGTCATGGTGGACGCATCCAGCGCACCAATGAATACTTCCTTGTACCATTCGGCTATGACCCCAGTCAACGTGCAGACACAGCTATCTCAGGTGTAGAATTTACCCAAAAAATTGAAGCAATTACAGCGCGTAAACTCGTAGTTTTATTAGATTGCTGTCATGCTGGTGGCGTTCCAGATTTGAAGGAACCAGGGGAAACCTTTGTAAAATCGCCCTTACCGCCGGAACTGTTAAATGTACTAGCAACAGGAAGCGGTCGAGTTGTGGTTGCTTCTTCGCGAGAAGATGAATATTCTTACACGGGTCAACCTTATAGTGCTTTCACCGATTGCTTGTTAGAAGCCTTGCAAGGTAAAGCAGCGGTGAATAAAGATGGTTATGCACGTATTCTTGATATTTTAGTCTACTTGTTTGACCAAGTGCCAAAAAGAGCATCAGGGCCGCAACACCCGTTTGTAAATAAAGTACTGGATTTGGGTGATAATTTTCCCCTTTGCTATTACGCTGGTGGAAGTAAATTTTTATCTGGTGAAGCAGCAACTATTGAAACTAGTCCAGTTTCTACTAGCTTAACTCCTGGACAACGACTGCGATCGCAACAAAAACTAGACGTACTTCAGGCAGAATTTGACATCCGCAGCGAGAAGTTTAAGCAGATGACGAAAGCTGTAGCTATTGAGGCTGGTACGGCAGTTAAGTTTCAATTAGAACAGCAACTTCTTGATGAAGAGGCAAAACTAGCATATCTTAGCGATGAACTAGATAAAATTGAGTCTGCATTGCAATTATGAGGCTATGTAAATATACAGTTATTTGGCTGATGAGAATCAGGATTTCCTAACCCAGAAAATAAGGAAAACATAGATATTAAGTTAATTGGTGTTGATTTATACTATTTCAAATTTTTGTAGTGGTTATACTCATAACTTAGGTTCTACCTGGGAATTAGGAAGTGGCTTTGCCACTTCTTTTTATTTATTCTTGTAGCCCAGTAAAAAATAAATTAAAAGTTAAAACTAATTTAGTTGAACTTTTATTAATTGTTATACAATTTGACGAAATACCTGATATACCTACATTTTTAGGGACGTACAGATATACGCCCCTAAAGCCGATTCATTTGTTGCAAAGATTGTTGACAATGCTATGATTTAGCGTGCATTTAATTGATTGAGCAGCCTAACAGAATTCTGGGCATATAGACATGATATTAGTCATTATTCATTTTATCTTGCCATCTCTCACGTTTGGGCTTGCTTTCCACATCGCGCGATCGCACTTCTTGCCAAGTCCCCCACCTTAGGAATTGCTGTTTTTCAACATGGTTAATAAACTGCATGATTGGCTGATCTACTTTCATGGGAGTTTTCAAATCAAACTGAATTGTTTGCAGAACCTTGATGTCACCCATAAAAAAGAACTTACCTGCAATCTTGGTCAGCCATAGCACAATTCGATTGCATAGCCAACCAAAAATTCCTTTACGTTTATTAGCGATCAACAAGATTTGACCTTCAGCTTTTCCCCCTTCGTGGAGGCGAACTGCTAACATCGTGTGGACATGGAAGAAATCGGGGCCAAGTGTCACAATGCTAATGCTACCGTACCAATAGCAAATACTGTATGTTATGGCATTTTTGTAGAAAAGACGGATGAGCTTAATGACAGAGGAATTGTCTTTGATGGGTGTAATATTACTGAAGATAATTGCATTCTCGTTCAGTTCCTGTTTTTCAAAAATAATTTCTATTGGCAGTTTGTGGACTGTATTGAGGTGTTGACCATCGATAGGGTTAATCATCACCACATTGGGGTGACAGTTCATCACAAAGTGAGAATGGATGGCGACATCACACTCTTTTTGTTCTAACTCTGGAACAAAAGGTAAAGGTTGTTGTGGTATTTCTCCAGTCCAAACCCAAATCATGCCGTATTTCTCAGCAGTAGGCCAAGTTTGTAACTTCAAAGAAGGCGGTGTATCTAAACATGGAATATCAATACACATCCCCTCAGCATCAAACTTCCAGTGATGGAAAAAACAACGTAGTGCATTACCCTCAACTTTGCCTTCAGCAAGGTGAGCGCCCATGTGTGGGCAGTAGGCATCAAAGGTAGTTACTCTTTTGTCTTTACCCCGGTAAATCACTAGTTCTCTGCCCAAAATCGTGACAGGTTTTACTTCACCCACCCGCAGATTTCGAGAGGGTATTACCCAATACCATCCCTCAATAAAATGTTCTGGATTATTGAAGTTTTTAGGTTTACGGTTTGAGCTAAAAGTCTGCGAGTTGAGATTCATTTTTATGGTTTCACTTGAGGTGAAGCTGTTGATCTAGAAGTAACATGACAACTAGAAAAAAACAGTTACTTTCAGTACCATGAGAAACAGCTACCCAATCAATGGAGCAAATTAAAAAGGCAAAATATTGAGCTAATTTTATTTAAAATGTTAAAATTATGCTAGATAAATATCAGTCCATATAATCTAATATCCATTAAAAATAGATATTTGAAAAATCACAACTTAGTAATATCTCTAACTAGATCAAAATTTAAACTACTGATGCTAACATTTTGCTAAATCAAATGAGTTAACAAGAAAAATATGTAATAATAGTTACAATAGTTGGGAAATCTGCCGTGTTAACTCAGGAGACAAAACTGCTTTTAATTGGTCAGGTAAAAGATATAAGCAAAATCCCCATTAGGACAATTCGCTATTACGAGAGTTTAGGCTTAATTAAATCATCAAAACGAACAGAGGGAGGCTTCCGTCAGTTTTCATTTGATGTGCTGACTCGTCTAGCATTTATTAAAAGGGCACAAAATCTTGGTCTTAGCTTAGAGGAGATCGGAAATATTCTTCAGGTTTATGACCAAGGACAAGCTCCTTGTGGTGAAATTCAAGAAAAGCTTGAAGAGAAACTCTTGCAAATTGATCACCAAATTGATCAGTTGGTAACTTTACGATCTGAAATAAAGGGATTACTTTCAGGCTGGAAGAATATGGGCAGACAGCATGAGGATACAATTTGTCCGATTATTCAAAACATTAGTACGGCAGGGCGGAATTAAAAATTAAAAAATAAAGCAATTTTTTTGTTCCTCATCTATGACTCAGGACTTTTATAGAGAAGAAACCACCATAACTCTAGTCCAATCAAGGCTAAACCTGCGATCGCAACCCCAACTTTCAAGCCCAAAGGTTGCTCGATCTGGTGAAACTGGCTGTTTTGCTCTGGCGAGTGGGCTGCCATTTCTGCTAATGCTACATCTGATGTTCCAGTGAGAAGCACTAAAGCTGTTAGGCTTCCCCAAAGCATTTTTTTACTGAACATTTTCTAAATTATCCTGAAATTATGAGATAGTTTTTGGTTGAAAGTTACGCAATCTGAGGGCATTGCTAACAACAGAGAGCGAAGAAAGAGCCATCGCAGCGCCGGCAATAATTGGATTGAGTAACCAACCAAAGATGGGGAACAAAATTCCGGCCGCAATGGGAATACCAATAACGTTGTAAATGAAAGCAAAGAAGAGATTTTGCCTGATATTGTTGATGGTGGCGCGACTAAGTTGAATAGCTGTTACAATTCCTTGCAAATCGCCAGAAATCAGAGTGATATCGCTAGCTGCGATCGCTACATCTGTTCCCGTCCCAATAGCGATTCCTACATCAGCTTGTGCTAGGGCTGGGGCATCATTTATACCATCGCCTACCATTGCAACAAGGGATTGGGGAGTCGGGAGTGGGGAGTGGGGGGATGAGGAAGAATAATAATTGTTTGCTTGCTTCCTCTGCTCTCTTTGAAGGGATTGAATAATCGCTGCTTTTTGATCTGGACGAACTTCGGCAAAGATTCGCTGGATGCCAACTTGCGCCGCGATCGCATCAGCAGTTTTACGATTATCTCCGGTAAGCATTACTACTTCTAAACCTAACTTCTGTAAGGCTTTCACTACTGCTGTTGAAGAAGGTTTGAGGGCATCGGCAATACCCATTACCCCTTGCAGTTCACCATCTACAGCAATCAAAATTACTGTTTTACCAGCCGCTTCCCAGTCATCTTTATACTGCTGGAGACTTACGGTGTTAATTCCAAGTTCTGTTAACCAGCGTTGTGTACCAATTTGCACAAGCTGATTTGAAACAACTCCTTGAACACCACTACCTGCATTAGCCTGAAAGTTCTTTGCCTCTGTTAAATTCACCTCTTGAGACTGGGCATATTTCACCACTGCTGCTGCTAAAGGATGCTCAGAATTGTGTTCTACCGTTGCTGCTAACTGTAAAAGCTTGATTTCATTACCATTAGCTGTGCCGTTGACAGTTACAAAGTCTGTAACAGTGGGTTTACCCTGAGTCAAAGTACCAGTTTTATCTAGAACGATAGTTTGAATTTTGTGTGCTAGTTCTAAACTGTCCGCACCCTTAATCAAAATGCCATTTTCTGCACCTTTGCCAGTCCCCACCATTACAGAAGTGGGGGTAGCTAAACCCAAAGCACAGGGACAAGCAATAATTAGTACACCTACCGTTGTCATTGTTGCTAAGGTGAGGTTGCCAGTGAAATTAAACCAAATGACGAAAGTAGCGATTGCGATCGCAATCACAGCTGGTACAAACCATCCTGTAACTTGATCTGCCAAACGCTGAATTGGTGCTTTAGAACCCTGTGCTTGTTGTACTAGTTTGACAATTTGAGCCAAAAACGTATCATTTCCGACTCGCGTCACCCGAAACTGAAAAGCACCTGCACCGTTAATCGTCGCCCCAATCACCTCATCTCCTGGCTGCTTTTTGACTGGCAAACTTTCACCCGTCACCATCGCTTCATTTACCGTCGAAGCACCTGTAATCACTTCACCATCTACGGGAATCTTTTCACCAGGACGCACCAAAATCACATCGTTAATTCTGACTTCGGCGATGGGAACATCAATTTCTATTCCATCACGGATGACTCTGGCATCTTTAGCTTGCAATCCGATAAGTTTGCGAATGGCTTCAGAAGTTTGTCCTCTAGCGCGATTTTCCAGCAACCGCCCCAATAAAATTAAGGTAATGACAATGGCGGCAACTTCATAATAAACATGAGGTATTAAGCCCTGAACAATAAAAAATTTCGGGAAAATAGTAACAAACAAAGAATATAGATACGCTGCACTTGTACCCAAAGCAATTAGCGTGTCCATCGTCGCCGTATGGCGCTTGAGAGATTTCCAACCATTGCGGTAAAAAGATCCACCACACCAGAAGACGACGGGAGTTGTCAGCACTAACTGTATCCAAGGATTTTGTAAGAAGCTTGGAATTAAGGGCAAGTTCAACCCAGTCATCATGGGCAACGACCCTAAAAATAGGAAAATGCTGATAATACCTCCCACTGTTACCTTGAAGGAGAGTTGGCGTTGTAAAGCTTGCCTAATAGCTTTCTCTGCATCATCTTCTTCGGTGAGCAATTCTTCCTGGAGTGAGTAAGAAGAGTATCCCGCAGATGCGATCGCACTTTGGATTTTCTCTAAATTGGCTAGAGAGCGATCGTACTTGATGGTGGCTTGTTCTGCTCCAAAGTTAACGTTGCAGTCCCTTACCCCAGGAACAGAGCGAATTGCCTTTTCGATGTTGTTGGCGCAAGCGGCGCAACTCATGCCTCGAAGTTTGAGTGTGAGAGTATCCATGCTGGGAATTGGGAATTAAGGATTGGGGATTAGGGATTGGGGATTGGGGATTAGAGATTGGATATAGAGAAGAATCTCAGCACCCAGTCCCTAGTCCCTAGTCCCCAATCTCCTTTCTTTAAGCAACTGGATAGCCAGCAGCAGCTAACGCTTCCTTGATTGCTGTTTCTGATGCTTGAGTTTCTACACTGACAAGCTTGGTTGTAGGATCAGCCTGAACGCTAGCATTGGCATCGACTGCCTGAAGTGCTTTGGTGATGGTACTTGCACAAGCAGAACAAGCCATGTCGGGAACTGTGAGTTGGAGATTCATAGATTTACGGGATAGAGTGGAACAGCTAGCTAAAACAAAGTGGATGACTGTGGGAAACCAGTCAACACTCAGAAATAACTGGAAACAGAGTCGCCTTAAATTTATCCTAGACTCTCTAGTCGGCTAGAGAGTCTAGAGATTTTTAAAAGTTTTTCGCTAAACTTCAAATTTCTTTACAGGCGTAGTACATAAACTGCAAAAAATACAAATGCTAACTATGCCCCAATACGCTTGAGTTAAGGCTAAAAAATAAAACTAGTGTAGGTTGGGTTGAGGAACGTAGCAAGATCCCGTAGGGTAACCCCAATACTTTTCGGTTAAGGGGGAAAGTGGAAAGGGAAAGGGTTTGAATTTACCTTTCCCCTTTGCCCTTTAACCTTTCCCCAGACCAAAAGAGAGATTATTGGGTTTATCCGAAAAGTATTGGTAGGGTAACCCAACATTATCAAGGCTTTGTTGGGTTTCACTAAAGTTCAACCCAATCTACGATTCTGCTACGTCTGCGTTTGCCGGAAGTTTAAACCTAAATTTAGCAACGCCAATTTAAAACCATAAAAAAGACAGGCAACATGCCTGTCCTACAAAGAATGATTTAGCAAAGAATTTAGAAATTCATCTCAGCAGCTTGAACTTTCTCAACCTGCTTCTTCTTCAGCACCAGCATAACTTGAGCTAACATTACAAGAGCGATGAACGCAATCATCCATTGGACTCTAGAGGCATCTTGCAATACGATTTCTGCATCTTGTTGACCGAATCCACCGACATTAGGGTTGCTGGTTAAAGCTTCACCAGTCTTAACTGCTTGTCCTTCGGAAACAATCAATTCTGGCCCTAAAGGAATCGTATCAACGACAACATTACCAGATTCAGGTTGGATGTTGACTAGATATTTAACGTTACCGTCTCCATCTTCCTCTTTGGCAATCTTGGTAATTGTGCCAGTAGCGGAAGCGTTGTAAACATTGTTGTTGCTCTTTTCGCCAGTAGGATAAACTTGTCCGCGTCCCCGGTTAGCACCCAGGTGGACTGAATATTTACCGAAGTGGATCTTTTTGTCAGTTGCGGGGTTGGGAGAAAGAACTGGAAAGACGATTTCCTGATACTGTTCACCTGGTAAGGGACCAACGATGACGACGTTTTCTTTGTCTTCGCTGTAGGATTGGAAAGGAGTCTCACCAATTTCTTCTTTAAGTTCCTCGGAAACACGGTCTTCAGGAGCAATCTTAAAGCCTTCGGGTAGCATCAGTACAGCACCGACATTCAAGCCAACCTTAGAACCATCGGCACCAACTTGCTGGGCGCTAAGATCGTAAGGAATTTTCACCACAGCTTTGAATACAGTGTCAGGTAGCACCGATTGGGGAACTTCCACTTCTGCCGGCTTGGCTGCTAAGTGACAGTTGGCACAAACAATCCGCCCGGTTGGTTCGCGGGGGGTTTCGGGATAGGTTTCCTGTGCCCAAAAGGGATAGGCGGCAGCTGATTGAGGAAGGGCTAGATCGCTGGTGAAGTAAAATGTCACAGTAGCGATCGCTATGAGCAATGTTTTGACGATCGCTCTAGCGCTGCGAGTTAACCTCGCTTTTAAGAAAACATTTCTCATCTCTAATAAGGGCAACGATTGAATTAGGCATTAGTCATTGGTCATTGGTCATTAGTCATTAGTCATTAGTCATTAAGCCCTAAACAAAGCGCAAAGTCTGAGCGGAGGTTTCCTCCGAACAGAACTTTGTAAGAGAGGACTAAGGACAAAATGATTAAGCCCACCAAGCTGGATCACCGGTGCGGAAGTCGGTTTCAGTCCAAGGGGTCAAAACGATTTTGTCGTCTTTTACATTGGTATGGGCCAAAGGTAAAGACAACGGTGCTGGGCCCCGAATAACTTTACCAGTTTCGTCATACTGGGAACCATGACAAGGACACTTAAACTTGTTCTCTGCAACGTTCCAGGGGACTACACAACCTAAGTGAGTGCAGATGGCGTTAATGCCATAATCTTTGATCGCCTCTTTGCTGTCTACCACAATATAGGTAGGATCTCCCTTTAGCCCTTGGACTAGGTTGCGATCGCCTGCATTCCGGTTTTCTAGAAATTTAGAGACACTAACATCGTTACCTAGCTCGTCTTTTGCCGTTGTCCCGCCACCAGCACCACCGGTTGCGGGTGGAATAAAGTAGTTGACAACGGGATACAATGCACCCAGAGCCACTCCAGTGACAGTCCCAAAAGTGAGCAGATTCATGAACTGACGACGCCCCATATCGGGCACGTCTGCTGATTCAGAAAATTGAGCCATAATCTACGCGCTCTTTGTGTATTTTGTTAAGCATTTTGACAAAAGTACTGTACTTGAGGAACTCTTGTCTAAGTCGAAATGCTAGCGCTCACAAAGATGCCATACTTCTTTATTCCAAGATATAAAAAGCATCTTTTCTGTTAGCATTACATTTCTTTATATCCTTATCATACTGGAGTCACGGAACTTAACATCATAACTAAATGTAAAATCTGATTGAGAAAAGCTATGACAGGACAGGAATTACGTCAGATGTTGCTTGATAAGTGGGGATATTCCTATGATGTCCAGTTTCGACGGACACAGGGAAAGATATTTTTGCAAGTCATGTGGAAATACTTGGAGCAAGCTTCTTTTCCCTTAACCGAGGCGGAGTACCAAGAGCATCTTGACACCATTGCTAATTATCTTCATGCCTTGGGTGGGTCAACGCAGGTACAAACATATATTACCCAAACACGCGATCGCCCCCGCCTTGGCAAAGCTGTCAGCATTCCTCTAGATTTGGGCGAACGTTCTTCGGAATGGATATTATGACCAAGTTTTTCTTCCTTAATTTAGAATTATCCTAATCCGTGATTTCAGGATAGTAAAACTATGAATTCTCCATTTCCCGGAATGAATCCTTATTTAGAAAATCCTGTGTTTTGGTCAGAATTATATCATCGATTCATTACAGCTATAGCAGATACTATTGAAGAAAATATTCCCCCACAGTATCGAGTTGCAATTGAACAACGTACTTATTTAAGTGATGACTCAGATTCTGTATTATTTGGTATACCTGATGTTTCTATTTTTTCTCAACACAAATCATCGCAGCAATATTCATCAACTACTACCCAAACAGAAACGTCAGAAGGCATTACGGTAATGATACCGTTACCTGAACATATCACGGAAAATTACTTAGAAATTCGAGAAGTTTCTACAGGTTTTGTGGTAACTTCTATCGAAGTTTTATCTCCTAAAAATAAACGCCCAGGCGAAGGCAGAAAAGCATATCAACTGAAACGCAAACAAGTTTTAGCTAGTCTTTCTCACTTAATCGAAATTGATTTACTTAGAAGTGGAAAAGCCATGTCAATTTTAGGGGAAGTGCCTGTAACAGATTATCAAATTATTGTTAGCAGAAGTGAAACACGTCCTCAAGCTAAATTATATGGATTTAACGTCAGAGAAACGATTCCCGTATTTCTATTACCGTTACAGTCAGAAGATACAGAACCGATTGTAGATTTGCAATCTTTATTGCATGGTATATATAATCGTGCAAGATATTACTTAGCAATTGATTATAATAAAGAACCAGTACCACCCTTAAAAGCTGAAGACGCTGTATGGTCTGATACCCTCTTACGCGAACAAGGTTTAAGGAATAATTAGTAATTAGTTAATAATTTTACCTATTCCCTGTCACTTATCACCTATTCCCTATTTTATTTACCTGTAAGTTTAACTAGTCCAACACCACCAAAATAAAGCCCTAAAACTGCTCCCGCTAAAAGACTCTGAGTTAAAGGGTCAGTAGAAGGTGTCAGCACGGCTCCTAAAACCACTGCTCCCATAATTACGTAACGCCAACCAGCAACCATTCGTTCAGACGAGACAATATTCAAATTACCGAGCAACAGTTGGATAATCGGAATTTGAAATGCTAAACCAGTGCTGAATAACAGTAGCAGCACAAATTCAAAATATTTATCAATTGACCAAAGTTGTTCAACAACATCTGCTCCGTAGCTGATAAAAAATTTCAACGCTGCGGGGATAAGGAGTAAATAGGCAAATACTAACCCTGCTCCAAATAACAGACTCGAACCTAAAACCACAGGCCCCAGTATCCTGCGTTCCCGGCGGGTTAGTCCTGGAAGCACGAACTGGATAATCTGGTAAAGAATAAAAGGACTAGTAAGTATGAGGCCAGTGTATGCTGCAACTTTCACGGAGACAAAGAAATATTCTCCGGGTGCAAGTTGAAGAAATTTTACTCCTTGTGCGGGAACCTCAAGTAGTTGGACAATCGGCTTAACGGCAAAGAAACAGCCAATAATACCCACTGCTACGGCAATCAGCGAATAGAAAATGCGCTGTCGTAACTCTTCGAGGTGGTCGAAAAGGGACATTTCAACTTCACCTGGCAACTCATCGAGAGGATCGGTGTCTGAGTTGTCATATTCTTCTGGGTCAATGTTGGGAACGTTTATAGTATCTACGTCTTGTGAAGGCGTCACGTCGCTTCGCTCCGAGTTTAAAATTCAAAATTTAAAATTAACAATCCCCTAAATTTAATTTATTTAGGACTTACGCACACTCTACCAATTCTTGGCGTTCTTGGCGTCTTGGCGGTTCGATAAATTAAGCTTTTTGGCAATTTTTGCGTAAGTCCTGTTATTTATGGGCTTATATGTTTTTTTGTTGGTCATCGGCCATTGCGGTGACTCAGCACTCTTCATTATTTTATCTGGGGAATGCGGCTAGCAAGATATGTTTTTCAATGCTGTGGTTTTTTGTCCTGTTTTTTCGGATTGCATCTGCATAAATTAGTAGTAAGCCATCTTGTAGGCAATGTTTAACCTAAAAAAAGAGTGGAACCGATAATTTAGAAATTACGTCTCTGCGGCTAGCGCTGAGTAAATTGACACAACATCATAACAATACTCAGTTTGGAAATCCGGTTCATCAAGGTGGTATCTATACATACATAGCGTAATCGGAAATTTTTAGCTGAGGTGTTATGAATCGGACAATTTGCATTGGACTGATGGCATTGCCTGTGTATTTATACAATGCTCAACTAGGCAATACTTGTAGTGGTGACATGTCAATTGTCGAAAACCAGCTTCCCGTAGTAACTGCTCTAGTTGTTCACAACACAAATTCTCAGTTAGATAAATTCCCGTGGCAAATATCAGCTAGAGATGACCAAACCGAAGATTGTCTTCGTGCTGGTACTTGCAGAGATTGATACTAATGCGTAATTCGTAATTTCAGTAATTTCATCATCATACGGAGAGAGTTAATGGTTGCAGGAAATCAGCGCACAGTAGTGGTTACAGGAGCATCAACAGGAATTGGTCAGGCGTGTGCTTTGCTTTTAGACCAGTTGGGCTTCTCTGTTTTTGCTGGGGTGCGTCAAGATATTGATGCTCAAACACTTAAACAGAAAGGATCACAAAGGCTGATTCCGATTTTTTTAGACGTTACTGACGCTGAATCGATCGCAGCTGCGGTTGATCGGGTAACAAATGCAGTCGGTGGTGCGGGGATTTTAGGTTTAGTGAATAATGCCGGAATTGCTGTCCCAGGCCCGTTGGAATTATTAGCGATCGCAGAATTTCAACACCAGATGCAGGTTAATGTCACTGGACAATTAGCAGTGACACAAGCATTTCTTGGTCTATTACGCCAGAGCCGGGGCCGAATTGTCAATATGGGTTCCATTTCTGGTAGAAGCCCGACGCCGTTTCTGGGCGCTTACAATGCTTCCAAATTTGCGCTCGTTGCACTCAATGATGTAATGCGGATGGAGTTACGCCCTTGGGGAATCTCGGTTTCAATTATTGAACCTGGTTCCATCGCTACCCCAATCTGGGAAAAGTCGTTAAGTCAATCTGAAATAGCACAGCACGATCTATCCCAAACAGCACAAAGTCTCTACGGTCAGGCGATGAATATTGTCCGTGAGAAAATGCAAATTATCGCAGCTAGGGGAATTTCTGCGGATATTGTCGCTCAGGCTGTTGTTCATGCGCTGACTGCAAAAAAACCCAAAACACGCTATCTTGTTGGACAAGATGCCAAAATTGGAGCTGTGCTAAAGCATATTTTGCCCAATAAGCTGCACGATCGCGTTATTTTATACTCAATGGGTTTGTAGATTACTTCCCGTTTTTCAGAGGCTGTTACCCTGAATGCAATAGCTGTTGTAGCTAAAATCATGGTTTTCGTTAACAAAATCATGGTTTTCGTTGACAAAAGGATGTGTTTCGTTGACAAAAAGATGTGTTTCGTTAGCAAAAAGATGTGTTTCGTTGACAAAAGGATCTTTTTCGTTGACAAAATCATGATTTAGCAACGAGATTAAGCTCAAAATTGCTGTAACAAAACTCTTTATTCAAAAACACTAGAAAATTGTACTTAACAGTACCTTTTTTTGTGTTAGATATTTTTAATATTCATAAGAGTACCTTATTTAAGATAAGGTCTTTTTGCTATTTGTACTTATAGTAGTATTTCTGCTTACTTAAAACCAAATATCAGCATTACGATGTGCTACACATAACTTATATAGGACTAATGTTTGATTTCTGAAAAAGCTCGGTACAGATCGAAAAACCTAATTCCCTACTCCCTACTCCCCACTCCCCGCCCACATAGATAATTTCAAAAATCAAATACGATTCCTATATATGAACAATTATCCTGAATGCTGCTAGTTTAGTTAGTAGTTTAGGTGAGATGTACTTAGTGTACTTACAATTAAGGGTTCAATTCCCTAAAACTAATATATTTAATCAGTAGATTTTGTCATCCCTATTCCTGAGTGAATTCGATTAGTTATGCTCCTAGATTTAGAAAGATTTTATCAGGCTTGCAATCCGAGCAGACCTCTAATTATAGGAAATGCCAGCGATCGCAGGTACTATATCGATTTTGCTGCGGTGCGGGGTGGCAAAATTATCGAGGCTTTGCAGCGCACGATCGCTAGAATATCGCCAGATGTTCCAACTTGTCAACTATTTACAGGACATCTCGGTTGTGGAAAATCAACAGAGTTGTTGCGGCTCAAAGCTGAGTTAGAAGTGCAGCAATTTCATGTAGTTTACTTTGAGTCTACCCATGTCTTAGAAATGGCAGATGTGGATGTGACTGATATTTTGTTGGCGATCGCCGGCCAAGTGAGTCAAAGCCTAGAAGCAATGAAAATTAGGCTCAAGCCTAGCTATTTTACCAAGTTGTTTGGTGAAATTGTGGATTTTTTGCAAACACCAATTGACCTTGGCGTAGAAGCAGAATTATCTGTGGGGATTGCCAAAATTACCGCTAAAACGAAAGAAAGTCCCCAATTGCGGCGGCGGTTAAGAGATTATCTAGAACCACGAACAGCAAATATTTTACAGTCAATTAATCAAGAATTGCTAGAACGTGCTAACAAAGAACTGAAAAGCAAGGGTAAAAAAGGACTGGTAGTCATTGTTGATAACTTGGATAGAGTCGCAATTCGACCTTTACCATCGGGGCGATCGCTACCAGAATACTTATTTATTGAACGGGGTGAACAGTTACGCAAATTAAATTGTCATGTAGTCTACACTATTCCCTTAGCCCTGACTTTCTCCAACGATAGCGCCGAACTTCAGCATCGTTTAGGGGGAGGAGTCGCACCAAAGATGTTACCGATGATACCTGTACGTTTGCGCTCTGGGGAGATTTTCACCCAAGGGCTAGGAATGATGCAGCAAATGGTGCTAGCTAGAGCTTTTCCAGACATTTTACCTAGCGATCGGTTACGCTTAATTACAGAGGTGTTTGATAGTCGGGAAACCTTAGATCGATTGTGCCTGATTAGTGGTGGTCATGTACGCGACTTGCTAGGGTTACTGTTTGACTGTCTGCGAGAACAAGATCCACCCTTTGAGCGGGAATGTGTTGAATTGGTAATTCAAAGACAACGGGATTACCGAGCCAACGCCATCGATCCTCATGAGTGGGAACTCATCTTTCAGGTGGTGCAACAGCAGAGAGTTAGAGGTGATATACAATACCATGCTCTCTTGCGAAGTTTATTTGTATTTGAATACCGTGATCATCAGGGAGCTTGGTTTGCCGTCAACCCAGTTTTAGCAGAGACGGAAAAATTTAAATCATGGTTGAACGACACCCACAAGCAGATATAAGAGCAGCAAACGAGCGTGCTTTACGAAGTTTGGGGAGAGCAATTACCCTTTCTAGCGGTCAATTCTCCCTGGTTTTGGTGTGCTGCAATTATCGGGTTTTGCAAGAGCGAATGCTGCAACGACTCGAAGAACTCTCTTCAGGAGTACACCGAATTCAAAAGGTAGTTCTGTCGCATAATGCTAGAAGCCTTTACACAAGTATTCATTTACAACTGCTAAACCAAGATAATCCGCCCTCGGCGTTGATGATTTTGGGTTTAGAGTCAGTAGATGGACTTGACGATCTACTTAGCTCTATTAATCATATTCGTGATGAATTTCGTAAACGCCACCCATTCCCGATGATTGTGTGGATGAATGAGGAAGTATTGCAAAAGGTAGTGCGTTTAGCGCCAGATTTTGCAAGTTGGGCGGCGACACCGATTCGGTTTGAGATGACAACTGAATCATTGCTGGAATTTTTGCAACAGGAAACTGACTCTTTATTTGCGACGGTGTTATCAAGCGATGCTACACAACACCAACCTCCTCAAATTGCAAAGCATTATTCCACTGTGGAGCAAGTCTGGGAACATAGCTATGAACTCCACTTTGCCATTAGAGAGTTGCACAATCGTGGTATTACCTTAGAGCCAGAATTACACGCGAGTTTAGAATTTGTTTTTGGTCTAGATGATTATATTAGCGATCGCATTAATCCAGCTTTAAACCATTTTCAGCAAAGCTTGCAAGTTTGGCAGCAGTTGGCGAAGAAAGGGGATGAGGGAGTAGGGGGAGTAGGGGGAGCAGGGGAGGCAGGGGAGGCAGGGGAGGCAGGGGGAGTTTTTTCTTCGCCTACGCCTCCTAATCGGCCATCTCCATTGCTTCTGCGACAAGGAATCTTGTTGTTTTATATTGGGCTATGTTATTGCCGTCTAGCAGAGCAAAATCAAACAGAAAACCGCCGTCATTGGTACACTGCTAAATCTTATTTTCAGCAGTGCTTGACTATCTTACAAGTGGCTGGTCGTCCAGACATAGTTGCTGGATTTATTAGTCAACTTGCGGAAGTTTTGCAATATCTGCAAGAGTGGCAAGAATTGCAGACGGTTGCCCAAAAGTCTCTGGAGTTGCATCAAACTTATGGTAGTCAAATCCAATTAGCTTGTGACTACGGTTTTCTCGCGCAAGTGGCTGTGCAGCAGTCGCGGTGGGTACAGGCGAGTATATTAGCACACGTATCACTGCTGAAATTAGGTGAGTCGCAAAAGCACAAAGACCCTTATAACTGCTTATTTCCGTTACTGTTGGGGCAAATTTACTATTTAGTTTTAGCGAAAGCACAGCGAAATATAGGTGAGTTAGAAGTAGCCCGTGAATACTTAGACAAAGCGACAAAAGAACTACCAGGAGCCTTAGAAAGCAGCGCCCATCAATACGATGCCCATCGTTATATTCGCTTATTGCGGACACTGCGATCGCTCTACTTTGAAGAAGGGCGATATTTGGAAGCCTATTATATTCGACAGAAACGGCGTTCTGTTGAACAGCAGTACGGTTTTCGGGCTTTCATCGGTGCTGGACGCTTGCAACCCCAAAGACAGGCGACAAACCCAGCATTGATGTCACCTTCTGGGAGTAGCAGCGTTGCTTTAGAAATTGCAGCTTCTGGGCGAGAGCGTGATATTAATAACTTAATTGGGAGAATTAGCCGTGCTGATCGAAAATTGACGGTGATTCACGGTCAATCAGGGGTAGGTAAGAGTTCCATTGTAACTGCGGGCTTAGTTCCAGCACTGCAAAATCGAGCTATTGGCGATCAAATAGCTGTACCTGTAGTACTGCAAGTTTACACCGATTGGGCACGGGAATTAGGAAAATCTTTAAGTGAGGCGATGTCTAATGACGCATCCCTAGCCATCTATGCTGACATCATCCCAGAAGCAGAAGCCGCTATGGAAGCGGAAACTTTGCCCTACTCTGACACACCCATCACCATCTTAGAAATTTTACAACAACTAAAAGAAAATGCTGATAACCATCTAATCACAGTTTTAATTTTTGACCAGTTTGAAGAATTTTTCTTTGGTTATAGCGATCGCAATCAAAAGCAAGAATTTGATAAATTTATTAGCGACTGCCTGAATATACCCTTTGTTAAAGTTATCCTTTCTTTGCGAGAAGATTATTTACATCGTTTATTAGACTTTAAACATGTTTCAGCACTGGAAGCGATTAATAATAATATTCTTGACAAACATATTCGCTACCAATTAAATAATTTTTCGCCAGAATATGCTAAAGCAATTATCCGAAAATTAACAGAGCGATCGCAGTTGAATTTAGAGCCTGCTTTAATTGATGCCTTAATCGAAGATTTATCAACAGGATTTGGAGAAGTCCGCCCCATTGAATTGCAAGTTGTAGGAGCGCAAATTCAAGATGAGCGAATTACTACACTAGAAGAATATCAGCCATATAGACCGAACAAACTCATCGAGCGATATCTTAAGGAACTGATTAAAGACTGCGGGCCAGAAAATGAACGAGCCGCGTTACTCGTCTTATACTTATTAACAGATGAAAGTAACAACCGACCTTTTAAAACTCGTGCTGAGTTAGCCACGCAGCTAGCAGAATTAGAAGATGCTAGTAAATTAGAGTTAGTATTAGAGATTTTAGTTAGCTCCGGTTTAGTGGTACTATTCCCTGATGTACCAGAACGCTATCAACTGATTCACGATTATTTAGTAGACTTGATTCGCTACCTGCAACAACAAGAATCGAGCTTACAGGTACAACTTAACCAGCTGCGCTACAAAGTAGAACAGAGTCAAGCTGAGATTGAGCGACTTAAGAGTGAACTTAGCCAAAATGAGCAGCGATCGCAATTAGTAGATCCTTATCCTCAACAGGGTTTGGATTTATTAACAGAATTGCGGGAGTTACACAAGCGCGAAGAATTGAGTCAGTTAGAAATTGAGCAATTACGAGCTGAACTAAAAGAAAAAGAATTAACAGCTAAACTCGCAGAAAGTCAAAAGAAACAAAGGTTAAGTGAAGCTCAATTAAATCGTTCATTAAAAATTGCGCTGACTGCTTCTGTTCTCGCCATATTGGGATTAAGTGTTTCCATCGTCACAGCAGTAGATAGCGAAATTAAAACCCTCAGTGCATCTAGTGAAGCCTTATTTGCATCCCAAAAAGGTATTGATGCTTTAAAAGAAAGCTTAAAAGCAGGGAGAAAATTACAACAGACAGTTTGGGTAGATTCCAATACTAGAGAACAAGTACAGACGGCACTATATCAAGCAGTTTTCGGGTTAAGAGAATATAACCGTTTCGACGGGCATATATCTGGGATAAACAGTGTTACATTTAGCCTTGATCGCACCTTAATTGCCTCAGCCAGTGCGGATACTACAATCAAACTTTGGCATCCCGATGGTAGCTTGGTCAAAACGTTATCGGGACATGAAGATGTAGTCAATAGCGTCAGTTTCAGCCCAGATAGCCAAATCGTTGCTTCCGCCAGTCAAGATAAGACGGTGAAACTTTGGAGTCGAGAGGGTGAACTGCTTGCTACTCTAGTAGGGCATCAAGGTGTGGTGAATAATGCCAGTTTTAGCCCAGATGGTCAGATTATTGCTTCGGCGAGTAGCGACAAGACGGTGAAACTGTGGAGTCGGGATGGTAAATTGCTCAAAACTTTGCAGGGACATAATGGTGCAGTTTTAAGTGTCGCTTGGTCAACCGATGGACAAACCATTGCTTCCGGGAGTGCTGACAAGACGGTGAAATTGTGGAATCGGGATGGTAAGCTGCTAAAAACCTTCCAGGGACATGATGATGCAGTCTTAAGTGTCGCTTGGTCGCCTGATGGTCAAACTATTGCTTCTGCTAGTTTAGACCAGACAATCAAACTATGGAATCTAGAGGGTAAGTTACTGCGAACCTTATCGGGGCATAGTGCTGGAGTTACCAGCGTCAGCTTTAGCCGTGATGGGAAAGCGATTGTTTCTGCAAGTACCGATGAGACAATCAAACTTTGGAGTTCTGAAGGTATGTTGCTGGGAACCCTGAAAGGACATAATAATTGGGTAAATAGCGTCAGTTTTAGCCCAGACGGTCGCACCTTGGCTTCTGCAAGCCGTGACAAAACTATTAAACTCTGGCATTTGGACGGCGTGTTACAGCGAAAGCCCAAAGCCGATAACAATGACTGGATAACTAGCATCAGTTTTAGCCCAAACGATCGCACCTTAGCAGCAGCAAGTCGAGACAAAACTATTAAACTTTTCAGTCGAGACGGTAAACTACTACATACATTAACTGGGCATGAAGGTCAAGTTTGGGGCGTTAGTTTCAGCCACGATGGTCAAGTAATTGCTTCAGCTAGTAAAGATAAAACAGTAAAGCTTTGGAATCGTGACGGTAAACTGCTTAACACTTTACATGGTCATGATGATACCGTCTTGAGTGTTGCTTGGTCGCCTAATAGTCAAGTAATTGCTTCAGCTAGTAAAGATAAAACAGTAAAGCTTTGGAATCGTGACGGTAAACTGCTTAACACCTTGCAGGGACATCAAGATGCAGTGAATTGGGTAAGCTTTAGCCCTGATGGCAAGTTGCTAGCTTCAGCCAGCGATGACAAAACCGTGAAAATCTGGAATTTAGATGGTAAATTGCTATACAGCTTAAATGGTCATAGTCGCCGGGTAAATGGGGTTGCTTGGTCGCCAGATGGAAAAGCGATCGCTTCGGCTAGTATTGATAACACGGTGAAGATTTGGAGCCGCGACGGTCATTTGCTAAATAATCTTACAGGCGATGGCGATAGTTTCATCAGTGTGAGTTTTAGCCCCGATGGTAAAACTTTAGCCGCTAGCAGTGATGACAAAGTGAGAATTTGGAACCGAGAAGGCACGTTGCTGATTGCTTTAAAGGGTGATAAACAAGAGTTAACCAGCGTCAGTTTTAGTCATGACGGCAAGACTCTGGCTGCGGGTAGTGGCAATGGTACAGTAATTTTCCAAAATTTAGCAGATATCGAACTAGAAAAATTGCTGGCACGGGGTTGCAATTTGCTACATGATTATTTGCAGACTAATCAGAAGGTAATGAAGAGCGATCGCGCCTTGTGTTCTAGTAGGTGATGGAGAAGAATGATCAAAGGCGTTGTATATATTAATTATCTATCAAAAAAATCCTAACTCATGCAAAAAATCGTATCCAATCCAAAAATAATGATGGGCAAACCTATCATTTCAGGAACTCGTATTACAGTTGAATTAATTCTCGAAAAACTTGCTGCGGGTGAAACACCTGAGCAAATACTAGAAGCGCATCCGCGACTTACCGATGAAGGAATTAAAGCAGCTTTTTTAGATGCGATCGCAGATGCAATGAAGAGTGCGAGCCGTTAAAATGCGATCGTTGGTAAGAATGTCGAGGATAACGTTGCTGTCTACCAAGACGGTCATAGATTGTCATCGCTGCGGGTGAGGGTCATGATTTGGTCAGTGGCGAGGTTTCCAGCAGCGCAACCCCGTATGGCGTCAATCCAAGTTGAAATTTTATCGGTAGGCGTATTTTCTTGAGGTAGAGGCGATCGTCTTCGATTTCAAACGCTAATTCTACGTCAGGAGAAATGTTTAGCACCTCTCGGATTTCAGGAGGGATAGTAATCTGACCGTCAGGTGTAATCCGCATAGTGTGTTTGTTGTTCAAGCGTTCTTATGTCCTCAATTTAGACTTTGATTCCAGTCTAGAAAAATTGTTGGCGCAAGCTTGTAATTGCGTCAGGGATTATTTTCAGAATAGTGGAGATGTGAAAGAGGATGAGTGGCATTTGTGCGATGGACTAAACCCGCCGTAGGCAATCGCATTCCTAGAATCTCTCCTTAATTTAGCAGGTAAGGCGATACTCACTTATAAATATCGCTTACTTAAAACAACTAGCACCCAAATTCTTCTCTAAGCCTGCGCTTTAAATCTCCAGATATAGGTAGCCAGCTAATTTCTTGGCAGATATTGTTACGAGTTTCCCCATTTTGCAAGCGCTGTCTATAGATGGCTATTAACAACGCCTCTAGACCAAACCTAGATAACATGTCAGCTGCCAAGCCTATTATTCCCAGCAGAACTATACCACCAATCATCCCTCCTGGCCCCAACATTGCTAAAGCTGCTGTAATAGCAGCAGCACCAGTAAGACCTGTAGTAGCCATTGTAATTAGAAGTATAATTACAGGCAAACCTATTCCAGCAGCTTTTCTTACGAATTCATCCATACTATATCTTTTGGTCAATACTTATATAACAGACTCATTGGGGTTTCAAGTTTAGTGTTCCCCGAAATTTGTACGGCTCAACATCAAATAACAATTGTTCTATAGCGCAGTGATTTGAGGTTGGTTATGGGGAAATATTACAACAGTACAATTTCTAGCAGTTATAACTGTAATTGTTTATCAGTATGCTTGTATTCTTTATTCACGGTGTCAACACTCAGAATTCTAGATATGCTGACGCACTCATAAAAAAAATCCGCAAAAAGCTAGCAACCCCTGCCAACTTTTACTCAAGTTTCTGGGGAAACTTATTCAACAATAAGAAACATCAAACTATTGGATGTATTGAAAAAGATTTTTCTAGAGTTTGTGAACACCATAAAGAATATAAAGGTTCGTATGATGATATTTACAGATACAAAAAACGAAGAAATGAGATAATCAGTAATTTTTTAGGTGATTTTTTAATCTATCAAAATCCCGAACGCGGTAAAGCAATACGTAAAACTATCGTTGTACAACTGAGTCAGTTCTTAAATGACCACTCCAATCAACAAGAAATTCATTTGATTGCTCATTCTCTAGGTAGTTTTATTCTGTGGGATCTCATGTTTTCAAATACTTTAGACAACGATGATCCAGCTTTTATTTTTCGTGAGAAACTAAATCTGTTAAATTTAGCTAGCATTACGACACTGGGTTCTCCTCTCTTATTCCTTAAGCAAATGCTAGATATTGATTTCTCAGTTATCAAATATTATTTTAAAAATTCTAATAAAGAAGAAATTGCTGTATTGCAAAAATTAAGATGGGTAAATATAATTCATTCCTCTGACTTAATTGCCTATCCTCTGAAAGCTGCCATAGAAGATGAAATTGGCTTAGATTTATTATTCTGCGATCAGTATGTGTGGCAGTATGCAAACGCGATGGAGAAAACATTAAAAAATATGGGTCAATCAGATATGGCAATGGTTATTGGAGCAGAAGATGCTCATTCTTCGTACTTCTACGATAATCTGGATGGTGATATCACATCAGACATTATTGCATCTAATTTGTTAGGAAAGACACAAAAACTTTTAGAAAGGTGTGTCCATCAAAGACCTATGGCATGATTGAAGGCATAAACAAAGCTGTACATCTTCATCTTGGTAGCATTAAGTGAAGTACCCGTCAGCAACATATATTCCACCACCCGGAATCATTGAGGTTGTTAGCAACAACTGGAAGGACGACTATCTGACAAAACTTGCTGAATATGTTCGCGTAGCGTCTCGAAGAGAGGACTTGGGCGTTTTCGAGTACATCATCGTGGACTATGCTGCTTTTGGTGGCATTCGGTTCATTGGCTCTCCCAAGCAGCCAACCATTACAATCTACCAACTTGAAGATGGAGAGTATTTACCCCCAAAGGTGTTTCGAGGGCAGGATCGAATTGATTCTAGATTGTTTCCAAACATTCCCTTAACGGCTGAACAGATTTTTGCAATGAGTCGCTGATTAGCATCGCTAAACTACCTACTGCCAAGCATTTGGTCGGAGCGGTGCTAAGATCAATAAACCGATTCACTCGCGCCAAAGTTCAATGACTATTGCCAACTTGTCCGAACTAGGCATTACTCACCTTCCCGACCATACTGAGTTACCTGAGTCGGATGGAACTTTTGTGAAAAATTTTCAAGAACATCCGCAAAGCATACTTCTAACTGACTCAGTTCAAGGTACATTACAGCAAATTCACCCAGATAATCAGTATTGTATTGGTCAAGATTGTGGCATTTACTGGCGTTTAACCGAACCACCTGAACGCGGTGCTTCAGCACCCGATTGGTTTTACGTCCCGAATGTTGCACCTATGTTAAATGGTCAGTTTCGATGTTCGTATGTATTGTGGCAAGAATATGTCGCTCCCCTAATTGTATTGGAATTCGCTTCTGGGAATGGTTCAGAAGAAAGAGATAATACTCCAATGACTGGTAAATTCTGGGTATACGAGCAAGCAATCCGCGTACCTTTTTATGGCATTTACGAATTTAGCAAAGCTGCGATTGAGGTTTATCACTTAGTTGATGGTAGGTATCAGCAACTCACAGCTAACGAACGTGGACACTATGAGATTTCCTTGATGGGTGTCGAATTGGGTATTTGGCAAGGACAGTATGGAAATACTACAGCGCCTTGGTTGCGTTGGTGGGATACACAAGGAAATTTATTACTAACTGGTGAGGAAAAATCGCAGTTATTAACATCTCAATTAGAACAAGAACAGCAAAAAGCCCAGCGTTTAGCAGAACGCTTGAGACAGCTTGGAATAAACCCTGATGAAGTTTAATACAGGAGAATTCAGAATTTAGAAGTTAGTAATTTTGAAGTCAAACACGCTTTATTAATGGGACTTAGACAAAAAGTAGCCTAAAAAAACTCTCAAACGTATATACAAAAAGACTTTGACATCGTTTTACCTAGTTTCCTGATATATCTGGGTTTCAAGCATTTTTGAGCCTTTGGTGTATTTTCCTTGCCCTGTATAGGTTTGAGCCTTGTTTCTGTCTCAAAAATGTTTAAGTTCCGTTAATGGCTTTGAGACGAATCGTTGTGTACTTGACTTTCTTTGAAAGCTGCTGTAGTGATTAAAGATGGATTCAACAATCACAGAATGCGATGTCTGGACGGGCTACGCCTACGCACTTATTACATCTGAGTATTTTTTAATGCAGTTTACCCCCTATTAGTCAAGGTCATAGGGATTTCTTTGCTTACGGGACTGGTGCGATTCGAACGCACGACCTGACGCTTAGGAGGCGTCCGCTCTATCCAACTGAGCTACAACCCCAAATATGAAGCATATATAATTATAGCAGTACTTTTACCGAGACTGCCAACAATCATCCCAAGGACCGCCGCCTACTTCTAAACCACAAAGAAAACTTTCTGCTTTCAAGATTATTTTAGATTTTCTCCCACTTACTTCTCGTAACTCTAAATTTAACTTTCCTTGCATGGTGTCTTTGCAACAGTATCTTAAACCATCCTCTGTAGGCGCACGCAGAGGTGTACCAGGAAAATCTGTGGTTCCTGTCAATTCAATTTCATAATTAGAGTTGGTAGCTTTCATTTGCCATCTACCCCAAGGCTGAATTTCCCAATCTACTTGAGAATTCCAGGGAACAAATTCATAAAACTTGCCTTGATAGTGCAACCCAATCATCGCTACAGATTCCATCCACCACAGCACACCCCGCCTTCCACCGCCAGCAGTTAATGCTAAATCGGGTTCGCCTTCAAAGTAGTTACAATTTAGCCAAAACCATTTTTGCGGGAAAGCACCACCCCAATTTTTCTCGCCGTAGGCTGGGGCGTTGGTGAATTCGTAGATTTTACCATTCCAGTCAATCTTCCCAGTGGCTAAACCGTGAGCCATCAAAATTTGCCATCCAGGTTCAAAAATCTGCAAAAATGACACCCAGCCTGCGGTTGATTGCTGAATGCTATTTTTATTACCCCAACCGTATACTGGTTGAATTTCATACTGCCAACGGCAATAATTATTGGTTGCACGATCGCAGATAATCCCCTGATTCAAGGTAGCTGTAGCTTGATAACCCTCTTGAACATGATGCTCAAACTCTGCTTGGAGCAAATATAAAGGAGAAATTTGCAAGTCTGTTTTACCCCAATGACCTAAACCCAAAACATCTCGATTTCCCCAAAATTTATTCACATCAGGAAAAGTACGCCATAAATACTCATCATCGGGGCCGAGAATTTGGGCTGCACCGCCACTGTGGGGTTTACCGCCGATGGGGTCTTCAATGGAGTACATAAAAGCGAATGTTTGCCCAATTTCCGGTAAAGTGATGCGGTAATACCAGCCTTCAAAGAAGCGGCGACTACTACCATCCCAGTGATAACCAGAATGGGGCGTTTGAGTTGATTGGAGGAGATTTAAGGGAATAGTTAACATATATCTATATAGTTATAGTTGCCGATTTTTTCAGTATGCGCGATGACCTCGATATCAATCATGCTTATGAAATTCTTGGGTTGGAACCGGGTGCATCACAAGCACAACTAAAGCGAGCTTACCGTCAACTGGTGAAAATTTGGCATCCCGATCGCTTTCTTGAGCAAAAGCAAAAACAGGAAGCTGAGGAAAAAATCAAATCAATCAACTCAGCTTACAACAAGCTCAAATCAGAAAGTCCATCTGAGCCTCCTATTCCTGAAAATCCATCTTCATCTTCGCCTAAAAATCCCACCAAAATATCTGTGAATCGTTGGGATGCTGAAACTTTTTATAGTTTAGGAGTAGAGAATGCTACACAAGGAAGGTATGAGGATGCGATCGCAGATTTTACCCATGCAATTCGTCTCAATCCTCAATATGTTGAGGCGTATAAATATCGTGGGCTAGTTTGCTCACAACTGGGATACGAATATAGAGCCGCTTCCGATTTAAATAAAGCTGCACAAATAGAAGAAGAGTTAACAAATCCGGGTGCTGCACGGAGAGTGCGATCGCCTAGATATGTATCCAAACCTAGACCTCTGCTAGAAAGATTTTGTCAGAGGATTAAAAACATATTGCGGCTAAATCGGCGTTGGAGATAAGAAGCGAATATAGTTTAAGACGTTTCAGACGGCGACACCATATCTTGAGTTAGATAATACTTATATTAGGGAATACTAAGTAGAGTTGGATTTGCTGCTGATTTTCTAGTATGAGCGATCGCATCGATATAAATCATGTTTACAATATCTTGGGGTTAAAACCAGGTGCATCTGTTGATGAGGTCAAGCAAGCTTACCGCCAGATGGCTAAGACTTGGCATCCAGATTCTTTTCTTGAACCGCAGCAAAAGCAAGAAGCAGAAGAAAAAATCAAAGAAATCAATCAAGCTTATGCAAGGTTAAAGTCTTATCAGCCAGATCAGATAAATCAATCTGCTTCCACATCTATCAAAATTGATTTTACTCCATCTAATGCTGAAAGTTTCTATAAACTGGGCATGGAGAACGCTCAAAAGGGAAAATATAGTGAAGCAATTGAAGACTTTAGTCAAGCAATTCGTCTCAACCCCAACTACTTTGAAGCCTACAAATACCGAGGGCTTGCTTGCTCGAAACTAGGATACGAAAATAGAGCCAAGTCAGATTTCAAAAATGCCAGAGAACTGGAACTGAAACAGAAAAAAGCAGCACCCAAACCAACATCGCCGCCGCCAAAGCCACCAACGCCGCCATCACCTAAATCACAGTCTCAACCTTCACCCTGGAAATGTGTACACACCCTGACTCATCTGAACTGGGTTTTTACAACTGCAATCAGTCCAGATGGGCAAACTTTAGCTAGTGGAAGTAGTGATAATACTATCAAAATTTGGCATCTCGACACAGGTAAATTACTACATACTCTCACTAGTCATACAAAATGGGTAAGATGCCTAGCCTTTAGCCCAGATAGCCAAACTTTGGTTAGTGGCAGTGATGATAGCAGCATAATGATTTGGCAAGTGTCTACAGGTAAATTACTCAAGACACTCAAAGTACATTCAACCCCAGTTTTTTCTGTAATCATTAGTCCAGATGGTCAAACTATCCTGAGTGGCGGTACAGACACTACTATCAAGGTTTCTCATATAGAGATGGGACAATTACTGCAAGTCCTCAAAGGTCATTCTGGCTTGGTTTACTCCCTTGCTATTTGCCCAAAGCAGCAGATTTTTATCAGTGGCAGTGCGGATAATACCATTAAGCTATGGAATTTGAAAAGTAACAAACTGCTGCAAACTCTCAACGAGCATTCAGGCTGGGTGACTTGTGTCGCCATTAGCCCTGATGGACAAATTTTAGCTAGTAGCAGTTATGACCAGACTATCAAGTTATGGAATATCAATACAGGTAAGCTAATTAACACACTTGCTGGACATCGCAGCTATGTTAGTGCGATCGCTTTTAGTCCCAATCGTCAGCATCTTGTTAGTGGTAGTGCAGATCGTACTGTAAAGGTATGGAATGTTAACACGGGACAAGAACTTTACACTTTGGATAACCATTCAGATTGGGTTAATTCCGTCGCTTTCAGTCCCGATGGTAAAACTTTAGTTAGTGGTAGTCGAGATATGACAATCAAGCTTTGGCGATGCGATGTCTAACGACAAACCGAACGACGTTTCAGACGGCGATACATACCTAGAGTTAGAGAATCTTGTACTGGTGTCGAAAGTGGTGAAGAAGTATGCATACTAACTGGGCATTCTGATCGTGTTTGTTCTGTCGCTTTTAGCCCCAATGGCAAAATTAGAGCTAGTAGCAGTAAAGACAAAACGCTCAAGCTATGGCAAGTAGATACAGGCAATGAACTCTGTACTTTTTCAGGAGCTGAAGATGCGGTTTATTCCGTTGCCTTTAGCCCCGACGGTAAGACGCTGGCTAGTGGCAGTGGGGATAAAACTATTACCCTGTTCCCCATCGGTAAGGCTGTCAGTTTTTTATAAATCACCTATAAGCATAATCTATTCAAGTTGATTAAAAATTGAGAAAACTGAAGCAAATTACTAGATTTTTTATCAATGCATCACCTAACTGTTTAATAACATCTATCTTTAGGAGAATCTTTCTTTCGATTAAGTATTAACTCTCTGGAGATAGAGCCACTTGTCTAATCTCAGGGGTTATTCTGATAAGTACCAACAGTTGAGTAACAAATAAAACTCAATATTTAATCAGCAACATAAATTTTTAAGCTCATTAAAATCTCTTGTTCTTACAAAACTTTAGTTTGTCAAAATCATATCGAGGAGTGAAATCAACAGCTATGTCTATTGAACGCGAAAGCAAAAACAGTGAAATCAAGCACGAATCTTACACAGATATTAATGGTAATACTCACACTGACTTGACACGAACCTCTGAAACAGTCAAGAACAGCGCAGCTAATCCTAGCTCTTACACTAACGGTTATGTACATGGTCGAAATATTGAGCGTAACTACCAGCAAGCAGATTTAGCCCAGCGTGATGAAAACAATGCTAGTGGTGGTTTGCTGTTGGGTATTATTATCACTTCCTTGCTTGGTTTGGTTATAGGTGGCGTCTGGTACTTCAACCAGCAGAATAACGCAGCCGTTGACAATACTGTGCCAGTCGTGGTTCCTGTACCAAGTAGTAGTCCAACTCCTAGTGCTTCTCCTCAAACAAAAACCACGATAATCGAAAAAACTAGGGAAGTACCTGTTCCTGTTACTGTTCCTGTTCCTGTTCCACAACAGCAGGTTACACCTCCATCTGTACCTCGCCAACCGAATATTAACATTACTATCCCACCCCAGCAGCCTGCCGCAGAAAAAGCGCCTTCTGTAATCCAGCCAACGCCTAAAGCTACACAAAGTCCAACGACTAATACTGTTGCGCCAAGTACGAAAAGTGATAGCTCTAAAACCACTCCACCTCAAGGAGTAGACCAGTCAAATAGTACATCTAATAGCGGTTCTTCTACGGCAGATGATACTACTACAGGCGGTTCTGCTCAATAACAACTTCTAAACTTTCATCCCACTTGATAATGCTGGCATTAACACCAACATCTAACAAGTGGGAATATTTTTAAGAAAGATTTCTGAATTGTTGCGAAAAGTAAATGGTACTCAAGTTTAGTAAAGGTGTCTTGTAGCTAAACAAACACGATGCTAGATTAAGAGCAAGGTACAAACAGGTTAAGAGTTCAACAAAAACTTTCCAGTTAGAGCCTGTACCTCCTGCTCTAATGTTCTTGCGTAGGCATAGCCCGTCGTAGACATCGCTCTTTTAGTTGTGGCATCCATTGAATGTGTTTTCGCCTTAAGTTCAATGAGTTGTTTTGGAGGTATTAAAACGCACAGCCAGAAAATGCCTGCCTAGTTGGAATGTAAGGATGTGCAATTCTGAGTAGAGCGATCGCGAATGTTGTCCACCTTAGTTTGAGTTAGTTATTTCTGAATTCTCCAATCTTCAAGAAACCGCCCCAAGCTGCTGAGACTTATCCACCGTAGCTTCAGGCGGTTTCTGCTTTGAGTGTTATGCATTTTTGTCCTTTGTCCTTTGTCATTTGTCCTTTGTTATTTAAACTAATGACTAATGACCAATGACTAATGACTAATGACTAATGACTAATGACTAGTGACTAACTAACGTAATTACAGTCACTTCTGGAGGACAAAATAAACGTCCTGGTTTATAAGTTCCTAAACCACGATTGACATATAGTTGATTTTCTTCGACCTTGTGAAACCCTTGCGCCCACTCCCAATATCGCACGACTTTAGAACAGTCTCCCAAGAAAAATGTTACCCAACGCCGTAATTTTTTGGGAATTTTTTTGAGTAGTTTTTTATAATAAAATACTACAGGGCCAATGCCCGGAATTACGATATGACCACCGTGGGTATGACCAGATAGTTGCAAATCTACCCGCCATTGTTGCAATATCTTTGCTGTATCTGGGTTATGAGATAAAACAATCCGGGGTGTAACCGAGTCTAATTGATTCATGACTGGTGCAGGGTAAAATTCCTGTGACCAATAATCAGCTAGTCCAACAAGGGGTAATTCTTTTCCTAGTGGATAGGCGATTTCATTCCAAAGCACATGCACCCCAATGCTAGTTAACGCCTGTGTAACTTCTGCTTTTGAGTGGCTGTAATAGATATCGTGATTACCAAGTACGGCGTAAATACCACAACGACTTTGCAAATGTTTGAGTCGATGCACCAATTGGTGAATCGGCGTTGGATCGTCAGTTACGTAATCACCAGTTAATAGAATTAAATCTGGTTCAGCTTCATTAGTAAGTGCGATCGCTTTTTCTAACATGTCTTCCGACAGGCGCAAACCATCGTAGTGAAAATCTGACAACTGCACTAGCGTTGTACCTTGTAAAGATGCTGGAAGTTTCGCAATCTTAACCGTGATTTTATCTACTCTTAAATGTCCCGTAAACAACCAATGCATAAGGCAACCGATACTCCTCATACCAGCGCTTACAGCTTACCAAAATAAAAATGTAACTTGATAAACTGCAATAATTTATGTCATCTATTCCAGATACAATTAACTAATTGATTGAAATTCTGAAACTAAACTACAGGTACTCATTAGCCAGAATACCTGCCGTGATTCTATTCTTGAATTTTTAAATTTGAATTACTTATTCACCCTGTAGGGTGATTATAGTAACTTCTGGGCGGCAAAATAAGCGTCCTGGGAGGTAAGTCCCCAAACCACGATTGACATATAGCTGATTTTTTCCCAGACGGTGCAAACCCTGTGCCCATTCCCAATGGCTGACTACAGAAATATTTTCTGACAAAAATGGAAATCGACGCTGCACTTTTTTGGGTATTTTTTCTGCAAGCTTGTCGTAAAAAAACATCGCAGGGCCAATTCCGGGAATCACGATTTGACCACCGTGAGTATGACCAGATAATTGTAAGTCAACTCGCCATTCTTGCAGTATCTCGGCAGTATCTGGGTTGTGGGATAAAACGATGCGGGGTGTGTCGGGGTTTAGTTGATTCATGACTGGTACAGGATTAAATTCCTGTGACCAATAATCAGCTAGTCCAACAAGAGGTAATTCTTTTCCTAGTGGATAGGCAATTTCGTTCCAAAGAACGTGGATTCCGATGCTAGTAAGGGCATCGGTAACTTCTGTTTTGGCGTTTTGGTAATGTATATCGTGATTGCCAAGAATAGCACAAATACCACTGCGACTTTGCAGATGTTTGAGTCGAAGTATCAGTTGGTGAATCGGCGCGGGATCGTCAGTTACGTAGTCACCAGTTAATAAAATTAAATCTGGTTTAGCTTCGTTAGTAAGTGCGATCGCTTTTTCTAGCATCTCTTCTGACAGCCGCAAACCATCGTAGTGAAAATCTGACAACTGCACCAGCTTCTTACCTTGTAACGATGCAGGCAACCCTGTAATGTTAACCGTCAATTTCTCTATACTCAACGGCCCAGATAACAACCAATGCATAAGACATTCACTAAAGCTCAATCATAGCGTTAACAGCTTAACGAAACATCCTCGATTTGTGTGTAGAGAACCGTACAACTTATTGAAAATTTCATTAAAACTAATTAAAAGCCTGAAAGCTAGACATAGCATACCTATTCAGCCTAAATTACATTTGTTTTACATAAATTTTCGGTTCAGCCCCAATAAGAAACCCCCTCTGCTTTTGTTGTAGTAAAGTCATTACAAGGCAGAGGGGTTTCATTTTTTATTTTTATATAGTGTATAGGCAGATTTTAAAGATAATACTGGCAAACACCAGTTTCTCTAATGTTGTCTTTTTTTAACCTGCCTACCAGTTCAGCCTATTTCCAATCAGGAATCTCGGCATCTTCTCCACCAATCCCGATTCCAGTGTTAAATATTTCGGCATCAGTAAGGTTAAGATCATTCATTGATGCTTTATACACATTAGAATCGTGAATTGTAGCGCGTGTAAAATTTACTCCGTTAAGATTGGTTTGCTTTAAATTCACATTGCTTACATAAGCAGATGTTAGATTAGCACCTGCCAAGTTTGCACCAGTTAAGTCAGCACCTTCGAGGTTAGCGCCTACAAGGTTGGCTCCTTGAAGCTTTGAGCCTCTCAAGTCAGCACCAATTAAATGAGCGCCACTGAGGTTAGCTCCCGATAGATTACAGCTAATGCATTCCCCAGTTGAAAGCAGCTTTTGTAAGTCCTGCGGGTTCTCGGCTCTAACCGAGCTAGCAAAAAATAGGGGAGTTGCTAAGGCCATGGCCGCTAATAGCTGGAGTTTCATAATTTTCCCCCTTAAATAATCAAGTTGCGTCCGTTCTGTCCCTCACAACTCTATTATCTCATTAAACTTCTTAAGGTCAATCTATCTCTTGACAACTTAGTTGTGATATGAAACAAGGGTAACGGTAATCCAATAAATGCTGTTAATTCTGATTTTTGGCGATTTTTACTTGACAATGCCTAAAAAACTGCCAATGTTAAATCACTATTAAATCTTTTTAAGAGCTTGTACTACTCGTCATAATTTGGCTATTTTGATAAGTATTTATACTTCTTTAAGTCTTTAAAAATTCTCGGATATACTGATTAACCAATTCAGGCTGTTCTTGCTGCACCCAATGACCACAATTGGGTATGTACTTAATTTGAAAATTCCTAACATAGGCTGCGGTATCGTAGCTTAGTTCCTTGCCAAGTGCAGTGTCATTTTCTCCCCAAATCATCAGTGTTGGCACTTCCAGAACGCCCCAACTTGGATTTAGCATTCTCTGTTGAAAAATATTACGGTAGTAGTTCAACATTGCTGTGAGGGCGCCGCGTTTTGCAGCAGCATTTTTATAAGCGTCAATATCCGCTTGGGTGAAAGCATTCTTATTAACTGCTGTATTTTTAAAAGTTGTTTCAATTACTTGGTAGTCTGAAGATTGTAAAAGTAATTCTGGTATCCACGGTAGTTGAAAGAGAAATATGTAGTTGCTACGTAGCAACTGTTGGGGAGTGCGTAACCCTTGAGCAAATTTGGCAGGATGAGGTAGGTTAAGAATAATTAATTGTTCTAACATTTCGGGGTGAGTGTATGCAAAATTCCAAGCGATCGCACCTCCCCAATCATGACCAACTAATACACATTTTTGGTATCCTAATCCTTTAATTAGTCCCTCAACGTCTTTGATAAACTCATCCATTACATAAGCTGATTGCTCATTTGGTTTATCACTATCGTTGTAGCCACGCAAATCAAGGGCGACCACTTTAAAATCTTGGGCAAATTCTGGTATTTGATGCCGCCAAGAGTACCAAAACTCCGGAAATCCATGCAACATCAACATTAAGGGGCCTTCCCCTTGGGTAACGTAGTGTAGTTTTACCCCATTAGTAGTTATATATTCGTGTTTCCAAGAACTTTCTATTAAAGACATAATTAATTCAAATTCAGCATTAAAAAATACTAAATAGTAATACTGTACTTAGCAACTGTAATATTATTTGGAGTAACCTCACATCTATTAAAAGACAGTATTATGATAGTGATTTTTTGCAAAAACATTAGACAATTTGCCCTGCGGTAGATGTAAATCATGGGTAATTTTTGGTAAAAGATAGATATAATATTTCTCCCTAATTACCATGACACAACAGTTGACAAACCATGCTTCATTGTGGGTTGAGCGACTGGGACGATTTGGCTATGTTTCTAAGGGAGTAGTTTACGGTATAGTTGGACTACTGGCAGCACAGGCAGCTTCTGGCAGGGGTGGTAAAACAACTGATACCCAAGGCGCTCTCCAAACAATTGTCAACCAGCCATTTGGTAAATTTTTGCTAGCTTTAGTTGCAATTGGCTTGATTGGATACGTAATCTGGCGTTTTGTACAGGCAATTAAAGACCCAGAAAATAAAGGGAATGATGCCAAAGGTTTGGCAGCGCGAATTGGTTACGCAGTTAATGGCTTGATTTATGGAAGTTTAGCCTTAAGTGCTGTGAAAATCGTTATGGGTACAGGTAGCGGTAAAAATAGTAGTGATTCTACTGAAGATTCGACAGCACGTTTGCTTTCTCAACCCTTTGGTGAATGGTTAGTTGGAACTGTGGGGGTGTTTGTAATTGCTCTAGGTTTCTATCAGTTTTATCAAGCTTTTAGTGGCAAATTTCGTAAAGAACTCAATTTAACTGAGTTAAGCAACACACAAGCCCAATGGGTAATGAGGATTTCCAGATTTGGTTTAGCGGCACGGGGTATAGTATTTTGTATTATCGGTTGGTTTTTAATTGAAGCCGCAAGGCAATCGAACGCCGCTACCGCCGAAGGTTTAGATGAAGTATTACAGACACTAGCGCAACAGCCTAACGGAGCATGGCTTTTGGGTATTGTGGCACTAGGTTTAGTTGCCTATGGAATTTACACAATAATACAGGCGCGGTATCGTCGGTTAGTCAATGTTTAGATAGTGCAGTGCCGAGAATTTCAATTTATAGAAATGGCAATAATAGAAACCCGTGGTATTTGGCTGACGACTACTGATAGTAAGGTTCTCAGGTCAAAGGAACGCATTGCCGAGGCGATGGATTTCCTTGCCAAAACCGGATTTAATGTGGTGTTTCCCGTTGTTTGGAATAAGGCAGTAACTTTATATCCTAGTCAAACAATGCAGCAGACATTTGGAGTCGAAATTGACCATCTGTCTGTAGGTCGTGACCCTTTAGAAGAGGTGATAATTGAGGCGCGGCGAGTTGGGTTAAAAGTTATTCCTTGGTTTGAATATGGCTTTGCAAGTTCCTACAATTTGAATGGTGGTGTACTCTTACAAAAAAAACCGGAATGGACTGCGCGCGATTGTAACGGCAACTTACTAAAGAAAAACGGCTTTGAGTGGTTGAATGCACTCGACTCACAGGTGCAGGAATTCTTTTTGAACTTGGTGCTGGAAGTTGTAAAGAATTATGATGTGGATGGTGTTCAAGGAGACGATCGCTTCCCTGCATTTCCCTGTGAAGGAGGCTATGATGAGGGAACTGTCAACCGTTATCGCCAGCAATTCGATCGCAATCCGCCACAGAACCCCAAGGATAGGCAATGGTTACAGTGGCGTGCAGATATTCTCACTGATTTCTTGGCGCGTCTCTACCGGGAAGTGAAAGCAGTTAATCCTAATTTATTAGTAGCGATCGCACCTAATATTCATGATTGGGCATTCCAGGAATATCTGCAAGACTCACCCGCATGGCTGAAGCGGGGAATAGTTGATATGATTCAGCCGCAGATTTATCGCCGTGACTTTAGGAGTTATCAGGCGATCGCTGATAAACTAGTAAACCAGCAGTTCACAGATGCGACACTGCCTAAGTTAGCGCCAGGAATACTGATGAAACTTGGCTCTTACTGCATTAGTCCAGAATATCTGGTGCAGGCAATTGAATACAATCGTCAACTTGGAATTCAAGGAGAGGTATTCTTTTTTTACGAAGGTTTGCGCGAAAATAACAATACCCTAGCTAAAGTTTTGCGAGATGGCCCTTATGCTAAGTCTGCATCATTTCCCACTCTGTCAGATTTGAGTGCGGGTGGTGTAAGTAACAGCAAGACATCTTCAATTTGGCAAGGAGTAGTAAAGTTTTTAAGAAATCTTTAGCTATAAATGCAATAAGCTTTACACTCTACCCAATAACATGGTTCGTGATAATTTTTGCTGTATAAAAGTAATACTAATTTCAAATTAACAAAGTCAGATTGAATCTGGGTTTTCTAGAGGTAATTGAAAATATTTTTTATAGGACTTACGCAAACTCTACGATTCTTGGCGTTCTTGGCGTCTTTTCTGCGAGACGCGAAGCGCGATGGCGGTTCGATAAATTAATCTTTTTAGCACTTTTTGCGTAAATCCTATTTTATTAGAGTGGGAACAATTAATGATAATCTTTTAACACTAACTTATAATTCAATTATTTATAAATTAGAACACTACCACTATGATATTTTTGTTGAATCTAAGTTAAGCGACAAACCAGACTTTATATCTTTCTTAACTGATACTCAAGGTAATATTACTAGTCTTACCTTTCCTCTAGAACCAACTGCTAAAGAGATTTTATTTACCCGTATACCTGCAAGCACATCTCGTTAATTTGGATATTACTGTAACGCTTATGCTAGTACTACAATAATATTTGGGGGCTATGGAAAAATTTAACCTATAAAGTAACTTACAGATGCAACAGGTAATTGAAACTCTCAAACAAGATTTACCGACACTTTTTGAAAAAGATATTTCCTATGACATTTATACAGACGATATCTATTTTAAAGACCCAGTAAATACATTTAAATACAAATTTAACTATCGGATTATATTTTGGACTTTGCGATTTCACGCTCGGCTATTTTTTACCCAAATTTACTTTGATGTACATGAGGTCTATCAGTCAGCCGAAGATACGATTTTAGCCAAATGGACAGTGCGAGGAGTGTTGCGCGTTCCCTGGAAAGCTGGTTTGCTTTTTAATGGCTATTCAACGTATAAACTCAACCAAGATAATTTGATATACGAGCATATCGACACTTGGGATCGTAAACCTGGGGAGATTTTACGGCAGTTTTGGCAAAGGGGAAGAGAGAGCTAATTAGATACAATGAAAAATTTGGTTTACCGCCATGCCCAAGCGACTAAAACAAAACTCTGACCACCCACACCGACATCATACTCCTACTATAGATAATGAAGCGATACCTTCGGTGGGCTTCGTCTACACTAAACACATAGACAGGCTTTATTAACTCCAGCAGTTTTTGCTCAACAAAAATATTATAAGCAGTTAGGATTACGAGATAAATAAATTCTTGCAGTGCAGGGCTAGTGGAAATATAAAGATTACAAGATATTAGGTATGGGTTGAAAGGGTTCAACTCCGTCCTGCTTAACTTTTGCTGCCAAGCATGGTGGTTGGACTAATTTTTTGCGAAATCAAAGAACAAAAGTTCTTTGTTTAAGCAAGGTATAGTAAAAGTTTTTAGAGCTTGAGTTAAACTTAAGCTTATATGGTGTTCTATTTGGTAAGTCTAGTATTGACTAATAACCGTACACAGTCCTAATATTGCGACATTAGTTTGTGAATGGTTATGTCGAAGACTCACAACACCAATTAGTGAAAGAGCGACATTAATGTGTGAACGGCGACATCTAATTTGTAAATGTACAACAACTCCACTTATCGCTCACTACTTATAAACTTTAAAGTGGCTCAGGTCGGAGTTGAACCAACGACCCCAGGCTTATGAGTCCCGTGCTCTAACCAACTGAGCTACTGAGCCATGTCTTTCCAAATCATTAACTAATATAGCATATAAATTTGCTCAAGGCTAGCCTTTTTTGCAATTTTTTTACAGCTTTCATCTCCGTTGAACTAATAGAAAGCAAAAGAGGGAGTTTACCTCCCTCAACTAACAAGGCAATGATTTCGTTATAGATAGCCTGTTTTACACGCGTTGGGGTAGGAAGGCTATTGGGTTAACAGCTTCTTTACCTCCTGGATGAATTTCAAAGTGGCTGTGTGGGCCAGTGCTGTGACCAGTAGTACCCATTAAAGCGATTGTTTCTCCTTGATGCACCTGCTGACCAGGTTGTACCAGAATTTTGCTGTTATGAGCATAGCGAGTCGTGCTGCCATCAGGATGGCGGATTTCAACAAGGTTGCCGTAGCCACCGTTGTTCCAGCCAGCTTTTTCTATCGTACCTTCAGCTGAAGCAACAACTGGTGTACCAGTGGAGTTAGCAATATCAATTCCCTTGTGCGGTCTTCCCCAGCGCATACCAAAGCCAGAGGTAAGAGTGCCCTTTGCTGGCCAGGTGAAAGCTATGGTTGAGGAAGAAGATGGAGGAGGTGTTAGTTCGTCAATGGGTTTGGGCAGATATTGATCAACTGCTGCCAAAGGTGGTATTACCTGTGGAGAAACAGTTCTTCCCCGCATCATTCCTAAAGAGTCAGAAGCATTTACTCTTCCAGAAGGTGTTGCAACCTTTACGGCTACTGGAGTACGAGAGGGAGTCCACTTACTAGGAGAACCTAGATTAGGCAAGAACTCTGGGTTTAATGCCTCACTAGGGCGTACAGGAGTACCAAATTGGGGCTTAATTGGCTGAACGCTATAGTTACTCCGAATCGGTGTAGGAACTGGAATTTGGATTGCTACACTATTCGGTTGAGCCGCATTGGGTACGGTGAAATTATTGGGAGTAGAAACAGGAGTGAGGATCGCAGCATGATTAGTTTCAGAAGGTGCTGCTGCCACAACTGAGTTACCAGACTGTTGGGTGCGATATTTCTGCTGTAATCTCTGAATTTCAGCTTGTAAGCTCCGCAAACGGTCATTATTGTTATTGTTGACCCTTGCTACCCTATTTGCTGGTGCTTTAAACTGTTGCATTTCGGCAAAAGTTTGTGGCACTTGATTTTCACCACCGACGCCGTAAGAAGTAGTGGTGGGGGCTGTTTCTAAGTCGGTTGCACTATTTGCCTGAACCTGAACAGTTACCGGTGTAGGGACGGTAATGTTACTGTTGTCGGCAATAGCTGGTGATGGTGAACTAGGTAAATATGAGTTGGCACTACCAATATTTATAGGGGAGTTGTTTACTTTTGGAGCTTTTCTGGACTCTACAAAAGTAGGACTCGCTACAGTGGCGTTACTTGCTACAGTTGCCTCAATTTGTTGAACAGCAGGAATAATTAGTTGTTGGCTAATTTTCAGTTCATTTGGATTATTGAGGTTATTTGCCTTGACTAGTTCTGATACGGAAGTGTTATATCTGCTGGCGATCGCTGCTAGTGTATCTCCAGGCTTAACTTCGTAGGCTGTTCGAGTCGAGGACGCAATAACTGTTGGTTTAGCTGGTGTTAGTGCAGTTGTCTGTGTCTTCTGTTTTAACTTCGATATCAACTTCGCTTTGCTTGCATCGCCAGAAGTGTCCGACTGGGCTAATACAGTCTTCTCAACCACAGTTGTTGGCTGTGCCAACCCCATATCAGCTTGTGATAAATCTTTAGTCTCCCCAGACCGCAACTGTGCCAGACTGTTTCTTAAACGGTTCGATTTTTCTTGTAAACGATTCAGTGCGAACTCTTGTTGCGCCTTAAGTTGTGCATTTATTTCACTGTTGACTGCCGTTGACGTTGCCACTGTTTGTGGCTGGGCAGTTAGTGATGCATTTGCAATACCAACACCATCAGCACTAGACTCAGACAGATTATTGACTGTTGGGAAACTAGCCTCTGCTAAGGTATTGTTTAATCCCTGTGCCACTTGGGGCTTCAAGTAGGTGGAATTTTTATAAACTGCTGTTCCTTGGGAAAACCTTTCTGATGCAGGAACTTGCAAAGACATTCCCTTTGCTGCGACTTGCCATTTAGCTTCAAGCCCAGGCACTTGTGAGACTGCCGTTGGTTCCACGATAACAGGATTTTCCGGCACGCTCGCTGATGAGACTGCTTGGGACTCCAGCTTTGTGGAGGCAAATTTCACCTCAGTGTCAGGAATAGCAGGAATTGTTGAGGTTGCCTTTTGGCTACCTACAGGCACTGCTGCTTGGGCTTGATCGCTTTGTCGAGTCACCAAAAGGCTGGTTGCTCCCATAGAGATTGCCAAGCCAATCATGGCGGCTTTTGTCCGCACCCGGCGGTTAACTTTTGGATTTATCACATTTAGCAGTTCTACCGGGGCATCATCGCTGCTGGGGTTATTGTTCAACACAGCTTTCACTCTCTTTTTCAATGCTCGTTTCAAAGACGACCTCCTATGATCACTAGCGCTTAACTGACCTCGATTTTTCAGTTGGATACTAGTAAATGATTTAGATCACAACGAATGATAGATCAAGATCACATTCACCAGAGATGCTTACGCAAGATTAACCTGCTTCTCTGATTTAAACAAGTTCACACGTATTAGCAAAAGTTAAATTTTGCTGTGTTTACTTGTCCGAACCACTCCTCACACCACTTAGGACGTTTTACTTTTTACCATTGTCCGCTATTGTCTTGCGTCAATCGCGGGGACTAGACAAACTATATGCCAAGTCCATAGTCGCTGCCGAGAATAAAATTGCTGCGACTTCTGGAAAAATGATGCCCCCCACTGTAGATATCTTCAAGATATTTCTACCCAATCAGTCTTCTCAACACGAGACTTTACGTTGATTATTCCCTAAAAAACAACCGTATGATCTATCGGCTACTTTGGGCCTACTTTCTAACGTTGCTCGAACTAAAATGGCTCAAACGTTTAATATGACTGGATTTAGCTATTTTTACCCCCAATTTAGGATGCTTCAGATTCATCAAAATCTATCATTCAAATTTGGCAATATTCCAACTTTTATATACAGATTTCTTATAATAACCCTCCTATCCTTGTAAGTATCTTCCACTACAATTTCGTAAATAAACCAATTTTAGGTATCTTGTTTTACATATTATTGCAGTAATCAAGAAAACTTTTACTGCCACAAATCTTTCGTCTAATAGATAACTAGAAAATTTGTAAGTATATTTACTTATGAATATGAAGGTAAATAACTATTGTAGATAGCCTAACTGACGACGGGTTTCAAATAAGCTAATTGCTACGCTTACTGAAAGATTCAAGCTGCGAACTCCCGGTTGGTTCATGGGAATATACAGAGTAGCATCGCAATCTGACAAAATTGCTGGTGGTAAGCCGGTAGTTTCACTACCGAACAGCAACCAATCATCTGGTTGAAACTGAAAGCTGACGTAATTACATTTTCCACGGACACTAAAACCTAAGCATCTGCCTCCACGCTGCTGATGTACGGTTTTAAAGGCTTCTAGCGATTCGTGATAATGCAGTTTAACGTAAGGCCAGTAATCCAATCCTGCTCTTTTGAGGTAGCGATCGCTAATTTCAAATCCCAAAGGCCCCACCAAATGCAACTCTGTACCCGTAGCTGCACAAGTACGGGCAATATTACCTGTATTAGGAGGAATTTGTGGGTTAACTAAAACTACCTGGGGCATTGACCGTGTAATCTACGTATTGTATAAAAAAATTTCCTGTCTATGTTAAATCTACCAAACGGTAGAGGCGATTCATAGGTTTTGTTAATAATAATCAAGCATCCTCCATTAATTAGATTTTTAAAACGAGGCCCAAACGCTCCCAAAACAATGTCTAAGGGGATGTTTAGTTAAAATTAGTAAATATTAAGTTTTGTGTAGAAATAGAAAAGGCTTGTGTCTTCTAGGTCTAGTACTGCAAGACAGAAGTCAACTCACTTTTGAGAATTAAAAATTAAGAATTTTTAATTGGCGTGTACTCAATACCGTTAGGTTAAGGAGTTTTTTGGTTGAGGCAGGTGGAGCATGGGAAGAAGAGAAGCAGGGGGAGAAAAGAACTACTGGACAATAACCTCTTTCTTTGGGTTTATGCGGTTTGTTTCTCAACCCCCTCAAAATTAATGAAACAGCCTATTAGGCCCTGCCAAACACACTGCCAAGGGCACGCGCCATATTTTGCGGTTGCATTGCATCCATTGCGGCGGTGGGTTCGTAGCCACAGTGAACCATGCAATCGGCACATTTGGGATTACCACTCTTTTGGCCGTATTGACTCCAGTCTGTTTGTGCCACTAATTCCTTAAAGGTAGAGTAGTAACCTTCATTTAGCAGATAGCAAGGTTTTTGCCAGCCGAGAACGCTATAACTAGGGCTACCCCAAGGCGTGCATTCATAGTCTTTTTCACCAGTGAGAAAATCTAAGAACAGTGGATTGTGATTGAAGTTCCAGTTTTTTTCACCAGCTTTGTATGGAGCCAGAATTTGCCGGAATAAGGTGCGTGTTTGTTCTCGATGGAGAAAATGATCTTGATCTGGTGCCCACTCGTAACTGTAACCGGGAGAAATCATCATCCCGTCAGTATTAAGGGTTTCCAGAAAGTCGAAGAACTCTTGCATATCTTTGGGTTGGGTACCCTCAAAGATAGTGGTGTTAGTAGTGACACGAAAGCCTTTAGCTTTAGCAGCGCGAATGGCTTTGACAGCAATATCAAAAACACCTTTGCGATCAACACACTGATCGTGCAAGTCCCGCATCCCATCTAAATGGACGCTAAAAGTCAGGTAAGGGGAAGGTTGAAACTTATCCAGGCTCTTTTCTAACAACAAGCCATTGGTACACAAGTAAATATATTTCTTGCGCTCAATTAATCCCTGAACAATCTCATCAATCTGAGGATGTAGAAGCGGTTCTCCCCCCGGAATTGAGACAACTGGTGCGCCACACTCTTCTACTGCGGCAAAGCACTGTTCTGGGGTAAGATTTTGCTTTAAAATTTCCTTTGGATGTTGAATCTTACCACAACCAGTACAGGCTAGATTACACCGAAAAAGCGGTTCCAACATCAATACTAAGGGGAAGCGTTTACGTCCTTTCAAACGCTGGGTAACAAGATACTTCCCAATATCCATAGCTTGTTGTAGATTAACTGCCATCTTATTACTCCTCTGTTGGTAAAAACACCACGTTCTCAACCCCAAGATTTATCTGCGGGGTCTTTCATTTTGAATTTTGGATTTTGAATTCCCTAGAAGGGTTGACATATCCCTGAGCAACAAACCAATCTACAGCATCCCTAAGTGCCACCTTTAGCGGAGATTGGGGTAAACCCAATTCTCGTACTGCTTTGGCGGCATCGTAATACATAGGTTGTTTTGCCATCCGAACACCATCTAATGGCACTGAGGGCGATTTCCCCAAGGGTGCGAGAATCTTTTCATCAACCCAGGCAACACTAAGGGGGAGCCAAGCGGGTACTGTTCGTTGAGGTGCTATTAGACCTGTGATATCGGCGAGTTGTTCGAGTAGTTGCTTGAGGCTTAGGTTTTGATTACCTAAGATATAGCGATCGCCTGATTTACCCCGTTGCAAAGCCAGTAAATGCCCCCATGCCACATCCCGCACATCGATAAAATTTAAACCAGTATCTAAGTAAAAAGGCATTTGCCTACACAAGAACCGCAGGATTATATCACCTGTCGGGGTAGGTTTGATATCCAACGAGCCTATTGGGCTACTGGGATTGACTATAACTACCTCCTGACCTTTAGCAACGGCTTGTATGGCTTCTTGTTCAGCGAGAAACTTAGACTTTTTGTAGTCACCAACCAGCTTTTCTAAGGGACTCTGATGTGTCTCATCGACGACTTGACCAAATGATCCTACCCCAATTGCCGCTACTGAACTGGTATAAACGGTGCGCTCAATGCCAGATTTCTGAGCTGCTGCCAGCACATTGCGAGTACCCAAAACATTGTTCTGGTAGAGTAACTCCCGGTCTGTTTGCCAGAGGGAATAATGGGCTGCCACATGAAATAGATATTGACAACCTTTCATCTGTTGCCAGAGATTTGGATCGTTTAAATCGCCTTTGACAATTTCCACCTTCAAACCGCGTAGATTCTCCAAATTGCTGCTTGAGCGTACCAGGGCTTTGACATTGTATCCCTGTTGCAGCAACAACCGTACTAAGTGGGCACCAATAAAGCCTGTACCCCCGGTGACAAAAACTTGCATCAACTTCTCTCCCGCGTCTGAAATCGGGGAAACCAATCATCTAAAATTGCGTAAACTACCGGCACAACAATCAAACTGAGGATAGTTGAAGTCACCAGTCCACCAGCGATCGCTACAGCCATTGGCGATCGCAATTCCGAACCAGCACCAAAACCTAATGCGATCGGTAGCATCCCTAAAATAGTCGAGGCAGTGGTCATCATAATTGGTCTGAGGCGCACTAGTCCGGTGTTGAGGATTGCCTCGGTACGGTCTAAGCCAGCGTTGCGTAACTGATTGATGTAATCCACTAGTAAAATGGCATTTTTATTGGCCAGCCCCAGCAAGAACACGAAGCCAATCAGTGAGATCATGCCAAAGTCGCTTTTGGTGATTAGTAATGCCAACATTGCCCCCACTATTGCTAAAGGCAAAGAGACACCAATTACTAGAGGGTCTACCCAGCTTTTGAACAGCAAAATTAGTACGATGACAATACACAAGGCAGATAAAGCTAAAGTAGTGCCAAAACTGCTAAAAACCTGACCTTGGCTAGCAGAATCTCCACCTAAATTTAATGAAACATTAGGAGGTAACACCGCCTTAGCTTCAGCTACCACTTTGTCAGTAGCATTACCTAAGGATAAATCCTTGCCAAGATTAGCACTCACATAAGCCACTCGTTGATTATTCAGACGCTCGATTTGAAAAACTGTACCCTGTGGATTTGTTTCGCCTGTGACTGTGACATCAGCAAATCCCGGTAGTTTCTGAATTCTCTCTTTAACTGCTTTGGCTGCTTTGCTTAAGGCTTGGAGATCATTACCGCGTAAAGCTATCTGGAGGGGTTTTTGACCGCCAGAATCGACAAATTGAATATCTTCGACACTAGTAGTTACCCCAGAAATAGTAGGTAATGAGGAGCGGAATTGGTCTTGTAGTTCGGCAGTTGTGATTGTGCGGTCTTTTTTAAGCTTTACATAGAGTGTGCCTTTGTTCGGCTCACCCTCACGAGAACCAACAGTGGTAAATACCGTTTCAACTGCTGGTGATTTTCTTACAACCTCTTCTAGTTTCTTTGCAACTTCAAGAGAATCATTTAAAGGATTGGGAATGGAGAATTGGGGATTAGGGATTGGGGATTGGGGATTGGGGTTTGTCCCTTGCTCCCCTGCTTCTCTGCCCGCCTGCCCCTCTGCTCCACTAGGGATACTCGGCAAAGGAGCTGTATAAGCAATATTAAATTCGCCGCGATCAAGTTTAGGAATAAAGCCTTTGGGAATTAGTGGAATCAGTGCTATACCTGCGATGAAGCTGAGTACAGCTAACCCGATAACTATCTTGCGATGATTCAAAGACCAACTGAGCAAGTTTCTGTAAAATTGGGTAAAGGCTACCCAGATTTTTGCTTCTCGACGCGGGGAGAGTGAGGATTTAGGTTTTAGCCAGTAGATAGCGAGAACTGGAGATAAAGTCCGAGCAACTAGCATCGAAGCAAGCATCGCGGCTGAAACAGTGATGCCGAAAGGCTTAAAGAACTGACCGATTACCCCACCCATTAAACCTATGGGTAGAAAAACTGCTACTGCTGTCAAAGTGGCGGCGGTGACTGTCAACCCAATCTCATTTGTAGCTAAAAGCGCTGCTTGGCGAGGAGTTTCTCCATCTTCTACGTGTCGCATGATGTTTTCCACATCAACGATCGCATCATCAACAATACTACCAATCACCAAAGCTAAAGCCAGCAGGGTAATTGTTTCCAGGTTAAAGCCGAAAATCGCCATGACGATAAACGTCGCCAACAAAGACGTAGGAATCGCCAAGGCAGAAATTAGGGTGGCTCGCCAATTCCATAGAAAAGGGAAAATTACCACTATTGACAACAAGACTGCTTCCAACAGCGCATCAATTGTTGACTGTGTGGCTCGACGGATATATTCTGCTTGAGTAGCAGCTAAAGTGAGTTTGACATCCTTCAGACTAGACCGTAGCCTTTGGACTTCTTTCTCAACTCGACTCACTACTTCCAAAGTGTTAGCATTGCCACGTTTGATTACCTGAAATGCGAGTGCATTTTGCCCGTTGAACCGGACTAATGTTGCCCCTGCTTGGGGAATAGCTGCACTCGCATTCAATGGATTTAGGGGAGGAGTTGCAGTAGCACTACCCAATAGTGAGACTTTTAGCACTCCTGGCAGTTTAGCGATCGCACTTACAATCTCGTCTTTCGCCAACTTTGTCAAATCAGTAAGATTCCGTGAGGAACTCTCAATGGCATAACTAATGGCGGCTGACTCATTTAAATTCAGAGGAATAATTTTAGAAGTTGCGCCTTGAGGCAAAGTCACCTGCTTGAGGGCAATTTCAACTTCTTTAGTCGATGTTTCTAAATTCGTCCCAACGGCGAAAGAAAGGCTAACGGCTGTTTGACTAGGATAAGTGGATGAGCGAATATTCTCCAGTCCTTCTAGGGAGCGGAGGCGTTCTTCCAGGGGTTTAGTGAGCTTCGCTTCTGTATCCAGGGCAGTTGTCAGGGGGGCTGTAGCATTCACAACTACCACTGGAAATGTAATATCTGGAAACAAGGCATACTTGAGGGAACTGAAAGCCAGAACACCAGCTACTGTTACGGCAATCCAAAAACTCACTGTCAGCCACGAAAATTGAATCGCCAATTTAGAAATATTGAAGACTTCTCGTGCGGATTTGGAGTTATGAAGCTTTACCATCTTGGAAAATTATCGTGTGGGTGACACAATTATTTAGTCATGCTACAGCAATCACCCTCGGTTTGCGAGTTTTGGTTACTACTAAACAGCAATATTACTTATTGTCACTCAGATATGACCTAATCTTTAATACAAAAGGAAACTTCAAAGATGAAACTTGGTTCTGTTGAGCATAGGACTATTGCCTAATTTTTTGCCCATCAACACAATTCTGGTACCTCAGGGAGCAGAATATAAAGCTGTCTGTCGCGGATTAAGCGGCGTTACTGGTTCGATCCCAACGGTAGTAGCGATACCTGTTGGCATGAAGCCTTTACTTAAATATCTACAACAAGGAGAATTTTTAGCTCCATCCAGAGTGCTGATTATGGGTATCTGTGGCAGCTTGAGCGATCGCTATACAGTTGGTGATATTGTCCTGTATCAAGATTGTGTTTATCAAGGGAAGCGGTTAGAGTGCGATCGCACTTTCACAACACAATTACACTCTGAGATATCAGAAAAAGCCTCATTAGTCAAGTCTATGACAAGCGATCGCGTAATTTGGTCTGCTGCCGAAAAACGCCGTTTAGGTGAGATGGCTGCTGATGTTGTTGATATGGAAGGATTTACAGCCCTAGAGTTTTTCAATGCGGCTGGAGTTACAGTGGCAATGCTACGAGTAGTCAGCGACAATTGTCAGCACGATATCCCCGATCTCACACCAGCAATTAACTCTGATGGCTCCCTAAATCCTTTCCCTTTAGCGATAGGAATGCTTCGACAACCCCTTGCTGCTACTCGACTGATTCGAGGTTCGTTAACAGCATTAAAAGTGTTAGAACAAGTTACAAATCGGCTCTTTTCTAGCAATAAATAGGCGGCTAGAAGTCGCTACTACAAAAACATAGACGCTTTGTGGCTTTCCGCAGGGTAGTCTACGGAGGTGGACTAATACAAAATCAAAGGTTTGCCCTGCTGCGAAGGCAGATTTTGTCTCATGTAGTTAAGCTAGTGCGACTTCTAGCCGTCAAGGCTACTACTTTTGGGAATGGAAGGGACAACCCCCTGCGGTTAATTTTTGAAGAAAGACATTATTATCAAAATAATGCTCTAAAAACTCAATCTTCAAATCATCACTAACGCGAGCAATACTAAGTCCTACGATTTCTATCGTCTCTCCTGTGGGTGCATAGTCTTTATAGGAACCATTAAATGTTCCCCAATGCCGCCACTTAAAAGTAACATTAGGTGGCCCCGAAAGGACTTCTGTTAATTCCCAAAGGAAGCCATTAGGAAAAGCATTATGAAAAACCTGAAATGAAGATTCAAAGGTTTCTGTTTCAGAGCTATATTGCTCACTTTCACCCAGGAAGAGATTATAAGTACCTTCGACTGCGACATCCTGAGCAGTGTATTGTTGTCCTCCATTGGTACTCATTTTAAACTTATCAGTAACAATCGAAAGCCACTGTTGAGGATTAGATTTATTAGAAGCTTCCATCTCAAAATTTCGGACTAAGTTTTGTGCGATCGCTTCTAAAGAACCTTCTGGATGCTGAAATTTACTTTCTTGATGAAGAAATTCATTAGTGAAAGAATAATCCGGGCGTTTTCCTTCTCGCCACTGTACTTCTTCATCATGAGCAATGACTATATCTCTATCTTGTAACCAGAGTGGCACTTCTGTAGTTTTTTCGCTACTCATACAAGTTGATTGGCTATAAACATCGTTTCTTAGAATAAAGTTTTCTAGATACAAGTCAATCAAAAAATATATAAAATTAAAAAATATTTATAATTAGCTGAAAAAAATTGACTTTTTGTACAAATCCAAATAATACCAATTATCTAAGAGGCTGCACCAAATCAGACTTGTCCACGCTTGAAGCTTAACCCGGATTTATCATAAAGAGGGAATAAAGAGGGGTCAAAAACTAGTTTTGAACCTCAGTATGCTTTCAAGATTCAAGCCAGAATTTTATATTTCAATACGGTTCAGTTAAGGCTAAAACTGCTTATTGAAGTAAATTTTTTTAACGAACCGCCAAGAACGCCAAGGACGCAGAGAGAAGAAAGAAATTTTTAACTGAACCGTATTGTCTTATATTTGCTTTAATATGACATGAAGACAAACTAATAAATATTAATAGAATAACAATCAATTCAGTTACGTATTAATGCTGAAATTTTTTATAGAATAAGTTTTACACAAACTTTATAGTTATATATATCAAGTAGAAAACTAAATTGGGAAGCATAATATATAGCCTTAGAGGGTTAGGTTCCACAAGAGCTTATTCCAGTAAATTGTGAATCAAAAATCCTTTTTTGTCAGAATAGCTCGGAACTAATTAGCCAACTATCAAATATTATTTATGAAACTCAATCACAAGCTCTACCTCTACTCGTTTTTAGCTCATTTCGGATGGCTCAAAAAAAGTTACACCGCTAAAATTATGTTGGTGGCATTTTTGGGCACTCACGTACCACTTTTGACCTTACTTTTGAGTTTCGTCATCTCAAACTCCTATTCTTGGGAAATGGCGGCGCGAGTTATGATTATTGCTCTGTTGGCGACGTTAGCGGGTACAGCCGCCACCCTCTATGCGCTAAACCATCTCCTCAAACCAGTCATTTTGACATCTGCTACATTGCAAAATTATCTGAACACCAAAACCCTACCTGAATTGCCCACAGAATTTGCTGATGAAGCGGGTACATTGATGGCAGATACCTCACAAACTCTTCATAAATTAGATGAGTTAATTCACTACATCAGTAATTATGATGATCTGACTGGATTGCCCAATCGTGATTTATTCTGCGATCGCCTCCATGAAATTCTATCTAAACCTGAAAACAACCAGCGCCTTGTAGCTATCTTTTTGCTAAGTATTGATGATTTTACTGGTATAAGTCATGGGTTAGAGCATGAGACAATAAATTTGTTGTTAAGAGCAGTTGCCCAGAGGTTATCAACCTGTATGGGACAAACAGATATCCTTGCCCATTTGAGCGGAGATGAATTTGCCCTTGTCCGAACAGAGATTCATTCTTTTGAAAGTGTGATTAAGCTATCTCAAGTGCTGTTAAGTACTCTGAGCAAACCCTTTTCTGTTGAGGGTAACTCAATTCATATCACCGCCAGCATTGGGATTACAATTAATGACTTAAATGAGCGCAATAGCGTAGACCAACTTTTGCAACAGGCTCATATAGCGCTTTACCAAGCAAAGCAACAAGGGCGTAGCCAATACCAATTCTATTCACCAGAAATTAATACTCAGTTGCAGGAGCGACTGACATTAGAAAATGAATTACATGGGGCGCTTGAGCGCAAGGAAATGGTGGTTTATTACCAACCTCTGATTGATTTACATAGTGGACAAATTACAGCTGTAGAAGCGTTGATTCGCTGGCAGCATCCTACTTTAGGTATGATTTCTCCAGCAAAGTTTATTCCAATTGCAGAAGCCAATGGTGCGATCGTACAAATTGGCGAATGGGTTTTGCGAACTGCTTGCGCCCAAAACCGTGCTTGGCAGCTTGCTGGATTTACGCCAATTAGGATGTCTGTGAACCTGTCATCTCGACAGTTTGAACAACCGTATCTGGTTGAAGTCATCAATCAAATTCTTGAGGAAACTGAACTCCAAGCATCCGATCTGGAACTGGAAGTAACAGAAAGCTTCTTGATGGGTAACATCGAGCGATCAATTAAAACCTTAAAACAATTACGAGAACTCGGTATATGGTTGGCTCTAGACGACTTTGGCACTGGTTATTCTTCCCTAAGCTACTTGAAGCGCTTTCCTGTGAATATACTGAAGATTGATCAGTCATTCGTGCAGGATGTCATGTTCAATCCTGATAGCGTTGCCGTCACCAATGCCATTATTGCCCTCGCAAAAAGCCTCCGGTTGAGTATTACGGCAGAGGGAGTAGAAACCCAAGAACAGCTTGACTACCTGAAAATGCAGGGATGTGATGAAGGTCAAGGTTACTACTTCAGTCGTCCTGTCCCTGCTGATGTAATTGCCTCGATGTTGCAGAAAATTTCTCAGCAGATAGAGGTAATTGCAGCATAATAATGTAGATGCTATTATTCGCCAAAGAGTTACCCGAATACGTTTCGGATAAGTAATATTCACCTGCTTGTGGTGTGGGAAAAGGTAAAGGATGTCTTCAAAGCCTTTTTCTTTTCCCTTCAGCCGTTTCACCTTAATTTTGATATTATCAGGACTTACGCAAAAATTGCCGAAAAGCTTAGTTTATCGAACCGCCAAGACGCCAAGAACGCCAAGAATTCGTAGAGTGTGCGTAAGTCCTAATTATACCATGACGTGCCAGTGATCAGGACGAGGACAAATCAACTGCCATGTCTTAGGTTCTACTACCAAAGCTTCATGAACAGGGACATGGCGTTCTAGCAAGTAGCGTGCAACTGGATTGTGTTGGGGTGATAATGCAATTTGCAGTGCTTTTTGGAGCTTGCTGTTAAGTAGAGGAATTTGAGCAAAGAAAAACAGCCCACATCGTGTAGCTGAAAAATACTCACTCATTTCTGTGCGTATGTGCGATGCCTACGCCGGGCTACGCCTACACAATGTCTCTTCAATCTTTAGCTTGAGCAATTGCATGAAATAGAGCTTGTAAGGCAATCATTATTGGCAAATTGTACCCTTTCGAGGTCTAGGCGCAGTATAGCAACCAGACCTATCTTAGCTTTAGTCACATCAAGTCTTTTCCCTTATTTGCTTTTTTTGGATTTTAAGCATGACTGTAAATTCTGGCATTGATAATACACAGATATCCGGGCGCTGGATTCAAATCAGTTTTTTTATCGCAGTAGTGTTTTTCAATCTCTGTTTAGCAATCCAAGTATTCAGTGTTGGACTGGCTTACTTTTACAACTCTGATTGGTGGAACCTACATATTTGGTTGGTACGAGGATATAGCGGATTCTCACTAATTTTGTTGATTTGGGTATATTTAATGCGGTTTCCCCCAAAAGTCCAGCGCCTGACAGCAAGTATTCCAGTGCTGCTGGGACTGCAATTTCTCACAATTCACTTGAAGACTCCTTTTCCTTTAGCAGTCTTCCACCCACTCATAGGTTTTTCCTTATTGTCTATTTCCACAACCCTAGTTCATCGGACATCGCAGATCGTATTTCCCAACCACAACCAAGGCTAAATCTGTAACTTTCAATTCTTTTAGCGCTATTACTCAAGAAATATATATTTAGGTTATCCGAAGGTTCGGAATTACGATGGCTCTTGGAATGAGTGGAGCCGTCTACCTGATGTAACTATAGAGAGGTAGTGAGAGTTACTTGCGATGCTGCCAATATTGCTAATAACCGCACCTTTACAGACGGACACCACTACCGCCATCAAGATTAAAATCTCTTAACCTTTCGTTACACTAAAGACATTGAGAAGGAAGAAAGCAAACTTCTCAAAGCTGAAATCAAAGGTGAACGACATGAATGGCACAATTCGCGTTGGTAATCTCTTCGGAATTCCCTTCTATATCCATCCGTCATGGTTTTTAGTTCTGGGTTTAGTAACCTGGAGCTATAGCAGTGGACTGGGGGCACAATTTCCGCAATTGTCTGCGGGATTAACTTTGCTTCTGGGATTGATGACAGCGCTAATGTTATTTGCCTCTGTCGTCGCCCATGAGTTAGGCCACAGTTTCGTTGCAATTCGTCAGGGTATTGATGTTAAATCTATTACTCTGTTTATATTTGGCGGTTTAGCTAGCTTAGAAAAAGAGTCAAAAACCCCAGGTGAAGCTTTTTGGGTAGCGATCGCAGGGCCTTTAGTAAGTTTCCTACTGTGCGGTATCGTTACAGTAATTGGTGTTACTACTACTGCATCAGGGCCATTAGCTGCAATTCTAGGTGTTTTAGCTTCTGTTAACTTGGCATTAGCGCTGTTTAATCTGATTCCTGGCTTACCATTAGATGGCGGAAATATACTGAAAGCCATCGTTTGGAAAATTACAGGCAATCCTTATAAAGGTGTGACCTTTGCTAGTCGAGTTGGGCAAATCTTTGGTTGGGTAGCAATTCTTTCAGGTGTACTTCCCCTAATATTATTTGGCAGCGCTGGTAACTTCTGGAATTTGTTAGTTGGCTTCTTCTTGTTGCAAAATGCTGGTAATTCGGCTCAATTTGCCAGAGTGCAAGAAAAACTCACAGGTTTGACAGCCGAAGATGCTGTAACCCATGATAGCCCGATTGTATCTGCTAATCTTACTCTGCGAGAGTTTGCCGATGAGCGAGTCATAAGTGGGCAAAACTGGCATCGGTTCTTAGTGACTGATGATGATGGACAATTAGTAGGTGCGATCGCTATTGATAATTTACGAACCATCCCAACAGCAATGTGGTCAGAAACTCAAGTAAAAGACGTCATGCGACCAATTACTGAATCTACCACAGTTCAATCAGATCAACCTCTGCTGGAAGTCATGCAGTTACTCGAACAACAAAAGCTATCTGTGCTTCCGGTGATTCGCAAGAATGGTGTTCTAGTTGGAATCTTAGAAAAAGCTGCTATTATCCAGCTACTTCAAAGCCGAACCCAACCTAACCCTGCATAGTTCAATGAAGAGACAGGGGAGATTTCCTCTTTTCCCCCTGCTCCCTGCCCCCTGCCCCCTTGCCTTAAAAGCAATGGGGTATTTTTCATTTAGAAGTCCCATTAGATGGGGTTGAGAGCAACAGATAAATTCCAACTTCCTGCCTTCTTCACCATCTCTGCGGTAAGAACACGTCGCCAAGTTAATTTTTTTGTAGTCTCATTCCAATGCCAGCGTAATAAATTAGCGGGTTGACTATTGGCAATTCCTGGTAAACCAATCGCTTTTCTAGGTGCATTAGTAGCGAGTAAAATTGCACTTTCTACGTCACAAATTCCCCAATTCACCAAATTCTGCACTCCCACCAATAAAGGTAAAGTCGTCCCTGATAAAGTACCATCTGGCAGTCGTGCAGTACCGTTTTTAACTTCAATTTGCCGAGTATCCCAAGGATATACGCCATCGGGTAGCCCTAGAGGTGAAAGGGCATCGCTGACGAGGAACAGCCCTTTTTCTTGATAGCTAGCACGAAGTAAAATTTGCAGCATCGTAGGCGAAATGTGTTCACCATCAGCAATAAAACCACAGATTACATTAGGATGAGTAATTGCTGCCCCTAATAATCCTGGTTCGCGGTGATGTAATGGTGGCATGGCGTTGAAAGCATGAGTTACCATTGTTGCACCTTCCTCAAAGGCTCGTTGCCCTTGGGCCTCTGTTGCTTGAGAATGCCCTAAACTGACAATAATTCCTAAAGAACGCAAATATGGAATTACTTCACCAGTAGGATCTAACTCCGGTGCTAAGGTGATGATTTTCACCACATGAGCATAATTACCCAAAACCCGCTTTACCTGATCAATTGTTAAGGGTAACAAGTACTCTGCTGGGTGTGCGCCGCGCTTTTGGAGATTCAAAAATGGGCCTTCTAAGTGTACTCCCAGAATCTTGGCACCAGCTTTTTGAGTAGGGATAACCTCAGCAATAATAGCAAGCGATCGCTGAATATTTTCGACTGAAGTTGTCACAAGTGTCGGTAAAAATCCATCTACCCCAACATCCCACAAAAATTGTGAGATTTTCTGGAGTATGTGAGCATTTTCAGACGTCAATTCGGGAAATGCCAAACCCAACGCACCGTTAATTTGCAAATCAACTCCGCCTAGAGAAATCCAGTCACCACCAACATCTAGTAGGGAGGTACATCTGTGCATTTCTACTGTACCCATTGGCAAGATTTGCTCAATTATGCCCTCCTGGTTAATTAAGAGCATCTGCAAATCTTTGTAACCAGGCACTCTAGCATTGATAATATCTACAGGATTTTGTGTTGCTTGGGTCATCACACTGACGAGAAGATAGCTAAATCTGATTTTAGATGCAACCAATATCAATAAATCAATTCAAACAACGCCAATAAATGAGATGATGATCGGCATTACCTAGCTTCCATAAGCTAGCTCAAATAATTTTGAATTTTGAATTTTAAATTTTGAATATTATGACTCCCTTAGTTGGTATTATCATGGGCAGCGATTCCGATTTGCCCACTATGAAAGACGCGATCGCAGTTTGTAAAGAATTTAGCGTTGAAAGCGAAGTGGCGATCGTTTCTGCTCATCGTACCCCAGAACGCATGGTGCAATATGCTCAATTTGCACACCAACGCGGTATTAAAGTAATTATTGCTGGTGCTGGTGGTGCTGCCCATCTGCCGGGAATGGTAGCGTCTTTAACTCCACTTCCTGTTATTGGTGTTCCTGTACCTACCCGTAACTTACAAGGCGTTGATTCTTTGTATTCTATTTTACAAATGCCTGCTGGTATTCCTGTAGCAACAGTAGCGATCGGTAATGCCAAAAATGCCGGACTTTTAGCAGTACAAATTCTCGCAACTCATCAACCAGAATTGTTAGAAAGAGTGCAGCAATATCGCCAAAACCTATGTGAATCAGTAATTGCAAAACAAGCAAGACTAGAAGAATTAGGCTATGAGCAATATTTACAGCAAATGTTTTAAGATAATTCGTAATTGACAAATGACTAACCAAACTATTCGCGTAGTTGCCCGTATTACTGCTTTGCCTAACAAAGTAGAAGAACTAAAAGCTGTACTTCTGGAACTCATTGAGCCAAGCCGACAGGAAACAGGTGCGATTAACTATGAACTTTTGCAAAACCAATACGACCCAACAGACTTTACTTTTGTAGAGGAGTGGACTTCTCATGAAGCCCTAACTACTCATCTAGATTCACCCCATCTCCAAGCGGGGGTAGCCAAACTAGAAGCTTTAGTGACTACTGCACCTGATATCCGTCGATACCATCTTTTGGCATAGTATCATATTGCTCACTTGAAGCAGATTCTTTATTTTTAGGGATCATTTGGAATATCTGAGCTTTCAATTCTAAGATTGAAGCGATCGCTCCAGAATCAAGACAGCATTCTGAAGTATCTTGATTCTGAGGCCGTAGTCAAAAATTGAGAGCGACAACATTCATGTGTCAATTGCTCGGAATGAATTGCAATGTTCCAACGGATATTTGCTTTTCTTTTGAAGGGTTTTCTGCACGGGGAGGAAAAACGGATGATCATAGCGATGGTTGGGGCATTGCTTTCTTTGAAGGAAAGGGATGTCGGATGTTTTTAGATGCCCAACCTTCTGTTGCTTCTCCTGTCGCAGAGTTTGTGCGGAGTTATCCCATTCACTCAACCCATGTTATTGCCCATATCCGTAAAGCTACTCAGGGTGAAGTTGCCTTACACAACTGCCATCCTTTCCGCAGAGAATTGTGGGGTCAGTATTGGGTATTTGCCCACAACGGTAATTTGCCAGATTTTGATCCAGAAAATTTGGGCTTTTATCAAGCCGTAGGTGACACCGATAGCGAAAAAGCATTCTGTATGATCCTAGAAACATTGCGATCGCGCTTTCCTGGGGGTAAACCTGACATCAAGAAACTGTACCCTGTGCTGCAAGAAATTACTGCTGTAATTGCAAGCGTCGGTATATTTAATTACTTATTATCAGATGGAGTCCACTTTTTTGCTTATTGTTCAACTAAACTCAGCTACATTGTCCGCCAAGCGCCCTTTGCAGCTGCCCATTTAATTGACCAAGACATGACCGTAGATTTTCGGGAGGTAACTACAGAACGCGATCGCGTCGCTGTCATTGCCACCACTCCCCTGACTGACAACGAAGTTTGGACACAAATCCAACCGGGAGAATTACTAGTTTTTCAGGACGGGCTGCCCCTGAAATATGCATTCAGTTAAGAATCTGATCCTGTTGGCCAATTCAAAAATGAACCAGAAAATTTTCCCATTTAGATACTTTCTAGATGGGTTTTGTTTTTCGTACTTTTCATATTGATGTACCACAGTCGCTTGCCAACAATGATTTTCCTAACACTTTTAGGCTCGTTTTAGTAAAAACTTACTATAGGACTAATGTTTGATTTCTGAAAAAGCTCGGTACAAATTAAAAGCCTAATTCCCTATTCCCTACTCCCCACTCCCCGCCCACGGAGATAGTTTCAAAAATCAAATGCGATTCCTATATTCCCTAGCAAGTTGCTTGATAAGTAAGTCGGTGCGAATAAATAAAACTATATTAAGTAATGTAAAAATATTGGAATTGATTTTGTAGTAAAGATTTTAGTCCTAAAAGAAGGATTGAAGTCCTTACTACAAACCTTTAATTATTTACGCTGTTTTACTTGTATCAGGTAGCAAATTGTGATGACAACTTGATACTTTAAAGTAAAAACATTTCTAATTCCTCACAAAACTGGTAGAATCACCATGTTCTTGATAAAGAATGTGAGGTTTGTTGGTGTTTGCAACTAGATACATAGAATTATCAAGTATGATAAACACTATATAACTATATTCCCATCGATTATTTGTAGATTTAGCGGAGGAAATAGAATGAGTTTGTGGCAACGCCCACTGAAAAGGTTAAAAGCGATGTCTTACGACAAGCTGCTTCTCTCCGAGACGCTACGCGAACGCATCAACGCGTTCAATAGAACGTATCGGTTCAGACTAAATTCGCTCAAAGGCTTTGTATCACTCTTTTTAGTAGGGACTGTTTTGAGTGTGGCGCTTGCTGCCTGCTCTGGTGGAACAACGAGTAATTCTTCCTCTGAAACCCCTGCTGCTAGCCCTGTTGCTGCAACCAAGGATAATGTTGAACTAACTCTTGTGTCCTTTGCAGTTACCAAAGCGGCTCACGAAGCAATTATTCCTAAATTTGTCGAACAGTGGAAGAAGGATCATAACCAAACTGTCGTCTTCAAGCAAAGCTATGGCGGATCTGGTTCCCAAACTCGCGCCGTTATCGATGGTTTGGAAGCAGATGTTGTTCACTTGGCACTAGCTGGAGACACCTCAAAGATTGAGAAGGCTGGATTAATTCAACCAGGATGGGAAAAAGAAGTTCCCAATAATGGTATTGTCTCCAAATCGGTGGCAGCATTAGTCACCCGTCCAGGAAATCCGAAAAACATCAAGACTTGGCAAGATTTATCTAAAGACGGTATCAAACTAATTACTGCTGATCCTAAAACATCAGGAGTTGCTCGTTGGAATTTCTTAGCTCTTTGGAATTCAGTGATTAAAACTGGTGGAGATGATGCTAAAGCAACTGAATTTGTTACCAAAGTGTACAAAAACGTGCCTTTGTTGACCAAAGATGCTCGTGAAGCTACTGATGCCTTTTTCAAGCAGGGTCAAGGTGACGCCCTGATTAACTATGAAAATGAGATTATCTTGGCAGAACAAAAGGGTGAAAAGTTGACTGCGATTATCCCTGATGTCAATATATCTATCGATAATCCCATCGCAGTAGTAGATAAAAATGTTGATAAGCACGGTACGCGTGAAGTTGCCGAAGGTTTTGTCAAATATCTATATACTCCAGAGGCTCAACAAGAGTTTGCAAAATTAGGATTCCGACCAGTGGATGATACTTTGACCCTAAGTAAAGAAGTTGCAGACAAATTTCCTAAGGTGAAAACTTTAGGTACAGTTGCAGACTTCGGCGGTTGGGATGGAATCAATAAAAAGTTCTTCGCAGAGGGAGCGATTTTTGACCAGATTCAAGCCAAGAAAAAGTAATTAGTCATTAGTCAATCGTGGGTGGTCAGTAGAAAAAACACCCAATCACTAACAAAAAACTTCGGTGCTGCTGAATCGAGTTATGAAGGTGGATGTAGAGAGGTTGCAATGTAACGTCTCTACAAAGATTTTAAAATGATGCAAAATTATTTTTCATATCCTAATCAGCAACGCCAAAACTTCTTGTGAATTTTAGATTTTGAATTTTTGACTATGACAACTGTATCTCCGTCTCTGAAAGTTGAACACAAAACACCATTCTGGAAGAAATTGGGGCGGGTTCCTTGGACTTGGCGAATCACCATAGGATACCTGACAGTGATGTTGTTTATCCCCATAATTGCCATGTTCTTGAAAGCGAGTACGGAACCTCCGGCGAGATTTTGGGCGATCGCAACCAGTGATGTAGCATTAGCAACATATAACGTTACTTTTGTTACAGCAATATTTGCAGCCTTGCTCAATGGCGTATTTGGTACTTTAATTGCCTGGGTTTTGGTTCGCTACGACTTTCCCTTAAAACGCTTGATTGACGCCACAGTGGATTTACCCTTTGCACTACCAACTTCGGTAGCAGGGTTAACACTGGCAACAGTCTACAGTGATAATGGTTGGATAGGTTCGCTATTAGCACCACTGGGAATTAAGGTATCTTTTACCCGCACAGGAGTTGCAGTGGCAATGATATTTATCTCGCTACCTTTTGTCGTGAGAACTGTGCAACCCGTGCTTCAAGAAATGGAACATGAAATTGAAGAAGCCTCTTGGTGTCTGGGTGCTTCTCAATGGCAGACCTTTTGGAAAGTGATTTTGCCACCTTTATTTCCGACAATTTTAACTGGTGTTGCCTTGGGTTTCTCCCGTGCAGTCGGGGAATATGGTTCAACTGTGATTATCTCTTCTAATACGCCCTATCAAGATTTGATCGCACCTGTGTTGATTTTCCAACGGTTAGAGCAGTATGACTATTCTGGTGCAACAGTAATTGGCATAGTTTTACTATCCATTTCCTTAATACTACTATTGGCAATTAATTTCTTACAAGCATGGGCAAGGCGATATGACAGTAGATAAGCCAAGTTTTCACTCATCTGCATCTGATACACATACGACCAAGCCGAAAGAGCAGAAGAGTTGGGTGCCAATAGTTTTAATTAGTATAGCGATCGCCTATTTAGCCCTAGTTCAATATATCCCGGCAATTAACGTTTTTGTCCAAGCCTTCAGCAAAGGAGTTGGGCCGTTTCTATCCAACCTATCGCGCCCAGCTTTTCTCCATGCAGCTTGGCTAACCCTATTGCTGGCTGTGATTTCTCTACCTTTAAATACAGTATTTGGTTTATGTGCAGCTTGGGCGATCGCTCGTCATAAATTTCCTGGACGCGCCGTAGTTTTGAGCATTATTGACTTGCCCTTTTCCATCTCGCCCGTAGTCGCAGGATTGATGATTGTGCTACTTTACGGTCGCAATGGGTGGTTTGGCCCTTGGCTCCAGGCTCATGATATGAAAATAATCTTTGCCTTTCCAGGTATGGTGCTGGCTACAGCCTTTGTGAGTATGCCCTTTGTGGCGCGGGAAGTAATTCCTGTTTTAGAAGAATTTGGCAAGGATCAAGAAGAAGCTGCTAGAACTTTAGGGGCAAAAGATTGGCAGATATTTTGGCGTGTCACCTTACCCAGTATCCGTTGGGGTTTACTCTACGGTTTAATTTTGACCAATGCTAGAGCAATGGGTGAATTCGGTGCGGTTTCGGTGGTATCTGGTAACATTGCTGACCAAACCCAGAGTTTACCACTGTTTGTAGAAGACGCTTACAAACAATATGAAACTGAAGCTGCCTTCTCTGCGGCTGTACTGTTAGCATTGCTAGCAGTAGTAACCTTAGTGCTGAAGGAGATTTTGGAACGGAAAACCCGCATTAAAGATGTTGAATAGAAAAATCAAGAGATTATAGTTATCCTTTGAATAGGATACAAGCAAATCATAGGACATGGTACGATCTACTTAGTACCTATCAGGAAATTACCGTTAGGGTTAAGAGTAGTTCTGTACCAATCTCTATCAGGAATTGAAATAATTCAGATATGGCTACTGACAATACACTTACCAATAAACGGATTCGACTAAGAATTCCTAAAGACTATCACCAGGAACCTGTAATTTCTCGCCTGGTATCTGATTGTGGACTGACTGTGAATATCACCGCAGCGATTTTAGGAGCGAATGCTGTCGGTGATGGTTGGTTTGACCTTGAATTACAAGGAACAGATGCACAAATTCAGAGTGGGTTAACTTATCTCCACGACTTGGAATTGGAAGTCTGGGATGACACTAAAGCAACTGATTGGTAAGAAGTTGTTTTAAAAATCTAATTTCTTACTTGCCTCGGCGATTGGAAATCGCACGCCAGGTGCTTTGAGTCGCTTCAGTAGTTAAGATCAGGACTAAAGTTCTTACTAGCAACTTATTTATCTAGCAAAATTACCTTAATTTAAACTATGCTAATTCACTACCTCTATCTAAATAAAAGAATTATTGGATAGAGGTGATTGTGAATTTAGCTAAATTCATTACTAACGTTGATAATGACCGCGAATCCATACTCTGCGGTGATGTATCCTCTCCCAATGCCCAGGAATCCATCTTTGATGATGATGCCCACCAAGATTGATTACTAATGCTGACGCCTGTTTTGACATAGCAGTAATGAACAGTGGTAAAGCAACTAATATACCTGCCTGCAAGCATCCGTTTCATAACGAGTTTTCCTTTGTTCAACTATCTGGGATTAATTCAGTTAAATTCTTTGTGAGTTCATAATTCAGTAATTTAACTGATTTATAAATTTAGACTGCTGCTTTTTCTAAAAGGTTTAATTTAGTTGATATCAATTTTGTGTAATTGATATCAATACAGTTCAGTTAAGCATTTCTTTCTTCTCTCTGCGTCCTTGGCGTCCTTGGCGGTTCGTTAAAAAAATTGAGTTTGACAAAGAGTTTTAGCCTTAACTGAACCGTATTGTAATTGATATGTCAAATTTATGTACTACCGCTTTAACTTCAAGTTGCTCTACATAAAGTCAGGATAATTTACGTGAATATACTTATTGTTTTTTTGCATTATTTGTGAGAACATCCTTTACATAACAATTACATACATTAAATCGATAGAGTTATCGTAGTTAAATCAAAGCCAAAAAGATGAAAATCTCTATAAGGCTGACATCCAACCAGGCAGGGCATCAGCAAGATTCTCTGTCGAACCCAAAGATTGCTTAGGCGCAGCTGAGGTGTGGGCTGCGCTTGCGCTCAGTGACTACCGTAGGCATTGCTATTGGGAATTAATCTGATGTCTCAGAGTAAATCTATAGAACCCGCTTCAGTCCACAGCCGAATTCTCGTGCCTCAGAGGTATCATAGGCAACCTGTAATTTCTCGACTGGTATCTCGTTATGATTTAACCGTCAATATTAAAGCTGCATCTCTGACATCCGACAATGACAGCGATGGCTGGTTTGACTTAGAACTTTCGGGAAATCCCCAAAAACTGACAAATAGCTTATCTTACTTGCAAGGATTGGGAGTGAATTTGCTGGAATTAGCGATCGCTACTCAAATTCAACCCAACCAACATCCTTTAACTTTCCCAAATCCAGCTAACATGAGTTCCAAAGACTCTGCATGGCTGACAAATCAATGGCAAGAACAATTCCAGCAATGGATTTCTCTTGGTCAAACCAGTCGATTGCGCTTGCAAGTGTGCGTCTTAAAATCTTATTACGAAGAACCAGTGATTTCTGAGTTAGTTTCTCGTTATGGACTAACAGTCAATATCACCAGTGCTAGACTTCAACCCAATACCGAAGATGATGGCTGGTTTGATTTGGATTTGTGGGGGAGAACAAAGCAACTTTACTCTAGCCTGAGTTATTTAGAAAAACTGGGGCTACCAATTTGGCTAGATTTGTCTAGCGTTTATAGCGATGTCTACGACGGGCTACGCCTACGGTAATTAACAAAATAGTCACTACCCAATGGCAACATTAAATAACCATCAAACCAATTCTCAAACCAGATTATCACTGGTTTCTTCGGTTTACACAAAAAGCCAAATCACCCAGACTCGGCTGCGGATATATATTCCTAAATGCTATCTGCAAGCGCCTGTGATTTCGCAGTTAATTTCTGCTTATGGCTTGATAGTTAATATTACCAAAGCTATGCTACAACCAAATACAGATGAAGAAGGATACTTTGACATTGAATTGCGGGGAACAGTGCCACAAATCTCTAGCGGTCTGGCTTACCTTGAATCCCTGAATCTGAGAATTGTGGGTAAGCCGAATGCTGACGGCGATGGCTGGTTTTGCTGAAATAATCTAAATTTCGTAGTACCAAATTTCTTCTTCTCGCAGTACAATTCGATGCAAGGAAAGACGAGCAATCAGTCCTTCTTGCTCAAACTGTCCAAGAATACGAGTGATAGTCACACGAGTTGAACCGAGCATTTCCGCCAGGTCTTCGTGAGTCAGACGCATATCTATTAAACGTCCTTTTTCAACTTCCGAACCAAATTTTTTAGATAACCATGCCAACAGCTTGAGCAGCATAGTTTCAACTTTTCTATGGCTACGAATAACCATCAATTCTTGAGCCTGTTGGATATGGGTAAGTAGAGTTTCTGTTAGTTGAGTCCATTCTTCTAGAGGTAAGATCGTCGCCTCTACTTTAGTTAGGCATTCCATTTGGTAAGGTTCTAATTTTGACAAAGCCTTACCAACAACATCTCCAGGGCCCCATAATCCCAGAGCAACGGTTGTACCATCTTCCAGATAGGTAAAAGTCCTGATAAAACCCGTTTCAATCTTCCAAAGTCCGTTTTCATGCTCTGGTAGAAATGACCTACGGGCAAAAACTTCTTTAGTATTATTACTTGAGCTAGATAAGCTTGTGTATAAAGCCACCATAATATATAAAACTATTCTCCGATAAATTAACCGTAGTATTATATTTATATCAGGTTCTAAGAGGCTATGAATCTTTTGAAGAGGGGAGTAGGGAAGAAGCAGAGGGGCAAGGAGCAGGGAGCAAGGGGGAGAATAAAAATATTACCTCTTTCTCCTCTGCCTCTTACCAATGCCTAATGCCCAATGCCCCATACCCAATACCCAAAATTAAATTCCCGCACCATCGAGAAAATCTTCAATTATCCCATCAGAATTATTGCTTTTCGGGTTGTCGGTTGGTTCGTCGTTAAGTTCAGTTGGGGACAAACTTGATTGTTGCAATTCCTCGAACTGTTTCTCTAGAGCCTTGACGCGTTCAAATAAAGCGCGGATGACTTCAGCTTCTACGTCGCGTACTTTATCATGATCCAGAACATTGGTAGATGAGTTGTTCTGACGAGTCACACGCCCTGGAATCCCCACTACAGTAGTGTTACTGGGGACATCTCGTAGTACCACAGAACCTGCTCCAATACGGACGCGATCGCCAATTTGAATATTTCCCAATACTTTTGCACCCGCTCCCACAACTACATGAGAGCCTAAAGTTGGATGGCGTTTGCCGCTTTCTTTCCCAGTCCCGCCAAGGGTGACACCTTGATAAATCAAGGCATGATCGCCCACGATCGCAGTTTCGCCAATCACTACTCCCATCCCGTGGTCTATAAACACTCCCTGGCCAATTAATGCCCCAGGATGAATTTCAATTCCGGTTAAAAACCTACTAATATGAGAGATGAGTCTTGGTATAAAGGGAATTCCAATTTTATACAGCCAGTGTGCTAATCGATGAAACACTAAAGCTTGGAGTCCAGGGTAACAGAACAATACTTCTAGCCAGTTACGGGCTGCTGGATCACGCTCAAAAATGGTTTGCAAATCAGTTAGTAGCATACTCTGTTAAGGTTTTCGTTGGTAAGTGAGGTTCTGAAAACAGAAACTCAGGATAATTCCCACTAAAAGATCAGGTCATTTATAGGAATTGTGTAGGATAATAATCTACGGTAAGTCGATAGGATAGAGTGTTTTTGTGGGTAGTTAAATGGGATGCTATCACATTCCACAGTTTGAGAAAAATTATTTTCGCATTAACTGCGATAAGTCCCCCAATTCACCGTAGTATGTTGAGTACAGCCTTGAATAGCCAAAACTACGCTCTCTTGGATCTGTCTTCCAAAGTGGAATACGCGCTGCTAGCACTATTAGAACTGGCAAGCCACCACGGGAAAAAGCTTCCTCTAACCATGAGCGAGATCACTGCCAAGCAACCCATACCTGAGCGCTATTTGGAACAAATTTTGACCAACCTCCGGCGCGCTGGTGTGGTGCAGAGTCAACGCGGCTCTAAAGGAGGTTTCCTTTTAGCTCGTGAACCTTGGCAGATTACAATACTTGAAATTGTCACTTTGGTAGAAGGCGAGCGGAAAGAGAAAGATACCTCTGAATTTCCGACTTTGGAAAAGACTCTGGTTTATGAAGTTTGGGAGCAAGCTAACGCTGCCTCAATTGAAGTTTTGGGTCGTTATACACTCCAAGACTTGTGCCAGGAAAGAGAAACTCGCGCACAGCAAAGTCCAATGTATTATATTTAGACACGACGGAGTACCCACATGCGGATAGCGAAAGATATCACAGAGTTAATCGGCCGAACTCCTCTAGTTCAATTAAATAAGATTCCCCAAGCTTCAGGAGCGGTTGCTCAGATTGTGGTGAAGCTAGAAAGCATGAATCCAGCATCTTCTGTCAAAGACAGGATTGGTGCGAGTATGGTGGAAGCGGCGGAGGAAGCAGGCTTAATTCACCCTGGAAAAACCGTTTTAGTAGAGCCGACTTCTGGAAATACAGGAATTGCGCTGGCGATGGTAGCAGCCGCCAAGGGTTACCATCTTATTCTAACGATGCCTGACACAATGAGCCACGAAAGACGATCCATGCTCAAAGCTTATGGCGCTCAACTAGAGTTAACGCCAGGGGTAGAAGGGATGCGAGGAGCGATCGCTCATGCAGAAGAGATTGTAGCTAAAACGTCCAATGCTTATATGTTGCAGCAGTTCCGCAACCCCGCCAACCCGAAAGTTCACGCCCTAACCACGGCAGAAGAAATCTGGGATGATACCGATGGAGAGGTAGATATTCTCATAGCAGGAGTGGGTACTGGTGGGACGATTACGGGAGTTGCAGAAGTTATTAAAAAACGGAAGCCGAGTTTTCAAGCGATCGCAGTTGAACCAAGCAACAGTCCAGTATTAGCCGGTGGTAAATCAGGGCCTCACAAAATTCAGGGTATCGGCGCGGGATTTGTCCCAGCAATTTACCGTTCAGAACTGGTGGATGAAGTGATTCAGGTAGCGGATGAGCAAGCGATCGCTTACAGCCGTCGTCTCGCAAAAGAAGAAGGATTGCTATCGGGAATTTCTGCTGGTGCTGCGTTGTATGCTGCCATTCAAGTAGCACAACGGCCAGAAAATGCAGGTCGCCTAATCGTGATGATACAGCCCAGCTTCGGTGAACGCTACCTCAGTACTTCACTGTTTAAAGATCCAGAGGAGAATGAGTGGTTGAGCAAAGTTTAATTTTAGATTTTAGGGACTTCTAAAAAAATAAATTATTTAGTAGGGTGTGTTAAGGCGACAGCGTAACGCACCTATTCTCTATTAGGCAATGATTTTTTACGAAACAAATCGGACTGTTATATGCGATCGCTCCGGTCTAAATTGGTGTTTTTTTAATCTAAAAATCGCTAGAATTCAAATATTGTGTCAATATTGACTCTAATTAAACTACTCGAATTGGTTTGAGAAGATAGTCGTTGGTAATCTTACTGTTCTCCTTTATCTTCAGGACTTACGTAAAAATTGCCGAAAAGCTTAATTTATCGAACCGCCTTCTCTACAAGAGGCTTCCGCCAACGCGTAGCGTCTTGCAGAGAAGACGCCATCGCGCAGCGTCTCGTAGAGAAGAATTCGTAGAGTGTGCGTAAATCCTAATCTTGTTCTTTTTGCATCTCCACTGGATTTGGTAGAAATAGAGTGAACTGACTACCTTCTCCCAAAATCGATTTAACACTTACATCTCCACCATGCAAACGTGCTAATTTGCGTGTTAAGGCTAAACCTAAACCAGTACCTTCATACTGTCGATTTAACCGACTATCAAGTTGTTTAAATGGTTCAAATAGAAATTGAAACTGATTTGAGTCTATACCAATTCCAGTATCTGAAACTGTAAAAGTTATCCCTTGGGGTACTTTTTTCACTACCAGCGATACCTGACCGGCTGGAGTGAATTTAATTGCATTGGTAAGCAGGTTGAGTAGCATTTGCTTAATGCGCCGCTCATCACCAACACAAATATCCTCTTCTACCTCAATTTTACAGGTGAGTTGTAATCCCTTTTCTGAGGCGCGATCGCGCACTGTCCACATAGCATAATTACATAAATCTGACACTGGCAAAGGTGAGAGTAACAGTTCCTCTTTGTTTGCTTCTACTTTAGATAAATCAAGGATACCGTTAATCAGTGCTAGCAGATGTTCACCACTACTATATATACAACTTACATATTCGTTCTGCTTTTCATTGAGAGAGCCAACTATTTCTTGTTGCAACAACTGCGACAAACCCATAATTGCATTAAGAGGTGTCCGCAACTCATGGCTCATGGTTGCTAAAAATTCACTTTTTGCCCGACTAGCAGCTTCTGCTGCCTCTTGAGAAACACGAAGTTTCAATTCTGTTTCCTTACGTTCAGTAATGTCCTCAATCATCGCTAGAAAAAACTCAGGTTCACCATTGCTGGCTGGTATAACAGAAACAGAGATATGAGTCCAAACTAAGCTACCATTTTGATGCAGGCAGCGTCTCTCCATCTCAATCCGATGTTTTTCGACAAACTGTTCCTGATGTTTAGAGGGTTGGAAGTCTACTCTCGAAGTTCTCTTTAAGTCTGTGTGAATTTCTGACATCAGTTGTTTGTAAAGTTTTAAATCCCCTCTTTGTGTGCAAATGTAATCTGTAAAGTGCTTGCTGTATAACTCTTCTCGGCTATATCCTAAAATTTTGCACAGTGCCAGATTAGTATCGACTATCTGCGCTTTCATATTTATAAGTCCAATGCCGATAGAAGAACACTCAAAAATTGCCCGAAATTGCGCCTCACTCTGTCTCAATGCTTCTTGTGCGAAGTTTCGCTCTTTCGCTTCTATAGCCAGCGTCACGAAATCTGCAATAGAGCCAGCAAAAGTCTCTTCCTCTAAAGTCCATTGGCGTTGTTCGCCTATGTGCTCATGACAGACTACACCTATCAAACGACCCTCTAACCAAATTGGTGCATCCAGCAAGGATGTAATGCCCGAAACTGAAAGATAAGACTCGGATAATTCTTGGGTTCTTGTATCATTTAGGGCATCATCTGCGGCAATGGTACGTTCTTTTTCTAAAGCTTGGAAATAAGCTGGATAATTTTTGTTTGAAAGCGAGTTACCAAAGCTATGCTCCTTGGTGCTTACATCATATAAATCGATGCATTCAATTTTTGAACGTTCTTGATTATATAACCATACACTAACCCGTTTTACTGAAAGCGTCCGAGCAGCAGCCTCTGTGATTTCCTTTAACGCTGCATTGAGATCACCTTGCTGAAATGTCTTGCTTCTTGCCAGCTGCACGAGCGTCTGGCTTTGTTTTCGCCGATAGTTTTCTTTAATTTGCAAAGCCTTTTGAGGCTGATTGCGCTCTGTAATATCTCTAGCTGACACCACCTGCATTTGTTGACCTCAAGAAGAAACAATTTTATCTTGCAGCCTTATGGAAAAAGCAAAACTGTCTTTGTATAACTACAACTACTTGATCTTGTTTTTCATAACCGGAATATATATTTTTTCTAATTAAAATTTATGATTTTGGATAACAAGTTTTAAACTAAATTTTTCTCATTGCTTTTATTACTTCATCCCAGTGATTTTTGCTAGGGAATAATTAGCATTTACAAGAATTTCACTATCAAGTACTTTTACTATAGGAGTCAGATTTTATTTTTGAAATTATCTACGTGGGTAAGGAGTGGGGAGTAGATAGTAGGGAATCAAGCTTTTCAATCTTTACCGAGCTTTTTCATAAATTAAATATTAGTTTTATATCAAGTAGTATCAGTTGTAAGTAGTTAAATAAAATTAATTATACAAAAATAACACATGAAACCCTTATATAGACTAGAAACTCATGTGTAAATAATTCTGTACGATTACTTATAGTATTTTAAATTTGCGTCTAGGGACTGAGGGCTAAAAAAGACTCTTCCGAATACCGAATACTGAGTTTAATTTATTGCTGAGTGTTGACTACCAAAACAAGCTTAATTCTCCTAGAGAAAGATGCCTAATCGCTCAAATTTTGAGAAAATTTAAGTAATGGCAGGTTTTGTGGAGGTGGAGCGAATGACGGATACTAATGTGAGAATTATTTCCCTGATTCCCGGTGGAACAGAGATTTTAGCGGCACTAGGCTTAGTTGATGCTATTGTGGGGCGATCGCACGAATGCGATTACCCTCCAGAAATCCTCAATCGTCCTATTTGTACTGAAGCACGCTTAAACTCCAATGCCTCTAGCAGCCAAATTCACGATCAAGTGAGCAATTTATTGCAATCTGCTCTTAGTATTTACCAAATCAAAACAGATGTTTTAGAGAAATTGCAGCCTACCCACATTCTCACTCAAGACCAGTGTGATGTTTGTGCTGTCAGCTTACACGATGTTGAAAAGGCAGTTGCTACACTCATTGACAGTAAACCGCAGATTATTTCTTTACAACCCAATCTTCTCCAGGATATTTGGGCTGACATTGAGCGAGTCGGTAACACTTTTAGCGTAGACTCTGTGAAAGTCATAGAAAACTTAGAAGCTCGCGTCAAAATTTGTCAGCAAAAAATCCAGGGACTTTCGTTAAATGAACAGCCTACCGTCGCCTGTATTGAGTGGACTGATCCTTTGATGGTTGCCGCTAATTGGATTCCTGAATTAGTTAACTTAGCAGGAGGACAGTCCTTATTTTGCACTACAGGTCAGCCTTCTCCTATATTGCCGTGGGAAACACTATTAACAACCGATCCTGATGTAATTGTTTTTATGCCTTGTGGCTTTGATTTAAACCGCACTCGCCAAGAAGCCAATTCATTAACTCAACATTCAGACTGGGAAAAACTGCACGCTACCAAAACTGGTAGGGTATACATCACTGATGGCAATTCTTACTTCAATCGTCCAGGGCCACGACTGGTAGATTCTCTAGAAATTTTGGCAGAAATTTTGCATCCAGAAATTTTTCAATACGGCTATAAAGGAACTGGTTGGGAACTTTTGTAAAGAAGAATTCAGAGCGGAGCCGGAGACGCTCCGCCTCCGGTCAGAATTCAGTATTCAGTATGAATTCGAGTCTCACTGGGTGATACTATGTGCGTTTGATAACTTATTAAATCCGGAGAACCCTACCCCGCCAAAGCTTTGCTTTGTCTCCCCTTCCCGCGTGCGGGGAGGGGTTGGGGGGTGGGGTTCTTTTATTATGAGTAATTTTGCCTAGTTACTTATTAGTTTAAAATCTTGGCGGTTTCCAATCTCCTACGAAGAGTAATTCTGAGTCCTGGATTCTGAATTCTGAATTCTTCTTTAAGGTGTTTGATCAGAATCTGTCGATGGTTCATGGTTAAATAACAGCAGGCGTGCAGCAAGGATGGCAAATCCCACAGCAGCGATCGCTTTTAACAAGCGCGTAGGTAATAATTCCGCTACTGCACCTCCTGCTAATGCTCCCAATAGACTTGTTAACAGCAATGCGCCTGCTGCACCAAAAAATACTGCACGCGGAGAATTACAACGCCCTGAAAGTGCGATCGCTGCTAGCTGACTTTTGTCACCTAATTCTGATAAAAAAACTGTAATAAAGCTCAGTCCTAAAAGATGCCAATCCATATTATTTAAGGGGGAGTGGGGAGTGGGGAGATGAGGGAGCAGGGGGGGATGAGGGAGAATAACTACTAACTGCTAACTCCTAACTTGTAACTAACCTTTGAATACATCCCAAAAGAGCATTAGGGAAATCACCAACAACATCACGCCTGCTGATTTTTCTACAGTTTTTGGGCTGAGTCGGGTGGCTATCCAACTACCTAAAAGCACGCCTAATAAGCTTGTGGTTATCAGTGCAGCCGCAGATCCTATAAATACTACCCACGGTGAATGAGATTCTGCGCTCATTAACAGGGTTGATAGCTGAGTCTTATCTCCAATTTCTGCTAGAAAAATGGTTATAAAAGTTGTACCAAAAACTACTAGTGCTGATTGCTGCTTCTGAGGATTATCGGCAACTACAGGCTGAACTGGTTTGGCGATCGCAGGAATTAAGTTAAAATCATTGCTGTCTTTCAGTTTTAGCTCGATCTCAGTCTGAGATATGCCAGAAATTTCCAAAGGAGCAGAATCAAGTTTCACAGGCAATAGTTTGGTTGCGAGGTTGTTTTCATATTTCTATCATATTCTCAGATTGTTGTAATAAATTGCAACTCTAGATATTAAAACGAGCAGTAGGGAGTTCACAGCCCAACAGCTTGATTGAAGCGTAGTATTTCCAGACTGCGATCGCCGTATACTCCTTCTATTTGCTGGCGACAGCAGTCAATAGCAAAATCGTTAACTTCTTCTGGCTCAACCCCATACATATCTTGAAATACTTCTGATTCCACACGACAGAAACGAGGACGATCTGAGTAGATGCGGCATTCTCGCGTGGTATGGTCGAAATTAACGCACCATCCGCCTTCGCCTACCATGCTGAGGTAGAGTTCTAGTTCTGGTGGAGAGAGATACTCATCTAAATCTGGACGATCTGCTGGATCAAGATTACAGCAGGCTCCACATTGTTTTACACATTGCCAAGTTGACATTTTAGATTGGGGAGTAGGGAGTAGGGAGATGAGGAAGCAGGGGGCAGGGAGCAAGGGAGAAGAGTTTTTCCCTCTGCCTCTTTTCCATGCCCAATGCCCCATGCCCCATTCCCAATTCCTCTATTTTACGTTTTTATGTCTTTTCTTATAATTTTGTTAAGTAAATTAAATCTAACAGGCCATGGCCAGATATGATCGATTGCGGGTTTTGTAATTAAGTTATTGAATTTTTTAAGGCAATTGGGAGGAGAAAAGGAAAAATGTTTGACGCTGTATCTGATTTGTTTAACGCTTTTACCAGTATCAATTGGGAAGTTATTTTCCAATTGCTTTCCGTGGCGCTAATTGTGATTGCTGGGCCAGTGGTAATCTTTTTGCTGGCATTTCGCAACGGCAATCTATAAGAGTTCTGAGTGCTGATTCAGAGTTAGGAGTGAGGAGTTAGGAGTGAGGAATTAAATTTTATTCTCAACTCATAACTCATAACTCATAAATCAGCACTCACAGTGTCACAGTCACAAGTGTTAATAATTTAAAATTAAAAATCAGAGACATTTCAGACGTGGATTTAAACTCCGATGGTTCCTGAGCAGTTCGGTAAGCTCAGTGTAAGATATGTCTTACCTCTATAGGGAGGCAAGTTACACATAGCGTACTGCTTTTTAAAGACTGAAACTGATGCTATGGGAATCCGATTTAATTTTTGAATCACTTCTAGAGGTAAAGGATTGGGGACTGGGGACTGGGGACTGGAAAGATGGAATAAGGGTGTACTGAGTTTTGTTCAAAAATCAAATATGAGTCCTATAGATGTAAATATAGGGGTCTTAAATCCTTTAATTTACAATAAGTTAATTAAGAACTCCTAACTCCTAACTGATAACGCCTGAAGGGCAGCTTGGATAATACAGTCATACTGTGGCTGAGAGATATCAACTTCTTTAGCATTCTGACGATTAGTGCCTAGTAAACCGATTATATGTCCTGGCTGCATTGCTAAGACTTTGCCTTCAGAGTTTTTAATTCTTAATTCTGCTTCAATACCGTTTTTATAGAAACCACAAGTATACTGTCGTTGGTTATATTCAAAAGTAGTGCTTGACGGGGTAGGTGGCGCAGTAAAAAATTGTTGAAGCTGAATTGGCAGTCTAACTCCTATTAACTCTAACTCGATAGTAGTGTTACCGTTAAAGTAATTTTCTCGTAATTTGTAAGCTACATCCACTCGCGGTGGTAAGCGGAAATAGTCGCCCCAACGCCAAGCGATCGCTTTAATTTTATACTCCTGATTATCAATAGTTTGGGCAATTGTCAGCTTAATGTGACCCTTACCGACAATTTTTTGCTCAACCACTTGAACATTAGGTGTCCAAAAAATTGGATCGGGGTTGTCCATACCGCAGGGGTGCAGAGCATTAAGCTGTTGATAAAGCTGCTGATTGATGTGATTGAGGTTGACTTCAGCATCAATTTTGAGCAGAGGCTTGAGATGCTGGGGTTTAAGACACTGGTTAGCAAACTCAATCAAACGCGATCGCAACTCCTCTAAATTTTCTGCTGGTAAAGAGAATCCCCCGGCTGCTTTGTGTCCGCCAAATTTCCCTAGTAAATCATGGCAATATTCCAAAGCTTCAAACACATGAAACTCTGGAATTGAGCGTGCAGAACCGCGTATATGTCCCTCATCCTCATAAGTACCGATGAACACGGGAACGCCGTAGCGTTCTACCAAGCGGGAGGCGACAATCCCAATAACGCCATGATGCCAATTGGGTTGAACAACAATTAATACACGGTCATCTTGTAAAGACGCGATATATCGCGTCTCCACATAAGCGATCGCTTCTTGTTCAATTTGCTGACACATCTCCTGGCGAGAGGCGTTGACTTGTTCGCACTGCATTGCTCTTTCCAGCGCCAGCCCCATATCATCTGTAGTCAGCAATTCAATCACAGTTTGGGGATTACCAATCCGGCCAATAGCATTAATTCGTGGCCCCAAGCGAAAACCGATATCTTCAGGCTTTAGCGATTTTGGATTTTGGATTTTGGATTTTGGATTGGGGATTTTCTCCTCTGCTCCCCTGCTCCCCTGCTCCCCTGCTCCCTCATCTCCCCTCGCTTGCACACCACCTACCTGAATTAACGCCTGTATACCAGCTAAGTTGGATTTGGGTAAATGTTGTAAACCGCGTTTCACCCAACGGCGATTTACACCAGTTAAGGGGGCTAAATCTGCGATCGTTCCCAGCGTAAACAGTGCTAGCATTGGCTGGATCAAGCCCTTAGTTTCCCCTAGCTGTTGTGCTAGAGACACTGCCAAAATGTAGGCAACACCAACACCAGCAACACCCCGATAAGGTGAGGATTCAGCTATTAGTTTGGGGTTGAGGATAGCGTTAGCTGGTGGTAATTTTTGGGGAATGTCGTGGTGATCGGTGATAATCACTGCAAGACCAAGTTCTCTAGCTCTAGCAACTGGTTCAAACGCAGAGATGCCATTATCTACAGTGAGAATTAATCCCACACCTTCGCTGTGAAATTCTTCAACTATGCGTTTATTGATACCGTAACCTTCGTGCATCCGACTGGGAATAGCATAATCTACTTGTGCGCCCAAAGTGCGGAGACTACGTAAAAGTAGAGCAGTGCTAGTCATCCCATCAGCATCATAATCACCACAAATAGCAATTTTTGTTTGAGAAGCGATCGCATTTTGCAACAACTCCAAACTAATCGCCAAATCTGGGAAATCTTCTAACGGCGAAGGTAAGACTAAAGACTCTGGATTTAAAAATGCTTGTACCTGTTCTGGTGTTTCCATACCCCGATTAATCAACAATTGGCTGATAATGGGTGAAATATTTGTCAAAACCGCCAGATTTTTGGCAAATTCTGGTTTTTGCGGATAAATTTGCCAGCGCTGGTTGGGTAAGCGTCTGCGAGGTTTTGAGAGTTCAGATACAGGTCGTTCTAGCACAATACAAGTTAGGAGTTAAAAGTTATGAGTATTGAATTGAAAGTTGTTTCTTAACTCATAACTAATAACATTATTTGCTATCTAAAATACGTTTATCCTACCATCATCCATAATATATAACGAGCGATCGCCTGGAGAGCGCAAAGTCGGACGGAGTTCTAGGCGCAATGTGCCAAAGTTGGGTTTGGAGATAATTGCTTGTAGTGATAAACCCTTTTCGCTCCAAAATATCAGAGATGTATTTGGCTCCGTACCCTCTATTTGTTCTAAACTTAATTTTTGCCCTGGACTCAAGGATATTGCATCAGTCCCAGAAGGTTTTTGGATTTTTATCAGGTTAGGTGTGCTATTTACCACTTCAACCCGGATGTGTTGCCCGGGTGTAAACTGAATTGGGTGTGACCCACACTTAGAGGCACAAGTTCGAGCTAAAGTAGCACTGGGATTATTGATTGATGCAACTATAACGGTAGCTGTAACTAAAGCCAAGGACAAAAGCTTAAGCATAATACGCAGTATAAGTACTAAACTGAAATATTACTTTAAATTATTACTTTCAAGCCTCAGTATATTTTCCAGAATTACTTTGGTAATTCCCAGTTATTAAATTACTAATTACGGATTATTTGTTATAAACATCTCCTCTCGCACCAATAGCGTAAATTTCAATGTCTTTGGAATCAATATCGACTGTAAAAATAATTCTGTTTTTACCTATACGTAGTCTGTAAAATCCCTCCCAATCACCTTTCATCTTTTTGATATATAGTTCTGTAAAAGGGATAATACCTTGGTCTTCGACAGCAATAACAATTCGCTTTATTTGCTCCCGAATATTTTCGACATCTTCGGGATTTGCTTTTTATAAAAATTTAATCGCTTTTTTGCGAAATTTTATTGCCATATCTTACCCAATCGCTCATATCAATTACTTCATCCTCAGCATCATCTGAAGGTACACCAAACTCAGCTTCAAGTTCGCGTTGCTCATCATCATTTATATAAGGAATAAGAATTTGGCAAAGGCGAAGTCTTTCTTCTTGCAGAACTTCACGCATAGTTTCTTTAATCAATGCTTTTAATTCTTGAATTTCCACTGTATGCCTTTAATTCGTAGTTAGATGTATATATATTACCTAGTCTCAGCTTGTACGGGGGGAAAGGTTAAAGGGCAAAAGAATAATAGTAGTTCACAACTGAACTTGACTTTTACCTTTCCCCTTCTACTGTGATGCCTCTTTAGCCAAACCGTCCACTAATATAATCCTCAGCTTCTTTAGTTTGAGGAGAACTGAACATTTGGGCTGTAGGATTAAACTCAACTAATTTTCCGCGACGCTTACCATGCTCGTCAATTTCTGTATTGAAGAAAGCCGTGAAATCTGCCACTCTAGAAGCTTGTTGCATATTGTGAGTCACCATGATGATGGTATATTGCTCTTTGAGTTCTAAGCAGAGTTCTTCTACTTGACGGCTAGAAATTGGGTCGAGAGCAGAACATGGTTCATCCATTAATAATACATCTGGCTTCATGGCGATCGCTCTTGCTATGCAAAGTCGTTGCTGTTGTCCACCAGATAATGCAGTACCCTTCTCTTTGAGTTTGTCTTTAACTTCATCCCAGATAGCAGCGCGTCTAAGAGAATCTTCCACCAATTCATCGATGTTACCTTTATAACCGTTAGCCCGCGGCCCAAAGGAAATATTTTCGTATATTGACTTGGGAAAAGGATTCGGTCTTTGAAAAACCATTCCGACTTGGCGGCGTAATTTTACAGAATTTATCTTAGGATCGTATATATTGCGATCGCGGTAATTCAGTCTACCCTCAACTTTAGCTCCAGGGATTAAATCATTCATCCGGTTGAAGCAACGCAGTAAGGTACTTTTACCACATCCTGAAGGCCCAATAAAAGCAATAATTTGCTTTTCAGGAATCTTTAGATATACATCTAAAAGTGCCAGAAATCCTCCATACAAAACCTTTACACCTTCAACATTGAAGACGCTCTTATCTTGGTCAATTGTGGCACTATCTGATTTACTTCTACTATTGCTATAAGTCATTTGGTTGAACTCCAATATCTGTGAATCTATCCAAATTAGATATTTAATTACCTAATTTATTGAGAAGCGTTGTCGAATATAAATTGCAACACCATTTAAAGCTAAAATCAAAATTAACAACGCAATAATTGTGGCTGCTGCTGCACTAGCAAAACCCGGTTCAGGACGAGTTATATAACTGTAAATTTGAATGGGTAATGCCATGAATCTCTGAAACAAACCAGGGTTAAAGGTGAGAAAACCCACAGCACCTACAACAATCAGAGAAGCTGCATCACCTATAGCACGGGATACAGAGATAATCACCCCCGTCAGAATACCGGGAACAGCATAAGGTATGACATGATTGCTGATAGTTCGCCATTTTGTGACACCTAATCCGTAAGAAGCATTTCTCAGAGAATCTGGAACAGCACGAATTGCTTCTCTAGCTGTCACAATAATTACTGGTAAAGACAACAAAGATAAAGTCAATGCACCGGAAATTAAAGCAGGGCCAAACCCAAGCAGATAATTAAAAACCCCTAAACCGAGCAATCCATAGACGATAGAAGGTACACCCGCCAAATTACTGATATTAATCTCAATAATCGCTGTCCACCAAGCTTTAGGTGCATACTCTTCTAGATATAAAGCTGCTCCAACACCAACGGGGACAGTAACTAAAATCACAATCAACCCTAAAAGAATACTGCTGATAATTGCAGGGCGGATACCACCTTGGTCAGGAAAACGAGAAGGAGTTTCCGTGAGAAAGCCGGGTGACAAAAATCTGCCTAATCCGTCTTTCAAAATATCAAAAAGTAGCAACGCTAGAACAAATAAACCAATCAGCAATCCTAACAAAAAAAGTACTTCAAATACTTTCCCTAATGTGTCTCTCCTTTCAACATTATCGGTAAATTCTGCCGCAGAATTTAGAGAATCATCTTGTTGATAACTTGTAGGCATATCTATTTAGTCGTATTTTTCTTTATAACGATTAGCAATCCAGAAACTAACAATATTCAAAGCAAGGGTAAGTAGAAATAAAACAGCACCTACAGCATATAATGTTTTGAAATTGAGGCTACCGCGCGGACTATCTCCACCAGAAATTTGTGCCATGTAGGCTGTCATTGTTTCTACTGATTCCGCAAAGTTGACAGTTAGTCTTGGTTGCTGTCCGGCAGCGATAAGGACAGTCATAGTTTCACCCACAGCTCGAGAAATACCCAAAATAATCGAGGCTATGATTCCAGAAAGCGCGGCTGGTAAAACTACTTTAAAAATGGTTTCTAGTTTAGTGATACCTAAAGCATAAGATCCTTCTCGCAAAGAACGTGGAACTGCTCGAATGGCATCTAAGCTGATAGAACCAACAGTGGGAGTAATCATCACCCCCATCATTAACCCCGCACTCAAAGCATTAAATATTTCCAAAGGGATAATATTTCGCAGCAATGGTGTTAGGAACAACAAGGCAAAGTAACCATATACTACTGTAGGTACTCCCGCCAAAAGTTCCACTGCTGGACGTAAAATAGCTGCTACTTTGGGTTGAGCATATTCACTCAAATAAATAGCAGAAGATAAACCCAAAGGGATAGCAACTGCCATAGCAATAGCTGTAGTTAAGAAAGTGCCATTAATCAATGGCCAAACGCCAAAATGTTTTTCGGCAAATAGAGGTGTCCATTTAGTATCAAGAAAGAATTGGGCAAAGGAGACTTCTTGGAAAAAACTGAATGTCTCCTGAAAAATAATTACGACAATACCAAAGGTAGTCAAAACCGAGACTAAAGCACAAGCAAATAAAATTACCGCAATAATTTTTTCGGAAATATCTTCAGATGCATTTTTCTCCAGTGATTCTCTAAATTGTAGATAATGATCGTCTTGAGAATTAGTATTTTGCATAAACAATTAACTCACTAAAATTAAACTACTATGCCTGAGACTTTATTTAAATAAAGTTTGTGATCGGTTCACCTGGTTTTGCTTTTTTAAACTTTGTCCCAGTTTCACCAGTAGCAAATTTTTGTTTGACTTTGAGGTAAGCTTCATCAGGTAATGCTACATAACCTACACTATCGACCCACTTCCAAGAATTTTCTAGATAAAAATCTACAAATTCTTTGACTGCTGGCTTGGTATCTAAAGACTTTTTACTGACATAGATGAACAGAGGACGAGACAAAGGTGTATAGATGTTTTTGATCACATTATCCACTGGCACTGGTTTTTCACACTTTCCTGTAGGGCTTTCTACAGCAACTAGATTCAGTTTTTCTTGATTTTGAATATAATAAGATATCCCTACATAACCCAAAGCTGTTGCATCACCTGACACTCCTTGTACGAGAAGGTTTTGATTCTGAGTCGCCGTGTAGTCTGTACGACCATTCTTGGCTTTGCCAGTCACCGCTTGAGTCATATAATCGAATGTTCCAGTATCAGAAGATGGAGCATACAGCTTCAGCTTTTCGTTAGGAAACTTGGGATTAACTTGATTCCATGCCAATATTTTGCCGTCTGATTTTCCGCCCCAAATCTTACCCAGTTCCTTAATAGTTAGACATTTGGCAAAGTTATTTTTACGGTTGGCAATTACGGCGATGCCATCTAAAGCTACAGGCAACTCGATAAATTCAATATTCTTACTTTTACATTTTTTGATTTCTTCATCTCTAATGGTTCGAGAAGCACCAGCTATATCAATATCGCCATTACAAAATTTACTGAAACCACCGCCAGTACCACTTGAGGCAACGCTAACTTGAGCCTCAGGCTTAACCTTACCGTATTCTTCTGCAACTGCTAAAGAAATCGGAAAGCCTACAGCTGCACCATCAATACTCACTTGACTTTTCAATTCTTGCCCGCCGTTACAACCACTGATACTGCTGGCAATAAGCATTAAAGATGTCAATAAAAAGCTATCCTTAAATCTGCTACGAAAGCTCATAAATTATCAATTTAACTAAAATGACTGGGAATTGCTTATGCTTGCCTATCTAAAAGTAAAGAATGCTGCATGAAAAAAATATATATCATGCTTTGCTTGAAGCTTGCACTTTGTCAAAAATTGCTCCATCTCCAAAAAACTTTTTCTGGATAATATCCCAGCCACCTAAATCTTGAGATGTGAATAAAGTTTTAATTGGTGGATATTTTGATGCTACTTCTTGGGTAACAGTGGGGTTAACAGGACGATATTGTAATTTTGCAAATTCCCGTTGAGCTTCTGTTGAGTAAAGAAAATCAACAAAGGCTTGTGCAACTTCTCTTGTACCGTGCTTATCAACGTTTTTATCTACTATTGCTACAGGATTATCAATGGAGATATTCACTTGGGGTACAACATAAGGCAACTTAGCCCCATTTTTACCCGCCAAAATTACCTCATTTTCGTAGTTAATTAAAACATCTCCCTGACCTTTTTGGAAAAATAAATCGCTTGCTTCACGGGCATCTTTTGTCAGAACAGGGGTGTTTTTATAAACTTTAGTTACATAATTTAATGCTGTGGCTTCGTCGCCTCCCGTTAGACTCACCGAACCCCAAAAAGCTAAGAATTCCCAAATAGCAATACCAGAAGTTCTTGGGTTAGCCGCAATCACTTTCACGCCATCTTTTGCCAAGTCTGCCCAAGTATTAATACCTTTGGGGTTGCCTTCACGGGTGACGATCGCAGCAACCGATTTACTAACAATACCATTTCTCGGAGCTTCGGTTTCCCAACCTGATTTAATCAAACCCGCTTGTTGAATTTTGCTGACATCCAGGGGAAGTGCCAAATGTACTATATCTGCTTCTTGCGAACCGTTAATGACAGCAGCCGCTTGAGCGCCAGAACCCCCATAACTTTGCTCAAAGGTAACGTTCTGGTTATGTTCTTGCTTCCACTTTTCGACAAATTTGGGGATTATCTGGTCATGAGCTGCTTTGGTGACAGAAAAAGAAATAAGTTTTAGCTTAACATCATTTTTGCTAGCTGAACTGCTTCCAGAGCAAGAGGCAACTGCTATACTCAAAAAAGCACCTATGAGAAACAGACTCACAAAGCTTTGAACAGTGTGTCTATTGAACCAACTCTTAATTGTGTGTTTATACGAGAGTTGTATAGCCTGCAAAGCTTTCATAACATAAGCCATTACCTCACTTAGTAATTTACTTAATTGTGTCAGTTGTTGCGACTTACTCATCAGAATCACCCCTAAATATACGGTATTTATAGGCAGATACCGTAATTAAGAAAATTATAGGGCATATAAAACAATAGTTATCATCTGGCTGTAATTATTTTTAGTACGTTTTCACTGAGTGAGGAGTTAGCGAGCAAAGTAGCAAAAAGAGTGTTTCATCTCTGCGCTTTCTCACTTCCAAAAGGCTGATTTATTTACAGCATACATACATATTTATGTATAAAATTATCATAATAATTTATTGTTAAGAATTTGGAAAAAACCCAAAACTTTCCTTTTTTGTCCGTGAGATGCCTCTGGGAAATTTTGCTATGCAAAATCTGTCCCTCTCGCCTGTTGTTGATAAGTTTGACGTTTATTTCAACACAGGGAGAGGTTCATCAAACTCACTTAACATTAGTTCAGTTAGTGGTTTAGACAATTCTGAAAAATCGATATAATTCGTAAGACAGATATAAGTATCTTCACTAGTTATTGCATCGTTTACTCTACCCGTATTGCTACAACCAGCTTAGGATAGACTAAAATCATTTTTTGCAAACAATGGTAGAAAAAATTACAGCTGTCTTTAATGGCAAAGTGTTCTATCCGGCTGAATCGATCGCACTGCCAATCAATACCCGCGTGCGAATCAGTATTGAAATTTTACCGCCAAGCGAGCATGAAACAGTATCATTTCTGCAAACGGCGCGATCACTTAACTTAGACGGGCCACCTGACTGGTGTACCAATATAGATAAATATTTATACGGTAAGTAAACTTTCCATGCATTCTGAAGTCTTTCTTGATACATCTTTTGCCATTGCCTTATCTGCACCGAGCGATCGCTTGCACGACCGAGCCTTACATCTAGCTAGAATGTTACAAGCGGCAGAAACTCGTCTGGTGACAACACAGGCGGTAATGTTGGAAATTGGCAATGCCTTATCCCAACAACCTTATCGTCAAGCGGCAATCATATTATTAAATTCTCTAGTAGCAGACTCAAAAGTAGAAATTGTCCCTCTTTCCCAAGAACTCTACGAACGTGCTTTCGAGCTATATCGAGAACAAACAGAGAAAGAATGGGGATTTGGGGATTGCATATCTTTTATTGTCATGCAATATAGCGGAATCACTGAAGCCCTGACTGCTGATGAGCATTTTCAACAAGCAGGCTTTCGAGCATTACTGCGAGAAAATTTGCCTTAAAGACTGGGGATTGGGTACTGGAGACTGGGGACTGGGCATTGAATCATTAGTTATTCTCTTTTTCCCCTGCTGCCTACTCCCCACTCCCTACTCCTTATTATTTCGTTACAATCGGCTTATGCATTAGGCATTCAAGAGTTATCAGCCATGAAATTGATTTCCGATCCACCGATTCCTGTAAAAATTCAAAAGATGAAGGAACGGGTGCGGTGGATGCATCCAAGTTTTGTACAACGGGGAATCGATCAAACCAGCATAGTTATTGACGATCGCAGAGAAGATAGTCCAGAATTTTCCTTTATGGTTATCGGTGATTCCGGCACTCAATCGCATTATCGGCAACATCCCCAACGAAAAGTTGCTGAACTAATGCTTTCTCACCGCGATGATTGCAGTTTTGTGTTGCACACAGGTGATGTAATTTATGTGGTGGGTTCCCAAGAGTATTATTCAACAAACTTTATTGAACCTTACCGGGAATTTCTTGTCGGTGGCGACAACCCGAAAAATATTCCTTATGATCGCATGGTGTTTAATCTACCATTCTTGCCAGTACCAGGTAATCATGATTACTACGATGTGCCGTTGATGTATCGTTTATTTACTGGAACAACATCTTCATTGCGTCGCCTGTTCCGCTACAAAGATATTGAGATTGGCTGGCATGGATCGTATCAAGGTAATGCTTATGCACGGGCATTTATGGACTATACAGGGGCGATGTCTTCCCCAGAATTAGAACGTCATTTAGATCAACACTACACTGCTAAGACTGATACAGGGCGCTGTTTGCGTTACAAACCTGGACAGTTTACTCGTTTACCCAATCGTTATTACACTTTCCGTTACGGCGGGATTGATTTTTTCGCACTAGATTCTAATACCTTTAATACACCATCACCCTTACCTGCAACTCAAGAGGGAGAAATTTATCGCCGGGAATTGCAAAAGCGTCGCCAGGAAATAGATCGAGAAGAATTGCAGATATTGGGAATATGCGATGGCCTCAACCCCGATAAACCTACAGAAGCGGAACAACTTGATGAGCTTAGTGCCAAATTAGACCAAATAAACGAAATCAAGATCGACATTGAGAAACAATTGGCATCTCATAAAATGCCTGCGATAGATTTTGAACAACTCGAATGGTTGCGTAGCAGACTAATCGAATCTTGGAATACCTCCGAAGTACGCGGACGTGTAATCTTTTTCCACCATCCACCATACGTCACAGAAGCTACCAAGTGGAATCAAGCACAAACCTTGGCGGTTCGTCACCGCTTGCGCTGGGTGTTTGAACAAGTGGCAGAAACTCTTGGTTCTCTAATTAAAGAACGTCCCATAGTGGATTTGATTTTAAACGGTCACGCTCACTGTTTAGAGCATCTTTGCACAACTGACACCGGATTTGCTGACTCCCACATTAACTGTATTATCTCTGGTGGTAGCGGTCATCGTCCTCGCTATCAAAGGCGAGAGGGGACTGAATTGATGGAGACTTTTAGGGAAATTGCAGGTAAACCTACTCGGAAAGTTGCCGATTCAAAGCTTTTTGTGGGTCGTCACGATTACAATTTACAAAACCGCCTGCCTTACTCATGTGTGCGGATTGATGTTCTAGATGGTAGTCCACCCAAGTTTATCATTAGACCACTTATTACTGAACGGGTTGAAGATGAGTGGTGCAACCATGAACTTGAACCATTTGTGATTTAACAAGAAAGGCAGAGGGCAGGAGGCAGAAGGCAGAAGGGAATTCTGATTCCTACCAAGAAGCCCGTGACCGGAGCGAACTTGGGTTTAAGTCCCCCACCAAAATCTCTGCCACAGGTGGACTGCAATTAGTGTGGGTTGTGAGGCGCACACCATATTGCTACCTTCTGCCCTCAGCATAGCTGCCTTCTTCACAAGATTTCCAGTTAAAAAATATTCCATTGTAGAGTGGGTAGCATAGCTGCTGTGCCACCTTACAAATCTACAAATAATTTGGAATAATTTATTTTTTGCAAGTCTCTAAACAAGATGCGATCGCACCTTCAAAGTTGCACAATTATCTAAAGCTATGGTTATTGCAAGCGTTTATATTTTAATCTTAAATAGAGTTTTGATAATTTCAGATTATGGCAGGACATAGTAAATGGGCAAATATTAAGCGCCAAAAAGCGGTAGTAGATGCAAAAAGGGGAAAAACCTTCACTCAATTATCGCGGGCGATTATCGTTGCGGCTAGGAGTGGCGTACCAGATCCAGCGCTGAATTTTCAACTTCGCACGGCAATTGACAAGGCAAAAGCAGCGAGTATTCCTAATGATAATATTGAACGAGCGATCGCTAAAGGTGCAGGCACTTTTGGCGGTGATAATGCTACTTTTGAAGCGATTCGCTACGAAGGTTACGGCCCTGGTGGTGTAGCAATTTTAATCGAAGCCCTCACAGATAATCGCAATCGCACTGCTGCTGACTTGCGTGTTGCTTTTAGTAAAAATGGTGGCAATCTTGGTGAAACAGGTTGCGTTAGCTGGATGTTTGACCAAAAAGGCGTTTGTATAGTGCAGGGTGTGGTTGACGAAGAACAGCTTTTAGAAGCATCCCTCGAAGGCGGTGCTGAGTCTTATGAGATGACTGAAGATGAGATGGCTGAGGTATTTACAGACATTGGCAACTTAGAAACCCTTAGCCAGACACTCAAAAATCAAGGCTTTAAGGTAACTGATGCCGAATTGCGTTGGATTCCTAGTAATAGTGTAGAAGTTACCGATCCAGATCAGGCGCGATCGCTTTTCAAGTTAATTGATACTCTAGAAAGCTTGGATGACGTGCAAAATGTCACAGCTAACTTTGATGTAGCAGAAGAATTGATGGCTTTGAGCATTTCTTAATTAAAATTCACACAGCCATAATAGCCGAATAATACTTCTTTGGATGATGTCCAAAATTTTACATTTTAATTGGAAATGCTAGCAAATATTCCACATAAGTCTTATTTTTTACGAACGTAAAAATAGACACGAAAGATTCATATCAATTACAAACTTATGACATACGCCTATTGGATAGTTAAATTGTTGATTACCTGATGAGGATTTTCAAGTGAATAAGTTCGCTAAAGCTTTACTTTTGGCTTTAATCTTTGCTGCACCTGTAACCGTTTTTGCATCTCAAGCTCAAGCTAAAACTGTCCATCATAGTAACGTAAAAAGTGCTAAAGTTCATCATACTAGACATCACAGGCATCATGCTAAAAAGATAACTCATAAATAATTACTATTAGTTGTAAAAGTTTCTAATAGCTTTGTATTGAAGAAGAATTCAGAAGTCAGAATTTAGGAGCAGAGCCGAAGACCTCCGCCTTTGATCAGAATGAAGACGCTCGATGACTCGCTAACGCTGCGCTATCAGTGGGGGATTCAGACCAGCCACAGATTAAATACTACTAAATATGCAGATTTAGTGGGAGTCTTAAACCTCTGGATTCATCCACATCTTTCGTTCAAAATTCATTCTGAATTCTGGCTCCTGACTCTTGAATTCTGTTTCGATAAAGTTTAGTGTTGGTTTCTGTGAAAGTGTAATTGTATTATTTAACCCTGCTGAAATCCCTATCAATCAGCAGGTTTTTTTTATTAACTTGCTCAAGAGGGCGCGATCGCGTCAAAATAAGAGTTAAGATGCTGTAACTTAACTTAACAATGACCATAACGCAGCTTGAGCAAATTTCCCCTCAACCAACACCGCCAGACTTGCGGGGATATGAATATGATTTGGTAATTGTCGGCGGTGGGATTATTGGGTTAACTCTAGCCTCTGCTTTAAAAGATTCTGGCTTGAGTATCTTGCTGATTGAAGCGAAAGTGGCATCAGCAGCCGTAGCTAAAGGGCAAGCTTATGCAGTTCATCAGCTTTCGTCGCTAATTTACCAAGGAATTGGAGTTTGGGACAAAATGTTGCCTCAAATAGCCAAATATTACCGAGTTCGTCTTTCTGATGCCGATTATCCCAATGTGGTGGAATTTACCACAAATGATATAGATACAGCATTGGGTTATGTGGCGGAACACCAAGCGCTATTGCAGCCTTTGCAAGAGTTTGTCCAAGATTGTGCAAATGTGAATTATCTATGTCCGGCTGAAGTGGTAAATACGCAATACCACAAAGATATAGTAGCCATAGATATTAAAGTTGCCGATCAGTTATACTCAGTTCGCAGCAAATTACTGATAGCAGCAGATGGGGCGCGATCGCCAATTCGTCAAGCTGCTGGTATCAAAACCTCCGGCTGGAAATATTGGCAGTCTTGCATCGTGGCATTTGTTAAACCAGAAAAGCCGCACAATAATACCGCTTACGAAAGATTTTGGTCTAGCGGGCCCTTTGCGATTTTACCTTTACCGGGGAACCGTTGCCGCATTGTGTGGACAGCCCCTCACGAAGAAGCAAAAGCTTTATGTGCTTTAGATGATGAGCAATTTTTAAGAGAACTTACCCGTCGCTATGGCGATCAGATGGGGAAATTGGAATTACTAGGCGATCGCTTTGTATTCCAGGTACAACTCATGCAAAGCGATCGCTATGTTCTCCCCCGACTGGCATTAATTGGTGATGCGGCACACAATTGCCATCCTGTGGGCGGACAAGGTTTAAATTTGGGGATTCGGGATGCAGCAGCTTTGGCGCAAGTAATCCAAACAGCGCACCAAGCGGGTAAAGATATTGGTGACATTAAAATTCTTAAAGGTTATGAACGCTGGCGCAAGCTGGAAAACCTGACAATTTTAGGTTTCACCGATTTATTAGATCGGATGTTTTCTAATAACTTCTTACCTGTAGTATTGGTGCGTCGCCTGGGTTTATGGTTTTTGCAGCGAGTACCTGTATTAAAGACTTTTATGCTGAAGTTGATGATCGGTTTGAAGGGACGGATTCCAGAATTAGCAAAACATAAACGCTACACCACAGCAGCTTGAAAAATCTGGTTTGGGGTAAGATTTAATTCAGGAAAAGTTTGGGAAATAATGCGCTCATTATCTCGAAACTTACTTATTTGATATTCCTCATCAACTAAATTACACACAGTGATTGTCGGTTGTTTAGGGTTGCCGATAAAATTACGTCCACCCAAGGCAGCATAATCGACAATCCAGTATTCTGGGATACCCATCTCTTCGTAATCAGCATACTTTAAATAATAATCGTCCCGCCAGTTGGTTGATACAACCTCAATTGCCAAAGGTATTGATGCACCCAAACTAACGGTAGATTCTTTTTTCCATAATTTTTCGTTTGCCAGATTTGCACGATTTAGCACTAACACATCAGGGAAATAACCAGAATCTTTTTCAGGAGGTCTAACTATAACTTGGTTGGGGATAGTGTAAGGAAGGTTTAATCGGTCAATTAAAGCACTAAGCTTTATTGTCAAAAATCCTTTAACATCTTCATGTTCCCCTACTGGTTGGGCCATTTCAACAATTTCTCCTTTATGTAGTTCGTAGCGGACTCGTCGAATTTCGGGTAGCCAATCGACAAATTCCTCAAAGGTTACTAGCTTGGGTATGGCTTGAGTCATGGCTTTTAAAAGTTATTGCTTTGGAAGTATTATCTCTAATTTAGGCGACTGCGGACAGCTTTTTCACCACGCTTATATCGGCGACTCTATTTGTTATTTCGGCGATCGCATAGTAGTATTTTGGAAGCAATGCCTATAGCGGGCTACACCTACGCTAGTTATTCGGCCAAATTATATTCAACAATATAATCTTTGATTTGCTTGAAGTTCTCAGGGTATTGAGAACGAATAGTGAAATTGAAAGACAGAGGAAGAAACAATGTCTCCCAAGTTAGCTCAACTAATTCAACAAGCAGAAAATCTTTCAGCAGAGGAACAATTAAAACTAATTGCTCATTTGGCTCAGAAATTGAGTGGGATCACGCAGGTAAATCCAAAACTTTCCCAGCCAGACAATACTCAAGCGAAGGAGATTCCTGAGAGAGGAAAGTCTATTTGGCAAATTGCAGAAGATTTCGTCAAAAATATCCCTGAAGAAGAACTCAGCAAGCTTCCATCGGACGGTGCAGAGCAACACGACCATTATATTTACGGCACTCCAAAAATTGAGGCATGAGGCTCATATTTGCAGATACTTTTTACTGGATAGCATTTGTTAATCCAGCAGATGCTTGGTACAGAAGGGTTAGACAGGCTTTCAAGCAGCTTGAGCCTTGCAAACTGATCACTACAGATGAAGTTCTGGTCGAACTGCTTGCTTTTTACTCAAAGTCAGGTGTTCAGTTGCGGCAAAGAGTAGCCAATTTAGTCAGAGATATTTTGGACAGCCCAGATATTGAGGTTAAACAACAAACTCACGAATCTTTTTTGGCTGGTTTAACTTTGTATGAGAATCGGCTTGATAAAGGTTATAGCCTAACTGACTGCATCTCAATGAACACCATGCAGCAATTGGGAATTATCGAGGTTTTGACCCATGATAAACACTTTTCTCAGGAAGGCTTTGATATTTTATTTCCTGAATGAGAATCGTGCTATTGAAAAATTTGAAAGTTAGATGATTTGCTCCCAGCAGCTTAGTAGCAGCGCAGAATAACTCAATTGTTATCAAAACCATGTTTATGGCTAGCTACGCCTACGCATAGTAGTATTTTGTCAGCGATCGCTTTACTCCTGTTTGTCAAAGTCTTTTTTTTGCATAGACGCTGCATCGGCTTACCGCAGGCTACCACAGAGGCGCAGAGAACACAGAGAGAAGAAAGAGAAGGAAAAATTGCTTAACTGAACTGTTATGACATACCAAAGATAGATGCAATAGTATCTAATATGTGTTAATTACTCATTACTGCCAACAGTAGGATTGAAAATTAGTATTTTTCTACATAAAATTAAAAATCTAAAACTAAAAATTGGTAACACTGATGGTTAAGAGTGTTAAAGTTTCAAGAAATTCACCGGAACTTTTCAGCGAGTATTCATGCTGAAGAAATTACAGAAAAAGCAAATTTCGATAATTGCGGGTGCGGCACTGTTTGCCTTTTTAGCTGGCGCAATGGTATCAGCACCTCAGATTGGTAAGTCTCTGGGGAAATGGCTCAAACTGAGTCAAAATCAAACAGAGCAAACATCAGAGGGTAGCATTGCTAAATCAGCCGTCTTTCCACTGGTGTCACAATCTCTGCCAGAAAGGGCGGCAAAACTAGCAGAAATTGCCGGACAGTCGCGATCGCTAGACCGAAATCGCGCTCGTTATCTTTTGGCGAGTGATTACATTGAAAGAACCCAAGCGAAAAAAGCGCTGGTTTTACTAGACGGGCTAGATAGAGACTATCCCCTCCTCGCACCATATATTCTGCTGAAACAGGCGCAGGCACAAGATATCTTGGGCGAGGACGGCAAAGCCTCGGATCTTAGACGAAGTGTGTTGAAACTGTATCCCAAAGAAGCGGCCACAGTCAAAGCCCTATATCTGATTGCTCAACCAAAACAACAGGAAACAGCGATCGCTCAATTTCCTTCCAACCCTCTGACTTGGGAAATCATTCGTAAACGCTTGCAAGCAAATCCCAATCAGCCACAATTACAATTGATTTTGGCTAAATATGCCTATGACCAACCTGGCATAGTGGGCGTTTTGGATCAGCTAGTAAAACAGCCTACCCTCAAACCCGAAGACTGGGAACTAATTGGTACAGGCTATTGGGAAAATAGTCAATTTCTCAAAGCCGCCAATGCTTATGTCAATGCACCGAAAACATCGCGTAACCTCTACCGTATCGCACGAGGGTTACAGGTTGGGGGCAAAGATAAAGAAAAAGCGATCGCTACCTATAAACAACTAGTACAGCAATTTCCCAACAGCGAGGAAGCTGGAACTGCATTACTACGATTAGCAGAAACCGCAAAAACACCTAAAGACGGCTTACCTTATCTTGAGCAGGTAATTAGTAAATTTCCCAAACAAGCTGGTACTGCACTAGTACAAAAAGCTAAAATTCTCCAAGCCACTAATAATCAAAAGTTAGCTAGCCAGGCGTGGCAATTACTCATAGCCAAATACGGCAATTCTGATGAAGCGGCAGAGTATCGTTGGAAAATCGCCCAAGGTAAAGCCAATGCTAAAGATTACGTCGGTGCTTGGCAATGGGCAGAACCAATTGTCAACAACAACCCCAACAGTATTTTGGCTCCAAGAGCTGGCTTTTGGGTAGGGAAATGGGCAGCTTCACTAGGCAAACAGCAAGAATCTCAAACTGCTTATGAGTATGTGATTAGCCAGTTCCCATACTCATACTATGCATGGAGAGCCGCTAACATGCTGGGGCTGAATGTTGGCAACTTTGACAATGTGCGCGTCATGAACCCGGAAGTAATCACACCCCAGCGTTCAGTACCGCCTGCTGGTTCTGAGACATTCAAAGAATTATATCTGCTGGGTCAAGACCGCGATGCCTGGTTACAATGGCAGACAGAATTTCAGAATAAACTTCAGCCAACTGTAGCAGAGCAATTTACCGAAGGGTTGGTGCGACTGGCAAGGGGAGATAATCTCATCGGAATTGATACAATTTCTAAATTGGAAGATCGAGAAATATCATCAGAAGTTGCCCAATATCAGGCTTTGAGCAAACAGATCAGCTACTGGCAAGCACGTTATCCATTTCCCTATCTGCGAGAGATTGAAAAGTGGTCTATTGAGCGTAAACTTAATCCTCTGCTAGTAACTGCTCTGATGCGTCAAGAGTCGCGGTTTGAGCCAAAAATCAAATCCGTCGCTGATGCTACTGGCTTAATGCAGGTGTTGCCGAGTACAGCTAAATGGATTGCTCCACAAATCAAGGTAGATATCAAAACCATAAATCTAGAAAATCCCAACGATAATATCATGCTGGGTACATGGTATTTGGGTCATACCCACGATCAATATAACAATAACTCACTGTTAGCGATCGCCAGTTACAATGCTGGGCCCGGTAATGTCTCCAAATGGCTGCAAACTCAAACCACACAAGATCCAGATGAGTTTGTTGAGCAAATTCCCTTTGATGAAACCAAAAATTATGTGCGTCAAGTATTGGGCAACTATTGGAATTATTTGAGACTTTACAACCCAGAGATTTCTGGAGTCGTAGCAAAGTACTCGACTACACACCCAAAATTGCCGACGCAGTAATTTTGCCCAATGAGATGCTCAAGTTGGATACGTGAGTTTGATTACTCTCTCCCTGCCTAAAAACTCCATCCCACAAGTGGCGTGGAGTTTTTATCTGTACTTAGCTACCTATATCAATCATTACTACCATTGATCATTGATGTAAACTGCGACTCGACCGCATTAACATAACCTTCATCGTTCAAAACTTGTGCTGGTAACTTATTAGCCTTGATAGCAGCCTGAACCACATCTTTGGCTGTCAGCTTTCCTGTTTGAAATCGAAATATCAAATTACCTGCACTGGGAATACCCTGCTCTTTAAAAGCACCTTGATAAGCTAGAAAGGCAATATTGAAAGGTTGAAGATAGCTGGTTTTAGGCGAATCTCTGTTGATTTGTCCGACACTGTTGCTGTTATTAACTGTTTGAGCGTCAACAATTACAGGTACAAAAGCAATACAAGCAACAATAAGTGCAGAATTTATCAAATTTGTAATCTTCATAAATTTCTCCTTGAGCTAGGTTAATTAGTTTTACCTAGTAATAAAACCTGATTTTTTAGCAATCTTAGAATCTTGATATCAAGTTATTATCTTCTGAACTTTTATTTCATCCAAACTACTCACTCAGACCCATCATCTGATATGCAATAAACGCAGTATCAAAGGATTGGAGATAATTTACCTTCTTGGAATAGCTAGATAAAATGTCAGAGTTGGCGGCTGTGTTCATTGATGCGTCATTTTCTTTATTTTTGGCTGTATGAGCGCTAGTGATTTTAGGCATGAAATTAATCTTCTTATACATGTTTTTCCCTTTCAGTTCTAAACTGAAATTCATTTTTTGCTAATTAAGTTTCCATAGCAATATGCTAGGAAATATTCATAAGATAAACAAATACTTTTAATTTTTAATTTGATAAACAAAAGTGATACCAATTAATAGTGGCATTGGAAAATTTTCTATAAACCTTACTGACCATTTGCTTGAAGCTCTGATGAATGGTATCAGTTAGCCGTTAAAGAGGATAAAATAAGCCGATCGTGTCAAAATGTTAAGTGTATAGTTTATTTGCAAACTCACTTATGCCAAAAGCAATTTGGAATGGCGCAGTTTTAGCCGAGAGCGATAATACCGTAGTTGTGGAAAACAACCATTATTTCCCTGCTGACAGCATTAACAAGCAATACTTCACAGACAGTAGCACCCACAGTACTTGTCCTTGGAAAGGTGTCGCTAGCTATTACAGTATTGAAGTTGATGGGCAAATCAACAAAGATGCTGCTTGGTATTATCCCAGCGCCAAGGAGAAAGCTAAGAATATTGAGGGTTATGTAGCATTTTGGAAAGGTGTAAAAGTTGAGGCTTGATACAGGTTCCTGAAAGAATTTTAGTTTCAGGGACATTGATATTATGTCTGACTAATTGCCCATAAATAATTAGCCCACTCAGGCTCATGTCTGCGCGGGCTAATTATTTAAACTATTTGTAAATTGATTTTAATATCTAATTATATCTTCGCCTTGCGAAACGCTCCTTGCTTTCTCTTCGCTAGCAAAGCCATACTACAAGCAAGTATGCTACCAGCGATCGCACTTGGTTCAGGTACTTTTGTCAGCGAAATGCTACTGGCTGTAACAGTTAAAGTACCTCCTGCTCCTGAATTATTGCTATCACCAGCGATCGCGCTTGGTTCGTTAGGTGGTGCGATTATGAAAGAAGAGTTGATACTTATGTTGCCTCCTAATCCTGAATTATTGCTATCATCAGCTATCGCACTTGGTTTGCGTACTGGTTTCAATATAAGAAGATCAGGGATTCTAAGAGTTATGTTACCTCCTGCTCCTGAATGATTGCTACCAGCAGCGATGCCTACGGCGAGCTTCGCTAACGCGCTTGGTTTGGGTACTGGTTTGGATATAGTAGCACCGGGTCTCAATATCAAAGCGCCAGAGTTGATAGTTATGTTGCCTCCTAGTCCTGAATGATTGCTACCAGCAGCGATTGCGCTTGGTTCGGGTACTCTTGTCGGTAAAACATCACTGCCTGTAATAGTTATAGCTTCACTAGCTGTAACAGTTATACTGCCTGCTGCTCCTGAATCATTTCTGCTAACTAGTTGACTATGATCAGTGAGCGTCACATTATTAGCATTAATCTTAATATCGTTGCTGCTAACTAGTTGACTATTATCAGTGAGCGTCACATCACCAGCATTAATCTCAATATTGTTGCTGTTGATAGTGCTATTGATAAGTCTTAAGTTACTATCTATTTTAAAATTGTCGCTGCTAACAGTGCTATTGGTAAAGGTTAGGTTACTAGAATTGTAAGCATTGAAACTACCAGCGATCGCTAGCCCAGAAAATTTAACATCGGCGGCGTTAATGTCAAACACCGGGAAGTGATTATTGCTACTGATGGTAAGTAAGTTAGCACCTGGGCCATTAATAGTTAGGTTTTTAGTGAGCGCAAGTGGCCCACTTGTTAGGCTAATTGTACTAGGATGACTTTCTACTAAGAAATCTACTACGTCATTGTTATTTGCAATGTTGATGGTGTCTCGCAACGAGCCAACGCCACTGTCATTGAGATTGTTAACCGTCAACGTAGCAGCTTGTGCTGATTCCACTTGCATTATTACCCAACCCAGAGCAACAGCTGTGGAAATAGCTTGAGCGACAGCCTTTTTTGTATTATTTTTTGTCACCTAAAACTCCTCGTATTAATTTGTCAAAAAATAAAAAAGCCACTTGTACAATTACATAGATACATCATAATGTTTAAATTTAATTTGCAAAGCGGGTTTCGATAACTCAGAAATTCAAAATCTAATTGAATAATTTTCATAAACCTGTGAAATCTTGCCTTTAATGATCGTGTTCGCTAGACCAATCCTCTGGTGCGTCAATAGTTCCCGCGATCGCTTCCAGCACATCCCAAGCATCGCCGGATGATGATGTTTCTTTGAACTCTTGAATTGTAATTACATAACGCGTGTTAGGTGCTAAATCTAAAGGGACATCTGGGCGCAAAACACCCCCGTCAAATACAACTGTTACTCTCTTGTTCATAAAAAACCTCTGAAACTTGTGCAGCAGTTGTGTGAGCTAATCTAAAGTATCCGAAGCTGACCCGATCGCGCTTCCACAATCATGATAATATAGTCCGAAAATTGGCAGAAGCAAAATTGCACGTAGGCGTAGCCCATTGTAGAAATCGTTATTTGCGATCGTTTTAGAGGATGCTTTTAGCCTGTGGTAACGATCGCATAAGCGTTTGCCACTAATAGATAAGCTCTGGTAACGAAACAAGTTAATTGATAAGCTTTGCTTAAGCGTTGTTAATGATCGCATAAGTTTTGTCACGAAAACATAAGCGTTCTGAACAAAACAAGTTGTGTTCTTAACGAACGGACAAGTCTTCGTTAACAACGGATAAGCGTTCTGAACGAAACAACTTGTGTTCTTAACGAACAGACAAGTCTTCGTTAACAACGGATAAGCATTCTGAACAAAACAACTTGTGTTGTTAACGAACAGACAAGTTTTCGTTAACAACGGATAAGCGTTCTGAACGAAACAACTTGTATTGGTAACAAATGGGCAAGCTGCCGTCATCATGGGAACGTCATTTTAACGTTGCTGCAAAAGTACTTAAATTATTCTTGTGAAGAGGATTTTCTTTAAGCTTCGCATCGCAGGAGTAGCAACGTTATGCTGATGCCAAGCTTGATAGAAATCGGGATAAGGCATATTCTGCGCGCATTTCCATATAATACTGTAGCAATTATTATCTAATTGCAAATAACCACTTAAGGCTTTGACCACCTCAAAATAATGCTCATTATTCTGTAAAATTTCCCCTAAGCTTGATGCTGCCTGCCTACGGGTGGAGTCATCCACAGTAGTTGATTGCAGCAGTTGCACCAAGGCGGCGATCGCAATTTCATTGCCAGTGCCGATTTCCCCTAAGCTTGATGCTGCCCGCCTACGGGTGGAGTCATCCACAGTAGTTGATTGCAGCAGTTGCACCAAGGCAGCGATCGTAATTTCATTGCCAGGGTCGATTTCCCCTAAGCTTGATGCTGCCAGCCAACGGGTGAAGTCATCCACAGTAGTTGATTGCAGCAGTTGCACCAAGGCGGCGATCGCAATTTCATTGCCAGGGTCGATTTTCCTTAAGCTATCTGCTGCCAGGCTACGGGTGGAGTCATCCACAGTAGTTGATTGCAGCAGTTGCACCAAGGCGGCGATCGCAATTTC